>QZLE01000179.1 GCA_004796365.1 Gammaproteobacteria bacterium | reverse complement strand
GCTTTAAGGGGGGATGATGAAATTAGTGGTCAGAAAGGAGCGGTATTATCCTTAAGCGGTATAGATTTACGCTATGTAATTAATCCAAACTTGGCGTTGTATGGGCAGGCTTTAGAAACAAACGGTGGAGTGGGAAGTGGAAAGCAGGGATTAATAGGAGCTGATTTTTCTTTGAATTCACTAATTACTGGCGGCAGAGCTTTTTTTGAAATGGTAGATGCGAATATTGGAAGTGACAGTATTAATTTGCTTGTTAGTGAGAAGTATAAATCTGGGTATTATTACAAGGGGCGTGGTATTGGTTATGCAACTTTTGAAAGCTCAGTCACTATTGGTGCCATATTGCCAATAGCTGAATATGGAAATTTACAGCTTTCATTACGTGCTGCTGAAATTGGGTTGTGGGGTAGTGCTTTTAAACTGGAAGAAGACTCTGATTTAATAACTATGTCAGTGAATTATGATAGAAGGTTCGGAAGAGGTGAACTCGATGTTAATTTTCAACTTTTCTCCAAAGGTGTTGCAAAAAATGGTGTTGATGGAGGAAGGCATAGTGTAACGGTTAATTGGAAGAAAGCTATTTAGCATTAACATTAATTGATGCAATAATTTCCCTCATAATATAGAATCTTCGATATTGGACGATCATGGATAGGTGTAGTATATGGTTCTATTAATGGAGCATAGAGTTAGCTCTAGTAGTATTATGGCGCCGCTTGTAAGGGTATTGGCAGCCGTTTTTTTGTTTGTTTCTTTTGGTGTAAAAGCAGCGCAGCCATCAGCTGAGCAGATGCGCATATTTCAGTCCCTGACCCCTGAGCAGCAGCAAGAAGCGCTTGCAATGTATGGTGATGCAGATAGTAAACGAAAGCAGAAGAAAAACAGGCAGCTTCAGGGGAAAGGTAATCAGGTTCCAACTGAGCCTGAAGATAATGGAGTGGTTCCCCGGGAAGCTGAAACAAGTAAAGAAATTGAAGATAGCATTGCAGAAGCTGCTGAGGCAATCCCAGAAGCTAGAGAAGAAAAAGAAAAAATAGAGTTTGGGGAGATTAAACAGTTTGGGTATGACCTATTTGCAGGTACTCCAACAACATTCGCACCAGCGGCAAATATTCCTGTGCCTTTATCATATGTGATTGGACCAGATGATAATGTCGTTATCCAGTTATATGGAAAACGAAATGGGGTTCATGACCTTTTGGTTACCCGAGAAGGGCATCTTAACTTCCCTGGAATAGGACCGATTCTTGTTGCCGGAATGACCTTTGCAGAGATGCGAGATATGGTAAAAGACAAGATAGATAAACAGCTAATTGGAGTTAAGGCTAGTATCACTCTTGGTGTATTGCGCTCAATAAGAATTTTTGTTCTTGGAGAAGTTGAAAGGCCTGGTTCATATACTGTCAGTTCTCTATCAACAATGACAAATGCACTTTTTGTTTCTGGAGGAATAAAAGGCATTGGCTCATTGCGTAAGATTCAGTTAAAAAGAGCTGGAAAAATTATAACAGAAATGGATCTTTATGACCTTCTTCTTAGAGGCGATACAAGCTCAGATGTTATGCTCAAGCCTGGCGATGTGATTTTTGTGCCTCCTATAGGGAAAACAGTTGGGATTACAGGTGGAGTTCGCAGGCCGGCTATATATGAAATCAAAAATGAAAAAACTGTTGAGTTGCTACTAGATATGGCGGGGGGATTATTGCCTACCGCATATGCGAGTATGGCTTCAATTCAAAGAATTAATGAGAGTGATGAGAGAGTTTATAAGGATATTGATCTAAAAAAGCAAGCTAAAAGCGTTCATTTATTTGATGGTGATGTACTTAAAGTTTACTCAGTACTAGATAAAGTTGAAGATGTAGTTCTTTTGCAAGGGCATGTTCGGAGAGAGATTGGAGTTTCATGGTTTAAAGGAATGAGATTAAGTGATGCAATTCCATCAATTGACTTTCTACTGCCGAATGTGGACTTGTCATATGTACTTGTTGAAAGAGAGGTTGCGCTTAATAAATCAATTAAAGTTATCAGTGCGAACCTTGAAAAAGTGTTTGGAACACCAAAAAGCAGTGAAGATATAAATCTATTAAGCGGTGATAAAATAACTGTCTTTAAAGTTGGGGAGGATCGTGCGAAGGCTTTATTGAAACTTGTGGAGAAATTAAAACAACAGGCTACACAAGCAAGTCCAGCAAAGGTTATCTCAATCTATGGGAATATTAAGAGCCCTGGAGAGTATCCACTACACAGTGGAATGACACTTAAAGAGGCTATATTTGCAGGATCTAATGTTTTGCCAAGGACAGACCTTGATTATGTGATAATTAGAAGAGTTGATCCAAGAACAGGGGAAATATCAGTGCTGCAAACAAGCTTGTCTGACGAAAACCAAGCAGAAAACTTTATTCTTAAACCTGAAGATGCCGTATATGTTTTCCATAAAGTAAGTGATAGGCAAGAGATATTAGAACCATTAATTGCAGAAATATCAGGCGATATGGTGAACAGTATAACGTCGCAGATTGTAAATATCGAAGGGCAAGTTCGCTTTCCAGGGGATTATCCATATATAAAAGAAATGAATGTTGATGACCTGGTAAAAGCAGCTGGTGGTTATCTACAAAACGTATATATGCAGGATGCTGAAATTACCCGTTTTGAGGTGAAAAATGGAAATAAGCGCCATGTGAAAAACATAAAACTAGATCTAAACTTGCAAGCAGATGAGATAGAAATAAAGCCATATGATAGGCTATTTGTTCGTCAGATTCCTGATTGGAGTGAGGTGGAAACTGTTGAGATTTGGGGTGAGGTTAAATTTCCTGGAGTTTATACCATTTCTAAAAATGATAACTTGCATGATCTGGTGCAAAGAGCGGGTGGGCTTACCAGCTTTGCAGATCCAAGTGCAGCAATATTTACACGAGAAAGCCTTAAAGAAATGGAAGAGGAGCAGCTGCAGCGTTACAGACACCAGTTAAATCAGGTGTTTGCTGGAAAGCAGGTTGAAAGTGCGCATGACAAAG
>QZLE01000073.1 GCA_004796365.1 Gammaproteobacteria bacterium | reverse complement strand
TAGATTTTTTTACTCCGGTAACAACTACCTTCATACCAAGGTCATCCTGTAATGCAGAAAGGACTGACCAAGATTTAACTCCTCCGGTATAAAGCAATACGCGTTTATCTTTTAGTTTTTGACGATATTCATCCAACTCAAAGTTAATCTTTTCCTCTTCCTCTGCGATTAGCTCTTCCGTACGTTGGATAAGATCATTATCGCCAATCATTGCAGCAATACTGCGCAGAGCATTGGAAGTATCTTTCATTCCATAGAAGCTTCCTTCAAACCAAGGTATGCCATACTTCTGTTCCAATCCACGCGCTACATTCATAAGTGCCTTAGAACAAACAACCATAGAAACATCTGCACGATGCATTGTTTGGATATCTACAAATCTGGCATCACCTGACATAGTTGACCTAACATTTATACCAAGTTTGTCGAACAGTGGTAACACATGCCAAAATTCACCAGCGATATTAAATTCACCAATAAGATTAAGGTGATAAATTTTATGCCCTGCTATTGTAGCTTCCGGCAGAGGCTTTGGTTCAGCAGTGCCTATTACATTTTTCAGCATTACATCTCCGGCAACACGGTTACCGAAGTTTTTACTGCCATAAAAGCCAGCTGCCGGAACATGAACAACTGGCAACCCCAGCTTTTGCTCTGCTGCCTTACAAACAGCCTCGACATCATCACCAATTAAGGCCGTCAGGCAGGTCTCGTAAACGAAAACAGCTTTAGGAGAGTAATCCGAGACTGCCTGACGAATACTGTGAATAAGGCGGGCTTCTCCTCTACCCATAACGACATCTATTTCATTTAAGTCAGTGGTCATACCCATCTTATATAGACCTTCGCCAGTTGTACCTGAGCCACGAATCCCCCATGCGCTTCCGGTACATGCAATTGACCCATGCACTATATGGGCAACATCTGTGATTGGCAATAATGCTATCAAAGCACCATCAAGGGTACAGCCACCCGCTGTCGCACCAGGTTTTGGCCGTGCACAACCCTCTTTATTTTCACTATTGGAATCACATGCTGGTTCGTCGCGTAACTCTTTTATTTCGGCATTGCTTAAACTCATACTTTGCCTCTCTGCATCTTTGTTTGGCTTTTTCAGGCCATCGATTTAACCCTTCGGCTCCGCTAAGCCGATTTAATAATCATTTTCTATTCTGAACTATCACGAAACATGCTCCCTTGTTTCAATATCTTTCACCATCCAACGCGGAGGTGAATCCTGCATTACAGCCTGCAGCTGTTCTAACTTATCTTTAGCTTCCATAGGCTCATTTATCTTCACCGGATGCACTCCCCGTCGAGTGACACGTGCTGCAGGAGGACCACCAATGGAGCAAACCAACAATACACTGCAATCAGCAACAAGCTCTGCGCGTCGCATCGCACGATCTGTATCTAAACCCGGCGCCTGGTCAGCTTCTAAACCTGAACGAATATCAATCAAACGCGTCTCTGTTTTTGATATTTGATAAATTAGAAACCTTGCACACGAACCAAAGTGACCATCTATAATCTCGGCCGAATTAGAGGCACATGCGACTCTAATTGAACCTGGCATATCACCATCTTTATATACACGAATCTCTGGCAATGGATCTTCATTTTGTGCTTTATCGCCCTTAAGATACGCAATTGCTTCGCGCAGCATTGCACCTGGCACTTCTTTCATATCACCATCTGCAGCCTGCTTCATTTTTCCTGGAGTTAAACGATCCAAACCGTCTTCTGTTAATGGCAGGCCTATGCAATCATCTAGCACTTTTAGAAGACGTCGCGGATCTGTTTCAGGAAGAGCTCGAGCTGCTAATGCAATACGCAAAGCTATCTCACGATGTGTATTAAGGTGTATGGCTGAATCGTTCATATATTTTCTCCGCTTTCTCCGCTTTCTCCCAACATAAATAAATAGAGGAGAAGTAGAAGTTAGAACTTTTTTATGTCGCACAACTTGTTTCGCCATATACGAAATACAAATGACGTGCCAAACGACATTTTTTGATATTATCCATTGTTTTATATATGTTTTATGCAAGTGTGACAGCTGTTACAAACACAACAATTCTAATAATCGACGCGACAATAATGTAGCGGATACTACAATAGTGATTAAGAAATCAACTACTACAAACCTCGCAATCGACACCTCAAATTTGTAGCTCTTCAAACATTTTGTCGTAAAAATGTAGCACAACCCACCAATACCAAGCACCACTTTTATCCATCAATTACAACAACTTGCACCACTAAAAACACATGGCACGCAATCTGCTTACATGTGTAATTGAAGAATTTAGCACACGTGTCAGTGCTGAGTAACATTTAATTAATAGGAGTTAATATCATGGCTAAAATACGTCAATGCGCAATCTACGGTAAAGGTGGTATCGGTAAATCCACAACTACCCAGAATTTGGTTGCTGC
>QZLE01000118.1 GCA_004796365.1 Gammaproteobacteria bacterium | reverse complement strand
GGTTTTGGTTTTAGATTGGATTCTTCGGAAATTCTGGTTCCAAAGCCGCCAGCTAGAATAACTGCTTTCATTGCAATCCCTTTGCATAAATAATATTAATATGAAGTAAAAAATATCAGAAAGAACGGAGCTATTCAAATAGAATGAGCCATAGAAGTATTAAGAAAAGTTTCGCATTATTATTGTGAATAAGGTCCCTATTCTGTAAGTTTTTTAAATTTGATTGTCTGAAATTGCTATAGTTTGCTATATTTTATCTATATCTAGATAAAGTTTAATGGAATATTAGTGTTATGATGCCGGCAGGTATAAAACTCGGTGGTTTGGCAGGGAGGCTAGTTGAAGATGGCATCCTTGCTGAAGATATTGCGGTAAAGAGTTCCGATGAAGCTCGCAAGAAGAAGGTCTCTTTTGTAAAATATATCGTTGATGAAGGGCTTGCTGATAGTGCAAAAGTAGCACAGGTGGCTTCTTTTGAGTTTGGGGTGCCTCTTTTTGACCTTTCGGCAATGGACCTGGAACAGTGTCCTGTTTCCCTTGTGAAAGAAAAGCTCATTCGTCAGCATCATGCTCTGCCTTTGTTTAAACGCGGGAAACGTCTTTTTGTCGCGGTATCTGATCCAACCAATGTCCAGGCTCTTGATGAGTTTAAATTTCACACTGGTATAACAACCGACCCCGTTTTAGTTGAAGAAGATAAATTAACTAAGGCAATTGAAGATAGTCTTTCGGCGCAGGATTCTGCTCAGATGGATGATCTTCTTGATGAAGATTATGAGAATATTGATATTGCTGCTGGTGACGAGGAAGAGCAGCAGCAGGATGCAGATGCTGATATTGATGATACTCCTGTAGTAAGGTTCGTTAATAAGGTTCTATTGGATGCAATTAATAAGGGAGCCTCAGATATCCACTTTGAGCCTTTTGAGAAAAAGTTTCGGGTTAGGTTTCGCCAAGACGGGGTGTTGCACGAAGTAGCATCCCCTCCGGTGACTTTGGCAAGTAGAATTACTGCGCGTATTAAGGTTATGTCACGCCTGGATATTGCTGAGCGCCGAGTTCCGCAGGATGGGCGTATCAAGATGAATATTACCAAGAAGCGCTCAATCGATTTTCGTGTAAACAGCTGTCCTACAGTTTGGGGTGAGAAGATTGTATTGCGTATCCTTGACTCCAGTAGCGCTATGCTGGGTATTGAAAAACTTGGATACGAAGATGCCCAAAGGGAAAGATATGAGAAGGCGCTAGCCAGCCCCTATGGAATGATTCTGGTGACTGGTCCGACCGGCAGTGGTAAGACGGTTTCACTGTATACAGGTTTGAATATTTTGAATACAGATGATCGAAATATATCTACTGTGGAGGATCCGGTTGAGATAAACCTCCCCGGCATTAATCAGGTAAATACCAACCCTAAGGCTGGCCTTGATTTTGCCTCAGCACTACGTGCTTTCCTGCGCCAGGATCCGGATGTGGTAATGGTAGGGGAGATTCGAGACCTGGAAACTGCGGAGATTGCTATTAAAGCTGCACTTACCGGTCACTTGGTGCTTTCAACCTTACATACCAATGATGCTCCGCAAACTCTTACCCGTCTAGCAAACATGGGTGTTCCTGCATTTAATATTGCTTCTGCGGTGAGCTTGATTATTGCTCAGCGCCTTGCACGCAGGTTATGCCCTCATTGCAAAAAGCCGGTCGATATCCCTAAAGCGACGCTGCTGGAAGAAGGGTTTAAGGAAGATGAGATTGATAATCTGCAACTATACGGTGCTGTGGGGTGTGATCAGTGTGTTGAAGGCTATAAAGGGCGTGTTGGTGTATATCAGGTGATGCCAATTAGTGAAGAGATCGGTCGTATTATTATGGAAGGAGGAAACGCTCTTGAAATCGGTGATCAGGCTGAAAAAGAAGGAATCGCTGACCTCAGAGAGTCTGGGTTGCAAAAAGTTAAGAATGGAGTTACCAGTCTAGAAGAGATAAACAGGGTTACAAAAGAATAACTTTGTTACTATACTTGTTTTTTAAAGAAAAGAACTAAAAAAGGGATGCAGAATGGCACAAAAATCCAAAGCGGCGCCAAAGCCTAAGAAGATGCCAACCTTTGCCTGGGAAGGGAAGGATAAAAAAGGGAATAAGGTTAAGGGCGAGACAATTGCTGCTAACCCTATGCTGGTTAAGGCTGACCTGCGTCGTCAGGGGATAACCCCTGGTAAGGTAAGTAAAAAATCAGAGCTTTTTTCGAGTACAAAGAAAAAGTCTATTAAGCCAGGTGATATTGCAGTATTCAGTAGGCAGCTTGCCACTATGATTTCCTCCGGCGTTCCTATTGTTCAGGCCTTTGATATTATAGGTAAAGGCCATGATAATCCGAGTATGCAGGAGATGGTTCTGACCATCAAAAATGATGTAGAGCAGGGTAATACGCTGGCAGAGGCTTTGTCAAAGCACCCTCGTCATTTTGATGACCTGTTCGTAAATCTTATTCACGCGGGGGAGCAGTCTGGTGCGCTTGAGAGCTTATTGGATAAAATTGCAACCTATAAAGAAAAAACCGAATCAATCAAGAAGAAGATCAAAAAGGCGATGTTCTACCCGACAGCGGTTATGGTGGTTGCCTTTGTTGTAACCACAATTCTGCTTATCTGGGTTGTTCCGCAGTTTGCTGAGATATTCAAGAACTTTGG
>QZLE01000178.1 GCA_004796365.1 Gammaproteobacteria bacterium | reverse complement strand
ATCTGCTAACTTTAAATTTGATGACTTTGAATGAAAACGACTATTAAACGCATATTTTTTCTTTTTCTGTTGCTATTGATAATAATTGGGATAGTTTATGGCTATCTCTACCGTATAAACAACAAATCAGCACCACTGCCATCTTATACTGAGTTTGTTGAAAGTCGCGACGCAGCAAAATCTTGGATCATTGCAAACAAAGATGAGATTCTAACCGACCCTAACCCCATGCTATGGTGGATGATCAAACAAAGCACCTTAATCACAAAAGATGAGGATCTAGAAAAGATTTATCAAGCCTATACAACCAATTTCCATAACACATTTCCAACCAGTGCCTGGAATAAACTTATACACCCCAAAAGATATTTCAGAATAAATATAGATGAAGTTCTTCAATACCCAGACTATAACCAACATATCATATACGGGCTTACGTGCGATAATGAACTTGCCGAACTAGATATCATTAAAGAACAGAATAAAGCTAGCTTTTGCGGTACCTACCACCCTATAAGCCCTGCTTGCGTTACCCATCAAATGATGGGAATCTTTTTTGCTCAGGAAAATAACTGCTTACCTAAACAAGAAGCAACGCAGTTAATGTCATATCTTCAGAATAAAGCTATTAAACAACTTGAATATGACCCAAGGGTGGTTGATGTCTATCTGCAGCGCGTATTGATGCTACTGCTAACCAATAGTAAAGATAATATACAGCCTATATGGATCAAGAGGATAATAGATGCTCAGCTCAGTGATGGTGGATGGGGTGACTTTGATGACTTAATCAATATCGGTAATTATAACGAACTTGGCTTTACCAAGAAATCGATAGGAATAAGAAAGCCAAAATCCGACTTTCATGCCACTGCCCAAGGCCTGCTGATCTTTTCCATACTCGCCAATAAGCAATAATTCCTTAAAATCAGTCGCATATGCATAGTGAATACTAAGTGTAATCGCAATTGATTACGCCTGTATTATTCCTGTAACAGTTAAACTGTATATTCACCATCCCTAAGCAAGTTAAGCGCTATTACAGAATACAGCGCAAGAAGTTACAGAGATGCATATACTATTCTTAAGTCATTATTTTCCACCGGAAGTTAATGCACCAGCTACAAGAACATACGAACACTGCCGCCATTGGGTGGAAGCAGGGCATAAAGTAACGGTAGTTACCTGCGTTCCAAACCACCCCCAGGGAAAAATTTATCCGGGTTTCAAAAATCGCTTATACCAAAAAGAGATAGTGGATGGAATTGAGGTTATCAGATTGTGGACCTATATCACCGCAAACGAGGGCTTTTTAAAGCGTACTCTCAACTATGTTCTTTATATGATTGCGGTTATTATGGCTCTGCCTTTTTTACCAAAAGCCAACATTGTTGTATCTACATCACCTCAGTTTTTTTGTGGGCTGGCAGGATTTTTCTATAGTTTTTTCAAACGCGCGCGTTGGATTCTTGAAATTCGCGACCTTTGGCCAGAATCAATTATCGCTGTTGGAGCAATAACCAATAAAAAAATCATTAGGGTACTTGAATGGATCGAACGATTTGCTTATCGGCGAAGCGATAAAATTGTATGCGTTACAGATGCCTTCAAAAAATATATTTCAAATAAAGGAATTGATTCAAATAAAATTGAAGTCATTAAAAACGGAGTTGATCTGCAGCTTTTCTCCGAATTTTCTGGGAAAAATGAACTAGCTGAAGAATATCAATTATCTGATAAGTTTGTCGCCTCATACGTGGGAACACATGGTATGGCACACCACCTAGAAACAGTGCTTGAGGCTGCAAACCTATTACGCGACCGTGATGACATTATTTTTATATTGGTTGGTGATGGGGCTGAACGTAACAAACTATTATCCCTTAAAGAAGAGATGCAATTAAATAATGTCTTAATGCTAGGTCAAATGCCAAAGGCACGCATGCCCGAAGTGTGGGATCTTTCTGATGCTAGCTTAGTTTTGTTAAAAAAATCAGATCTGTTTAAGACTGTAATACCTTCCAAAATTTTTGAAAGTATGGCAATGCGCAAGCCTATAGTTTTAGGTGTCGAAGGTGAAGTAAAAGAGATTATCGAAAATGCTGAATGCGGAATTTGCATTGAACCAGAAAATGCACAACAGCTCGCAGATGCTCTAACAAAGCTAGCTGATGATGCAGAGCTACATAAAAACAAAGGCGATAACGGAAGACGTTATGTTGAAAACTACTTTGATCGCAAAGTTCTCGCCAATAATTACGCCAATGTGTTTGACGCGCTTTAGTTAATTTTGAGGTCCTTTAATGAGTAACAACAATACACAAATATCCATCTGGAAAGAACCAACCTGGCTTTGGGCAGCATGGGCAGCATTATTTGCGGCTCTTTTCATTCCATTCTATGAAGGCCTAGAATATATGTACGGCCGCTGGATGGGAATGGAAGAGTATAGCCATGCCCCTATGATACCTCTTATCGCTGCATTTCTGATTTGGCAGAAAAAAGACCAGCTGGAGCAACTACCTTTTAAAGGATCATTGTTTGGATTATTAGCTTTGATTAGCGGTATTTTTTTATACACACTTGGTGAGCTATCATCTTTATATGTGGTGATCGAGTATGCCTTCGTTGTGGTTATAATCGGTCTTTTTTATACTATGATGGGGTGGAGAGCATTTAAGCATGTAGCGATCCCGCTACTTATCCTGTTTTTAATGGTCCCTTTACCAAATTTTCTTTACAATAATCTTTCCAGTAAGCTTCAGCTTATATCTTCTCAGATTGGCGTTGGATTCATCCGACTATTTGATATCACTGTGTTCCTTGAAGGCAATGTAATTGATCTTGGAAGTTACCAGTTACAGGTTGTAGAAGCCTGTAATGGTTTGCGCTATCTTTTCCCGTTAATGGCCCTGGGCTTTATCATGGCCTATTTCTACAAAACAGCCTTATGGAAAAGAGCGCTAGTTTTTATTACCACTATTCCACTTACCGTATTTATGAACAGTATTCGCATCGGCATCATTGGTGTGACCGTGGAGTACTGGGGACAAGAGATGGCAGAAGGATTCTTGCATGACTTCGAAGGCTGGATCGTATTTATGATCTGTGCAGCTCTTTTATTTGCCGAGATGTGGGTATTGGTAAAACTCAGTAATGATAAGCGCCCCTTCCGCGAGGTGTTTGGCCTTGAATTCCCTGAGCCAACTCCGCAAGGTGCTACTATCGTTAAGCGCAGTATCAATACGCCATTCATTGCGTCTATAGCGCTGGTAATTTTTATGGTTATTGGATCTTCTATCATTACCGAAAGAGAAGAAATAATTCCGCAACGTAAATACTTTGATGAATACCCAAATTCTCTAAGCTCGTGGGAAGGAAGGCGCGGCAGCCTAGAACAGCAGTATATCGATACCCTGAAGTTTGAAGATTACATAATTGCTGATTATAAAAATGGTAACAATGACCTCGTAAACTATTATGTAGCTTACTATGACTCGCAGCGCAAAGGAGAATCAGTGCACTCTCCTCGTTCGTGTATTCCTGGCAGTGGTCTGCGCATAGAAAGTCTTGAGCAATATGATGTGCCTGGAGTTAGCATCTCTGGAAAACAACTAAAGGTAAATCGAGCCATAATCAAAGAGGGTGATAAAACCTCGCTGATCTACTACTGGTTCCAGCAGCGTGGTCGCTCAATCACCAGTGAATATATGGTTAAGTGGTGGTTGTTCTGGGACGCCCTTACCAAGAATCGATCAGATGGCTCATTGGTTAGACTTACAACCATGATACCTGCCGGATCCAGTCCGGAAGAGGCTGACAAAGTGCTGACTGAATTTGCCAAGGAGATATCAGGTACTCTAAGCGAATACATTCCTGATTAGGAGAGCTCTTAGATGTTATTATTCCCCAGCTTTATTCTGGCTATGTTTATCAGCATGTTGCTGATACCGCCTTTAATTAGGTTTGCGCCAAGAATTGGGCTGGTTGATATTCCAGATGAACGCAAGGTTCACGTTAACGCCATCCCACGAGTTGGTGGTGTCGCCATGGTGATTGCAGCATTAGTGCCAATGCTTTTATGGCTCCCTAAAAGTCAAGAGTTTGTAATCTTCCTGATCTCAGTGGCAATAATCTATTTTTTTGGTGTTTGGGATGACCGTAGCGATCTCAATTACAAAATAAAATTCTTCGGCCAAATACTTGCGGTTGTCTTAGTCGTAATTATTGGTGGAGTACAGATAAGATACATTCCGTTTATGGGTTTGGAGCCAATAGCCCAGTGGATATCTATTCCACTTACCATCTTTACCTTGCTAGGTATAACCAACGCTATGAACCTGGTTGATGGCCTAGACGGCCTGGCTGGTGGAACCACCCTGATCGGCTTTGGTGCAATCGGTCTACTCAGCTATATATCCACTGAGTCAACAGGTTCGGGCAATCCTTATATAGCCTTGATAGCAATATCAATTATGGGCAGCACCTTAGGTTTTTTACGTTTTAACACCCACCCAGCTCGCATTTTCATGGGAGATACCGGCAGCCAATTTTTAGGTTTTGCAATTGGCACTCTGGCAATTATGGTTACTCAACAAGATGATATGCCATATAACCCTGGCATTCCCCTAATTCTTCTTTGCTGGCCAATTTTTGACACCTTAATGGTGATGTTTATCAGAATCTGTCAGGGCAAATCACCATTTGTTGCCGATAAAAACCATATCCATCATCGTCTACTTGCCCTTGGACTAGATCATTATGAAGTAGTATTCGTAATCTATCTCGTCCAGGCAATCTTAGCCACAATTGCCTTCAGCTTACGTAACTATGCTGATT
>QZLE01000175.1 GCA_004796365.1 Gammaproteobacteria bacterium | reverse complement strand
TTTTTCTATTATTCAGAGTCTGAACCAAATTTGATAAATTCATCGTAAGGAATATTTTCAAAGATGGTGAATTCCTCTTCAACTTCATCTGAGGCTTCTTGATATTCGCTTTGGTTTACCTTTGCTTCGGCAATATATTTGAGAGTTAGTGTGAGCTCACCTTCTTTTTTAACACCCGAAGCTGTAATTTCTACCCAGCCATCTTCATATTTGCGGGCATTTTTAAGTTTTATTTTCTGCTCTTTATGTAGCTCGCCATTGATGTTTTGGGTAAGTGTAAGAATGCCTACCTGTTCTTCTTGATTGTCTTCAACATCTATTTCACAGTATATCTTTAGTGGGTCGACGGTCTTGACCTTTAGCTGATGAGATTTATCTGTTTCAAGGCTAATGGATGGCATTATTTATTTTCCTTAGACTCTTCGTTATTGGTTACCTCGGTATCCTTATCAATTAGTGGAAGTTCAATTCGGAATTTACCTGGAGGGATATTATCTTCTCGCGCTTTCCCATTATCGTCCAATAATCCAGTGCGCTGATGCCCATCAGGGAAGTGGACTATATAGCGTTCGTTTGCAAGCGGCTCATCATATTCATTAATTATCGATATTTCGATCCAGGCTTGGTATTGCAAGATGGTCGATCTAGTTTTTTGTCCAAGAACCTCTACCTCGAAATAGTATTCTGGAAGGGTGTACCCAGTTTTACCTTTATCGCTATCGTTTTGTTCACCATTTTTTCCAGTACTGTTATCTGAATTGCTATCAGTATCGTCATCATCGGGCGTATAGTAGTATTCCCATTGAGCTTTTATCTTTTCACCCTTGACTTCAGCTTCCAGCTCTTCAATAAAATCATCGTTGCCATCGTGATCCATTTCGTAGATTGTGATTTTGGCTTTTTCACCATCATCATAACCAATGGCATCAGCGGATAGCTTAACAATGTCACCGGTACGTGCTTCTTCTTGTGACCATTTGGCGTTTGAAATATATTGGATTTTAGCAACGCAGTCACCGGCCTGAGCAAGTAATTTACGTTTAATCATACCGTCATCGCCTAACTTGCTATCTTCCTGGCTTTGTTCGCAGTCTTCAAAATGGTATGCAAGGCCTTTAACCGGCTTGCCGGCAGAATCAACAAACTGATATTCAATCCAGTAGTTTTTCTCACACTGAACTGTGGAGTTGTTTTCTGCTGCAGCTCCTTTTGGTGCTGATGCTTGATTTGCTTTTACTTGCCCGGTGGAAGATACACTGTGGGTATTGTGCTTTTCTTCATTAGGTGCGTTATTACCACTGCTGCTTGATGCACCTTTGTTATCGGTAGCCGGGTTTTGTTTACGCTCTTGTGCGTTTTTGGTTCTATCTGGTGATTCTTTAGCTGCGCTTAACCCTAATGCATCAGTATAGCTAGTTGGGTTTTTGCAGTAGCTGTAGGCGTTCTTGCCACCAAGTAGACCAATAGGGTCTTGGTGAATATATCTACCGGTATGTGGGTCAAAGTATCTATGACGATTGTAGTGCAGTTCACTTTCTTCGTCGTAGTATTGTCCTTGGAAACGTAGGTTATTTTGGATCTGTGCTACCTTTCTGGAGATGACCTTTCCATAGGCGCTGTAGTTTGCCTGCCAGACTAAGTTGCCTTGCTGGTCGGTGATCTCTTGCGGAGTACCGATATGATCTAAATGGTAGTGATAGATATTTGCATTTTGGATCTGCGCCACTGGACGGAATGTATTTGGCTCGTGGATGTAGATTTTTTTAGAATTCGATCTTTGCTCGGTCACCAGAACATCTCCATCCCAGATAAAATCAATGGTGCCGGTATCGTCTTTCTTTTGGATACGCCTACCTAGTGCATCGTATTTGTATTTGGTAGTAAGGCCTGCTTTTTTAGACTCAATCAACTGGTTTTCTGCATTGTATTTGAATGTGGTCTTTTGACCGGATTTGATGTCTGTTCTTTGTGTAATGTTTCCTAAGGAATCAAACTCAAATTCATGTCCTTTGTATTTGGTTTGGCGATTGCCTTCTAAACAGTGTTCTGAGTTGTCGTCGTCGCTAATAAGGTTGCCGGCTGGGTCGAACTTGAATGTCTCTTCAGTCATGCCGTCGGCATGAATTAGCTGTCCCAGGGGGTCGTATTTGTAGTCGGCAATGGCATTGAGATTTAGTTTGCCTTCACCCTTCTCGCTCTTAATTCTGCTTTGAAGCAGATGTCCGTTCTGGTCATATTGATATAGTTTTTCCAAAATAGGAGATTCAGTATTGGCTTCGTTGAAGATACGCTGTTGGGTAAGGCGGTTTTGCGGATCGTAATGTTTTTCAACTGTTACGCCATTGCTTCCGCTGCTGTTGCCCCCGCTTTTATTAAAAAGGGTGCGCCTGGATTCCATGCCGTTGTTGCTACGTTCAATCCCGATCACTGGCTGGTTATTAAACTGGATGCCAGTGCATTCGCCTTTATGGTTGTAACTGTAGTTGATTACATTGCCATCGGGCAGAGTGGTGCTGATACGGTTGCTGTCGGCATCGTAGTTATGAGTGATGCATTTGTCATCCTGCCACTCTTCAAGCAAATTGCCGCAGCCATCGTAGTTAAATTGCAGGCGCTGGTGTTTATTATCAGCATGAATCAGGCGATTAAGACGATCGTAGGTGTATTCACAGATCTCTTGCTCACCGGTCTTGGTGTTATTTGAGATGCGCTTGGTAAGGTTGCCTAGCTTATCACGTTCATATGTGATCTCGCGGGCATCGCCATCTTTATGGAATACCAAATGTCCTGCAGCATCATATTCGTAGTGTTGGGTTCTGCCGTCAAATCCAACCTCGCGAGTGATATTCTCATTGTCATCGTAATTAAGGCGATAGCGCTCACCGTTCTCGTTGATTAGTCCAACTAGATTGCGCTCTTCATCATAGAGATATTCAAAGGTGCTGCCATCAGGCATAGTCTTTTTGCGGATATGTGCCAGACCATCGTAGGCATAACGGGTGATATTGCCATTGGCATCTGTGTATTGAATTAGCCTGCCATCTTTGTTGTATTCAAAGCTTTGGATGCTTACGCGTCCATCATTAGCCGATTTGATCTGGGATAGAGGAGTTTCATAGTCATTCAAGCTTACTCCCTGAGCAATTCTGGTGACCCTGCTCATAGCATCATATTCATAACGTTTAAGATCACCATTGGCAGAAAGAGAGTGGGTCATACGCCCCAGATCATCATACAGATATTCCGACAGGGAGTTGGTTTCCACATCCCAATCACCGACAAACTCTGCCTTCTCATTCCAGATTAGCTTGCGAATTCTGCCGCTTGGATAGGTGATCTGTCTTAGTGTGCCATTTAGGTTGTATTCGTATTGTGTGGTTCTGCCGGCAGGATCTGTAAGCTCAATGATATTGCCGAATGGGTCAAACTTACGCTCCCAAACATTGCCTTCAGCATCGGTCATATAGATTGGGTCGTCTATCTCGTTATAGCGGTAAGAGGTGCTGCTTCCACGCGCATCAATGATCTCTTCCAGCTTGCCGTCTTCATCGTAGTTAATTAGTTTTTTTGCACCATTGGGGTCAATGGCCTCGATCCGTCTGCCTATCTCATCGTATTTGTTTGCAGCAGGAGAGTTCTTGCCAATGCTTTGTTCTAGCAATAGCCCTTTGCTGTTGAATTCATAGCCTGTTTTTACACCGCGGCCATCACGGCTGAAAGACTTTCTAATCTCAAGTTTGTATTCAAATGAGTAGTCGTAGTAGCCGTTGTCACCATACTGGCGGATACATTTTCCCAAAACTGAATGGTTGTCCCACTCAAAGTAAAGATTAAATCCGGAACGCAGGGTGCGTTTGATGATGATGTGATTGTTGTATTCGTATTTTTCTGAGGCATCGCAGGCGTCGATCACTTCGATAAGGTTAAACTCTTCGTCATAGCGATAGCGTACATAGGTGTGCTTTAATGAGGTGGCTCTGCGGGTCTTTTCGTCCACAGTTCCGGCAACAATGCCGGAGATATGCCCCGATTTCTGGCGTTCGATAAACACGCAGCGTCCGGCGCGATTATCGATTCTTGAAATATTACCCTTTTCGGTATAGAGCATCTCTAGGGCATTACCGCGCGGAGTTGAGATATGGCTGAGACGGTATCTTCCAGCTTGTGGGCGGAATACATGGTGAGTCCCATCCGGGAAGATAATGGTAAATTCATTAGGGCCTTCACAGCGCAACACCAGGTTCTCAAATGGCTGGCGAGATTCAAATCCGGGATTGGGAAGCGGGAACGGAATCTCACGTGATTCGGCATCACGGTAAATTACGCCACCAAGTCCATCTGGGGTGGCATCAACAATAACCTCGGTATCAAATACTGTGGTCCAACCAAATCCCAGGCCATTGTCGATATTGGCGGCAGAACTGCGATAGGTGCGTTTCCACACCAGGGTAAACGGGCCGGGCATCTCAAAATCAACCAACTGCAATAACTCTTCGCCGGTAACCATGCTGACTGGGTCGCCAGCAGTTGCGGTCTTGCTAGCAGAAGGGGATGCTTTGCCTTGCGTGGTGCCACTTTTGCTGGTGCACTGGTTGTCACCTGACTCTTCTTTCTTTATCTTTTTCTTGGCCTGTTTCTTAGGTTTAATCGCCTCTGCCACAACTTCTTTATAATCAAACTCAGGGGCTGGATTGTCGTAGTCCTTTTTCTCTTTTACGCTTAGATCGCCTTTTACCAGCGCGGTAATTACCAGTCCGATAGAATGTTGGGAAATAAGTTCATTGCAGTTGATCAGTTTCAGAACACCTTTGAGCGAATCACCGGAGCTTGGCGAAGTATTAGCTTGGATGTGGCCGAGAAGCTCTTTGTAAAATTCAGCAGGCTTATTGCGGATGGATCCATCCGAGGACGACAGTTCAAAAATGAACGTCCTGTTATGTTTGGTGGTGATCTTGACCGAGTTATTATCCACTGTATCCATATTGCTGATTGCAAATCCACTTATAGTTATCTAAGAAGTCTTTTATTATCCAAGAGATCTTTAGATTATATGAAATTAAAAGACTTTTGCCCCAGTTTTCATTACCTCCCAAACATTAATGCCTGGGGATTGAGAAATACAGCAATATTTCTATTTGCCATATTCGTCAGTGCGATTTTCAATTTTTACAGAAAAGAGCCATAAAATCAATGGGGAATATGATATGTTACCAACGTTTTGCTATATTTAAATTATAATATGGCTTAGCCTGGATTTTAGGAGAGAATGGATGCGTTGTGTAAAGTTGGATAACTGGTCAGAAATGGCGCCGCCTTACGATGATTATGAGTTCTTTATGAACTTCGAAGAGTATCCCTTTGAAGATTTTGAAAGTGGCTTCAGTCAGGTAAATGCTTGGTGGTTGGCAGAGGCGTCTGTTCTTGCCTATTCAGATGCACAAAAGGTAGAGGAGGTTTTAAAAAAAGTTGGCTTTGATAAATTTGAGCACATCGAAACCAAAACTGTTGATTGTTTTGTCGTATGTAATGGCTCGATTGCACTTGTGGTTTTTCGTGGTTCAGAGCTGCGTCCACAGCCAGGTGAGGGTGGTTTTAAAAAGGTAATAGCGGACTGGTCAACAAATCTGAATTTTAAACTAGTGGAGTGGGAAACCGGTGGCAGAGTGCACAGTGGTTTCAAACGGGCTCTGGATGAGATGTGGCCAAAATTGATTCATGCCCTAACACCATATAAGAATAACTATATCTGGTTTACCGGGCACAGCCTTGGAGCAGCGTTGGCGACACTGGCAGCGCAAAGGATAGGGTGTGCATCTGGGTGTTACTGTTTTGGGTCGCCGCGCGTAGGAGATGAAGATTTCCGAAATATCTTTAATGTTAAAAATTATTGCCGCATCGTCCATAATACTGATGTAGTTCATTACCTACCTTTTTTTGATGACTACCATCACGTTGGGCATGTACAGCATATCACCAAAGGTGGGATGGATCATGAAGATAGTGATCAAGAAAAACTGGATGCAAAAGGGATAAAGGCGGCTTTATCGTTTAATGATAATCCGGTACCTCAGTGTATTTATGATCATGTGCCGACACATTATTCGACGTTTTTCTGGAATGTAATTAACAATCAACTGATTTAGGCCTATTTTCCCAATATCTTTGTTGTAATTCGCTAAAAAATGAGTCGCGCACTATGTGTGCGCTCAACATGTTTTTATCGAATTGCGTCTCGATCTTGGAAAAATACCCTCTAAACCAGGGTTTGGCTGTTCTTGCAGCTATTTTGATTTTCGCGCTTTGGTCATTTGCGAAGGTGATGCAGGCA
>QZLE01000079.1 GCA_004796365.1 Gammaproteobacteria bacterium | reverse complement strand
TTTTTCATTGTTAAAACTCCCTGAGTAATAAAATAAATTGTTAACAGTATGCTTTATAATGCATGCAAAGTTGGTTTGCAAACTTTTGCTGGGAATAATGCAACATTTGTCGTACATGTGGTTTTTTTGCAACACAAGTGTGTTCCACAAGCTGTTATTAGAGTTTGTTGCGTTGGCTTTTTTGCACTAGTTAATAATTTTATTATGTAGGTTTATACATATCTACCTTTTGCTTGATCCTGTTCCAATAAATCTATATAAAAGCTTTAATTGAAGCTACGAAATACAGGAACCACCATGGAAGTTATTAATGGTCACAGTTGTTTTTATATTCATCGCGTTAATAATGAAGGAGCAGATACCGTTATCTTTATGAATGGGGTGCTTAATTCGGCCTATTCCTGGAAAGCTGAGGCGCAGCTGGCAAAGGAGTTGGGCTTGAATACCCTGCGCTATGACTATCGTGGGCTGTGGATGTCAGAGGTAACTGATGGGCCGTATACCTTTGAGTTACTTGCGCAGGATCTGGGTGTGCTTATGGATAACTGTAATATCGAGCGTGCCCACCTTGTGGGTATCAGTTATGGTTGTTTTATCGCGCAGAAGTTTGCAGCTATGTTTCCAGAACGTGCTGAATCACTGCTGCTGATGAATACAACTCCGGTGTTAAACGCCAAGCAAAGATTTACTTTGGAGACGTGGTCAAAGCTGAATAAACTGGATGAACCAATACTTTATCTGGAGTCGATGTTTCCGTTTTTATATTGTGATGCTTTTTTTGAGAGTGCTCAAGATAAATTGGATGAGGCCAGGCAGTTTTTATATGCAGGAGTGGAGCATGTACCTACCTTTTCTTACGGGCAGTATCAGTTGAATCAAACGGCTATTAATGAGTTGGCTGGCGATGGCCTTATTCCAGATGCAAAGCAGATAAAATGCCCGACCCATGTCGTTACCTCCGAATTTGATGCGTTGTATCCGCCACAGTATTCAGAACTTCTAGCGGAGCTTATTGAGGGTTCAGAGTTGACGGTGTTGCCGAAGTTGGGGCACGCGATTACGCGCGAAGCACCGAAATTGGCGATGGAGTTGATTCACTCCCATTTAGTAAAGTATTGCAGCTAATACTTATGTCTGTGAAACAATTATAATGTTTCAGATACGTATAAATACATCCATGTAGCTCGTCTGCGGCTATTCCAGCCGCAGAAGGTTTTTAACAAAAAAATTGTTTCTGAAGCCAGAAATAGCCTAGCAAAAATACTTCATGCAATAATTAGTAATACCTGCATCAATATAAGAGCAAATATCCCTGCAATAATATCATCCAGCATTATCCCTAAACCACCAGATACCTTTTTATCCAGCCAGGATATTGGCCAGGGTTTGAGGATGTCGAAGGTGCGGAATAGGATAAAGCCAGCGAGAATCCAGTACCAGGTTAGAGGAACCAGTATCATGGTTATCAGATAGCCAGCGATTTCATCCCAGACAATACCTGGGTGATCGTGTACGTCAAGGTCTTTGGAGGTCATGCCGCAGATCCAGATACCAGCGATGGAGATTAACGCAGTTGCTACTAGATAGGTGGTAAATGAGTTTAATAGGCTGATTAATAGGTATACAGGTATGGCTGCAATGGTGCCAAAGGTGCCGGGTGCCTTGGGAGCAAGGCCGCTGCCAAAGCCGAAGGCGAGAAAGTGGATTGGGTTTGTCCATACCTTGGGTTTGTTCATTTTTATGTTCCTGTTGCTGAATATAGGGATTGTAACAGGTTTGCGAAAATAACGTCATGCTGGCGAAGGCCGTTATCCAGTCATTACCTGGCTTGATTAATAATCAAAATAGAACCATAACTTCAATTCTTTAAAATACCCCATCTTGACAACAGTGGTATCATATAGGGTTCTTCAAAATGCTTGAGTAATTAGAAATATGGATACCATAAAGATCCGCGGTGCGCGCACCCATAATCTGAAGAATGTCGATATCGATATTCCCCGCGATAAACTGATTGTGATTACCGGACTTTCCGGTTCCGGTAAGTCGTCCCTTGCGTTTGATACGATCTATGCTGAGGGGCAGCGTCGTTATGTGGAGTCCCTTTCCGCCTATGCGCGCCAGTTTTTGTCGATGATGGAAAAACCAGATGTGGATCATATCGAGGGTCTTTCCCCAGCAATATCTATCGAACAAAAATCCACTTCGCATAATCCGCGCTCTACCGTGGGGACCATCACGGAGATCTATGATTATCTGCGTTTATTATTTGCTCGCACAGGTATTCCGCGCTGTCCGGAGCATAACCATGAGCTGAATGCACAGACCGTAAGCCAGATGGTGGATAAGGTTCTGGAGCTGGATGAAGGCGAAAAGATTATGGTGCTTGCACCGGTGGTGAGCGAACGCAAGGGTGAACATATTCAGTTAATGGATAATCTCAAGGCGCAGGGGTTCTTGCGAGCGCGTATTGATGGTCAGCTCTATGAGCTGGATGTACCACCAACCCTGGAGCTGCATGTAAAGCACACAATTGAGGTAGTGATCGATCGCTTGAAGATCCGTAAGGATGATGACGATATCAAGACACGTCTGGCAGAGTCGATTGAAACGGGGTTGCAGCATAGCGAAGGTTTGATCCGAATCGCCTTTATGGATAGCAGCGAAGATGATGCGAAGGAGGATATTACTTTTTCTGCTAAGTTTGCCTGCCCTGAGTGCGGCTATAGCCTGAATGAGCTGGAACCGCGCCTGTTTTCATTTAATAACCCTGCTGGTGCCTGCCCAACCTGTGATGGGTTGGGGCAAAAGCAGTTCTTTGATCCGGATATGGTGGTTAATAGCAGGTCTATCAGCATTGCTGGTGGTGCGATCAAACGCTGGGATCGCAAGAATGGCTATTATTATCAGATGCTGCAATCGGTGGCGCGCCATTATGGGTTTGATCTGGAGACTCCATTTGGTGAACTGCCCAAGAAGTTTCAGGACGTGATTCTTTACGGTAGCGGAAAGGAAAAGATCGATTTTACCTATAGCTCCGAGCGCGGGATGCAATATAACAAGACGCATCGTTTTGAGGGTGTTATCCCCAATATGGAACGCCGTTTCCGCGAGACTGATTCTAGTGCTGTGCGTGAGGAATTAGCCAAACAGATGAGTACTCAGGTTTGTCCTGATTGTCATGGTGATCGTTTAAACATAGGGGCGCGCCATGTGTTTGTTGGTGAGCATAACCTCCCTTCTATCACTGCTAAATCAATTGGTGACGCGTTAGAGCTATTCGAACGGATGGACCTGGATGGTAAGCGTGGACAGATTGCAGAGAAGATTCTAAAAGAAATTGTCAGTCGACTAGGTTTTTTGGTGAACGTTGGTTTGGATTATTTGTCGATGAATCGAAGTGCCGAGACATTGTCTGGTGGTGAGGCGCAGCGAATTCGTTTAGCTAGCCAAATTGGCGCTGGTCTGGTCGGGGTGATGTATGTTTTAGACGAACCTTCGATTGGCCTGCATCAACGGGATAATCAGCGCCTGCTCAACACCTTGTTACACTTACGCGATTTGGGTAATACAGTATTAGTGGTGGAGCATGATGAAGAGGCTATTGATTCTGCCGATTTTATTATCGACATAGGACCCGGTGCGGGTGTGCATGGTGGCGAAATTGTGTCGCAGGGTACTCCCGCACAGATCAAAAAGTGCAAGAAGTCGCTGACCGGTGACTATATATCTGGTCGCAAAAGGATAGATATTCCTCAGAAAAGGGTTAAGCCGGAGGCAAAACGCTTTATCAATATTAAGGGGGCTAGCGGCAACAACTTGCAGAACGTGGACGTGAAAATTCCAGCAGGGGTTATGACTTGTATTACCGGTGTTTCGGGTTCTGGTAAATCGACCCTGATCAACGATACTTTATATAAATATGCCGCCAATCATCTGAATAAGGCCTCGCACACCCCAGCGCCATCTAAGAAGATCGAAAATCTGGAGCAGTTCGACAAGATCGTGGATATAGATCAAAGTCCGATCGGTAGAACCCCGCGCTCTAATCCTGCCACCTACACAGGTTTGTTTACCCATATTCGTGAACTGTTTGCCGGAACGCAGGAGGCGCGTTCGCGTGGTTATAAACCGGGACGCTTTAGCTTTAATGTAAAAGGTGGGCGCTGTGAGGCGTGCCAGGGTGATGGCGTAATTAAAGTAGAGATGCACTTTTTGGCCGATATCTACGTTCCATGTGATGTATGTAAAGGTAAACGTTATAACCGTGAGACCTTGGATATTCGCTACAAGGGCAAAAATATCCACGAAATTTTGGAGATGACGGTGGAGGATGCGAATCACTTCTTTCAGAACATTCCATCAATTGCCAAAAAGCTGCAGACTCTAATGGATGTGGGGCTTTCTTATATCACATTGGGTCAGAATGCGACTACGCTGTCAGGTGGTGAGGCGCAGCGGGTGAAGCTTTCGCGCGAGCTTTCTAAGCGTGATACCGGTAACACTCTGTATATTTTGGATGAGCCGACCACAGGGTTGCATTTTCATGATATCAAACATCTGTTAGATGTTCTGAATCGCCTGAAAGAGCATGGTAATACCATTATTATTATTGAGCACAACTTAGACGTAATTAAGACTGCCGATTGGATTGTTGACCTGGGACCGGAAGGTGGTAGCGGTGGTGGAATGATTGTGGCGCAGGGGACGCCGGAGGATGTAGCGAAGACGAAGGGGTCTTATACGGGGGAGTTTTTGCAGAGGACTCTATCTATTTCTTAATCTCTTTCTGTGCCTTACACGGTATCGAATAAATCGGCTTTTCCGGGTGGTCGATTCTGATGGCAGTCAGTCCACCACCCCAAAGGCAACCGGTATCCAGTGATACTATGTTGTCGATATTTCTAAAGCCTAGTGCTGACCAATGCCCAAAGACCACATGGGTGTCGGGATCGAAGTGGTTTGGTAGTTCGAACCATGGGATCTGGTCATCAGGTTTGTCATCCGGGTGCCCCTTAAAGTCAAACAGCAGCCGATATTCATGATCGCATAGACGCATGCGGGTGAAGGCATTGATAATAAAACGGTAGCGGTCGTTGCCGCTTAATGATTCGTTCCAGATGTTGGGTTCATTGCCGTACATCTCCAGCAAAAATTTTTCGCAGTGCTCGGTTTGTAGGATCTGTTCAACCTCTTGTGCCAGCTGCTTGGCGGTGGCAATGTCCCACTTCGGGTATATCCCCGCATGGGTAACTACAGTTTTGTTTTCTTCATCGTGTAGCAGCAGGGGACGGGTGCGTAGCCAGTATAAAAGCTCGTCGCTGTCCGGGGCGTCGAACAGGCGTTGAATATCCTCTTTGGGTGGTTTGCTTGGGTTTGGATTCACTGATTCGGCAATGATATGCAGGTCATGATTTCCAAGAACAGAATCGGCGCTGCCCTCCAGGTCTTTAACAAAACGAAGAGCCTCTAGGGATTTTGGGCCGCGATTGATAATGTCACCGGCAATCCAGATTATATCATTTGTTGGGTCAAAGTTTATGCGATCAAGCAGGCGCTGCAGCTCGTCATAACAACCCTGAATATCACCGATTATGTATTTAGCCATTCAAGCAAAACCCGCTTTTTAAAGACGTCTGTATATAATAGACGAATATTTTGGCTAAATCAGCCAATATCAGCATTAACGGTGCGGTCGCTGGCCCAGAGCCTGAGTGCGGTCATCTTTTCTGCCATTACCACCGAGAGCGGGCGGGTGAGTTTGATCTCTTCCAGCAGGTGAGTGTTATCTAAGGTTTCGCCCTTTTCTTTGGCGAGGTAAAGCCCGGATACCACTGCCTGCTCGATCTCGGCTCCGGTGAAGCCTTCGCAGGATGCAGCTAGTTCCTTCAGATTGAAATCGCCCGGAACCAGCTCGCGTTTTTTAAGGTGAATCTCGAAGATGTCCTCGCGCACTTCGGCAACTGGCAAATCGACGAAAAATATCTCATCCATCCTTCCTTTGCGGATCAACTCCGGTGGAAGGCGGTCGATCTCGTTCGCAGTGGCTACGATAAATATCGATTTGTCTTTTTCCGACATCCAGGTTAGAATGGTGCCTAACATTCTTCTTGATGTTCCGTTGTCGGTGTCGCTGCCGCCGCCGGAGATCGCTTTCTCTATTTCATCAATCCATAAAACGCAAGGAGCCATCACCTCGGCAGTTTTGATTGCGTCGCGTAGGTTCTTTTCGGTTTCGCCTATGTACTTGTTGTAGAGTCCGCCCATGTCGAGTCTTAAAAGTGGTAGTCCCCACATGCCGGCGATAGCCTTGGCTGCGAGACTCTTGCCACCACCTTGTACGCCAACCAAAAGGACTCCTTTTGGAGGCTCCAGTGATTTGTCTTCACCCAGAAATACATCCTTGCGCAACTTAAGCCAGCGTTTCAGATTGCGCAGACCGCCAACCTCGGTGAATTTTGCTGTATCGTGCTCGAAGGTTAGAGCACCATCTCGATCTAGCAGTTTATATTTTGCCTCCATCACTTCGGGCATGTCATCTTCATTTATCGCCCCATCGTTTTCAATAGCGCGGCGAATCAGGCGGCGTGCATCCATGGCAGTTAAACCAGAGAGGTTGCGAATCATCTGGTCCATCGACTTCTGGTCGGTTTTCACCTTTTGGTACTTGTTCTTTTCGCTCCACTTCATCGCCTCGTCGCGGATTATATCATCCAGTTTCATTGAACTTGGCAACGCTAGCTCAAAATGGGCAGTGTACATCTTGATCTCAGGTGGTACGTCAAAGTCATGGCTGACAAAGATGATAGTAGAAGGTGTTTGCTCGTAATTTAGCGCTATCTCTTTTAGCAGGCGTACGGTAACCGGGTCATCTAGATATGGGTGAAAGTCCGGTAGGACATAGATGCTGGCAACTGTATTTGATTTTATATGTTTTAGCAGTTCCTGAGGCTCAGCCAGGTTCTTCTGCGTCGGTGCTTCAAACTCAAGGCGGGCCAGTCCCTCGGTAACACTCCATTGATAGAGCGGCAACCCCAGACGAAATCCAAGATCGGTAAGCATATTGATAACGCGGCGCTCTTCCTTTGTCTCGGCAATAATGAGCGGAATGTGGGATTTGATTACCAATTCCAGATCTTTGTGGTCACTTTGGAGCATTTGTAGTCCTTTATCGTTATTATTCCGTAGGTTGGATTAGCTGTAAGCCTACCCCAACAAAATGAATTTATCAAAGGCTAAACAAACTCTCTCAGTACCTCATCCAATAACATTTTCCCCTTCACAGTTGGCCGAACAATCGTTGCGTCACACTCAATAAGACCCAGTTTGACCAATCGCCATACTTTTTCTTCAATTGCTGAAAAATCAATTCCGGTTCTATCAGCAAAAAGTTGCCTATTCCAACCATCAGTTAGGCGCATTGCATTGATCATAAATTCAATGACTATTTCTGATTCTAAAAGCAATTCTGATTTTCGCGCACTTTCTTGCTCAACAGCATTTATGTATTCACGATAATTATCGGGTTTGTGATAGCGAATAATCTTGTCTTCAAAAGTTTGCTTACCATGGGCGCCTGCGCCAATACCAATAAAATCACCAAACTGCCAGTAATTCAGGTTGTGTTTGCATTCAAATCCAGGTTTGGCAAAGGCGGAGGTTTCGTAGTTGTGGTATCCGAGTTTTGCCAAGAGACTTCTGCTCTGCCCATACATCTCTGCCAGCAATTCTTCGTCTGGCATCTGTGGATTTGTGGTAGCGAGCTTTGTTTCCGGTTCCAGAGTCAATTGATAGTGTGATATATGAGTTGGATTTAAGTCAGCCGCTTTGTTTATATCTGCCAGCACTTGATCGATGCTTTGATCGGGTAGGCCAAACATTATGTCGATGTTTATATTGCTCAGTCCAATATTTTGCGCGGTTTTTAAGACCTCTATTGCCTTGGTAGATGTATGGGCACGATTTAGGTATTGCAGTTGTTGGTTGTCAAAGGTCTGCACACCGAATGAGATACGGTTGATTCCAGATTGATTTAATGTAAGTAACTTCTCTCGATCAATAGTTTCCGGATTGATTTCGATGCTAATTTCTGTGCTGCTATCAATATTTATGTTGGCATAAACGGTGTTGAGAAGATTTGTTAGCTTTTTGGTGGGCAAAATGGTGGGTGTTCCGCCACCAATGAAAATGGTTTTGATATTCTGTTGGGTGCAAGCAGATAGTTCCTGCCGCAGGTCTTTGCCAAGAGCAGCGATGTATTTGTCTAGTTCAGTTGATTCGGTAATGGCTGTGGAATTAAAGTCGCAGTAAAAACATTTTTGCAGACACCAGGGGATATGGATGTAGAGTGATAGTGGCTGTGGTTGCATTAAAATAAATCTTGCATAACTTCATCGCCTTCCTGTATACGTCCCGGGTCGAGTGCTTCGATAAGTTTATGACAAGCCTGGGCGCGGTGGCTAATAAGGTTTTTAAGTTCCGGGGCAAGCTCGGCAGAAGATAGCTGGCGGCTTGGTACTAAAAATAAAGGATCATAACCGAAGCCGTTTTCACCGCGTTCTTCAAATAGTATCTGCCCTTCCCAAGTGCCCTGGCAGATAATCGGGGTTGGATCTTCGTAGTGGCGCATCAGTACCATTACACACTGGAAGCGTGCCGTACGCTTTTCTTGCGGTACTTCTTTGAGGTCATTTAATAGTTTGATGTTGTTTTCGGCATCCGTGGCATCATCACCAGCAAAACGGGCGGAGTAGATTCCTGGTGCGCCGTTTAGAGCATCAACCTCGATTCCAGAATCGTCAGCTACAGCAGCCTTACCTGTATGGTAGGCTGCATTTCTGGCCTTTTTAATGGCGTTTTCAACAAAGGTGAGGCCGTCTTCAATAACATCCGGTACACCAAACTCTGATTGAGATATCACATTGATGTTTAGTGGTTCCAGCAGGCGAAGTAGCTCTTTTGCCTTGCCATTGTTATTGCTCGCTAATACCAATTCGGAAAACATGTGAGTTACCTTTGTTTGTGTTGTTATGCCAGCGAAGATAGGTATCCAAATATAATTACTTCAAAGCCACACTTTGCATAGTGGTCAACTCAGAAATACCCTTCTGCGCCAATTCAACCATCGCATTCATCTCTTCAGCTCTAAATGCATGCCCTTCGGCAGTACCCTGAACCTCAATAAAGCCACCCGCTTCATTCATCACAATATTCATGTCGGTTTCCGCATTTGAGTCTTCGGCATAATCAAGATCTAAAACCGGTTCGCCATTATAGATACCAACTGAAATGGCCGCTATCTGCCCAAAGATGGGGTTTTCTTTTAGTGTTCCTTTCTTTACCAGTGAATCAACCGCATCACAAAGGGCAACATATGCACCGGTGATAGAAGCAGTTCTGGTGCCGCCGTCGGCTTGAATTACATCGCAATCAAGGGTTATTGTGTATTCGCCCAACTTTTCTAAGTCGATTGCTGCACGCAGGGAGCGGCCAATAAGGCGCTGTATCTCTTGGGTTCTGCCTGATTGCTTGCCGGAAGATGCCTCACGGCGGTTTCTGGTATTAGTTGATCTTGGCAGCATGCCGTATTCAGCAGTTACCCAGCCTTGGCCGGAACCACGAAGAAAACCTGGTACGCGCTCTTCAACCGATGCATTGCATAGCACCTTGGTGTCACCAAATGTTATTAATACAGAGCCTTCTGCATGCTTGGTGTAGTTTCTTGTGATTGTTACTTCGCGTAATTGGTCGTTATTTCTGCCGCTTGGTCGCACCTTGGGTCTCCTACTATTTAATAATACTCATATTGGCGCAAGGATAGCATATTTTTTCGTTGCAAACCGATATAGATTTAAGATTGATTTGTACAGATGCTACGAGTACATCCATTTATGCTGCACGTTGGCATCCATGCCTTCGAACCTGTGCTAATCAATCGTAAATCTTTTTAGCTAATAGCCAACTTGCAGTCCCAGTCTATTCTTGCCACAATTACACAAAATTTTAACCAAGGAGCATTTATGATACGAAGTATGACCGCCTTTGACAGGTCTGAACTGCAGGATGAGAATGGACGATTTGTATTGGAAATAAGGTCGGTTAATAGTCGCTATCTAGATGTCAATCTGCGCCTGCCAGAAGATTTAAGAAGTGCCGAAACCAAGATAAGAGAGACAATTGCCAAATATCTCAGTCGTGGCAAGGTTGACTGTTCTTTAAAGTTTGAGCCAACGGTTTCTGCCGAGTCGGTCAATATCGATGAACAACTTGCCAAGGCGGTTATTGAGGGTTGCAGAAAGATCAATTCTATTTCAGGTGCCGATCGCGACATCGATGCTATGCAGATCTTGAAATGGCCGGGGGTACTGCAGGCTGAAGATAAAGATCTAAATAAGCTGATCGCTGCAGTAGTGATCCTGTTAGAGCAAAGTCTGAAAAAACTCATTGAGGCGCGCGAGCGCGAAGGTGAAAGTCTGGAAAAGATTATTCGTACACGCATGCAAGGAATTGCCGAAATTGTTGCCGGGGTTAAGTTAAGAGTGCCTGAGGTGATTAAGGCGGTGCGTGAAAAAGTTGTGACCAAAATCAATGATTTGAAACTGGATCTGGAAGAAAACAATCCGCGTCTGGAACAGGAGCTGGTTTTACAGGCGCAGAAGCTAGATGTTGACGAGGAGTTGGATCGGTTGGAAACACACCTGAAAGAAATTGATTTGGTGCTGAAAAAATCCGAGCCAATTGGCCGAAAACTAGATTTTTTGATGCAGGAATTGAATCGTGAAGCTAATACTCTTGGCTCAAAATCTGCTGATTCAGAAACAACAAAGGCATCGGTAGATATGAAAGTGCTTATTGAACAGATGAGAGAGCAGATTCAGAATATAGAGTAAAGCTTCAGTGAGTTCCGTGAAAAAATCACAGCCGCGCATCAGCGCGGCTTTCTATTCTTATTGAAAGCTAGTAATTTCCGTTTTTATAACTGTGTTTTATATAACAATCAAAAACTACCGTTTGTCGGTCAAAAAGCACCCGGTTTCGTTTTGTGATTAACTTCGCAAAATAAAAAGCTTAGTCTGGCGCCATAAACAATAAAAAAAACTTGGAGGTTATATGACCAGTTGCTTAAGAAGCTTGACTGGGCTTCTGCTGCTCTGTGTCATGCTAAATGGATGCGGTGCAGGATCTAGCGATTCAGGGACTATTCCAAATTCAGTAGGGAGCACAGATAATTCCAATATTGATGACTCAGGGAATTCAAATGATTCTGGCGAATCAGATGGATCTTCCGAGGTTGAAGACTCCGAGGCTGAAAATTATGAAGAAGAGTCGGTAGAAAATGTAAATCAAGAGCCGGCAGAATTTGCACAAACACCACTGCTAGCTACGTTGCCAGATAATACCGCTGTTGATCTTGGTGTCTATACCTGTGAAGATCCGCAAGGTGATATGGAAGGGCGGTGCGGTGGAATTACTGATTATAGCGGCTTTGTCTATGATCGCCATCGCCATCAAATGTTACAGTTTGGTGGTGGGCACGCGACTACGATGAATAACTCGGTAATGGCTTTCGATTTCGCAACCCTTACCTGGAACAACCAATATTCTCCCAATAGCTGCGAAGACATGAGTGAAGATAATTTTAATTCTGAAACTCAGACATGGTTATCAACCGGTTATCCTTCTGCTAGGCATACATACGACTTGATGATTGTAACAGAAACTACAAAACAGTTTTTACTATTAAGAGGCGGCGGTAGCTGGGGGTACTGTGCTGATTTTGAGATGTATGGCAATGCTATTTCCCATTATGATATAGATGAAAATCAGTGGGATGTATCGCCAATTGATTATCCGTGGACTGGCTTGAGTGCAGCTGAACTCGATCCTATTGATGATGTCGTGGTTGTGGTTGGGCCTCACAAAATACATATTTACGATCCAAATTCTGGAGAAGTTACTGCCTCTTTTTCCCATAATCAGTCTGGGCATTTAAGCTATTCAAAAAATCTTGTTTATTATCCGCCAACCGATACTATGTATTATTTCGTTGATGGTGGAGTGGTATTTGAGCTTGTGATTGACCGTGAAGATGTTACTAATTCGACACTTATGCCACTGAATGGAATCAATGGTGATATCCCGGAGATGATAGAGACTGGATTTGCCTATGACAGCAGCAACCAAATTATTGGTGGTGGTGTTAGAGATGGTGTTTTCTATGCCTTTGATCCAGTAACCCAAAAATGGGTATCTAGAACCATAAATTATGATAATGCTGGAGATGTACATCCAGGAACGCAGGCTTTTCATTCAATAGATTATGACCCAATTAATAACGTATTTATTTATATAACGGGATTAGCTGAGGGAAGGCATACCTGGGCTTATAAGTATAAAAATTAATATAAGAAATACTATATCGCAAGGAGGGAGTATGAAAACGTTAATCAGGCGAATTTTGCCAATGGTATTTGTTGGCCTATTAATTCATGGTTGTGGTTCAGGCGGGGTTGGTGACGATGGTAACAGCAGTAAAGACTCTCCTGACAGTATAAAACAGCCTGGGGAGCCAAC
>QZLE01000128.1 GCA_004796365.1 Gammaproteobacteria bacterium | reverse complement strand
TTCCTTTCCAGCCGTTGATTGAAGAACCATCGAACATTTTACCAGCTTCGAACATATCTTCGTCGCATTCGCTTACAGGAATTGTAACGTGTTGCTCTTTACCGCGAGTATCAGTAAAGCGTAGGTCAACGAATTTAACATCGTTGTCCTGGATTATTTTAAAAACTTGTTCTACAGACATTATAAATATCCTTTAGTTAAGTTAAACTTCGGTTAATAAAACCATCACCAAATCTTTGGGCTCCATTAAAGCAGCTATTATGCCAAAAACAAAATAGCCTGCAAAAAAAACCACTTATCAATCAGTCCATCATCAAACGCACCAAAAAACGCACCGTTTTTGTGCATTGAGATCGAATGCGCACCACAAGAGTGCGCAACTAGATATGCCAGGATGGCAAAATCTGCTCTGCGGAATACGGTACCACAGTATAGACCATTTTTTCACCACTAACCGCAAATACTTCCACCATCACTTCTACTGCATCGCGCCCACTTCCATACCTTGCCAGAATAGCCGCCGCCTTTTTCAACCCGCCCTCATCAGCATCGCCATCTATCAAACCAACGGGGCCACCAAAGTTCAGCGCCTTAAGCGTAGTAAATTGTCCATAGAACTGCTCCATATACTCGGTTTCGCTCTTTTCGCGGGAGATTATCAGCTTAAATTCATCACAAAAACGAATATGGCGCCCAATACTCAAGAGCTTAATCTCATCAACTGAGTATTCTTTTTCACATTTTGACTGCCATAGGTTTTCCAAGCGCTTGGAAAAACCCGGATCGGTCAATAGACATCCTCCTGCAGGCTGTGGATACTCAATTACTCCAAGCTTTTTAGCTAGCTGCACCTGCGATTTTCTCCCTCTGCCATTAAAATCATATAGCTTTTCGCGCTCAACCCATCCTTTACGCTCCGGCAGGGTCTCTGGGAGGAGTTTGGCGCAAAGCGGGCGCAAGACCATATCCTCAACACCGCCCTCTTTGGCCACGATCGGCAAAGCCTGTTTACGCTGCGACATAGGACGTTGCCCAATCACCTCTCCGGTGACCAGAAAATCAAAGCCATATTTTTCCATATATTCTTTGGCTTTGTGCAACATAAAGGCCTTGCAATCGATACATGGGTTCATATTGGAGCCATAGCCGTGCTTGGGATCAAATAAAACAGATTTGAATTCTTCAAAAATATTTTCAATATTGAGCTTAATCCCTGCTTTTTCCGCATAATATTCAGGGTTCAAATGCCCACCGTTATCGCCATCTTTTTTATTTTTATCCCGCTGCGGAATCCCAAATTCCTCCTTGGTGAAACCAATCTGAAAGGTGATGCCCTCAACCTCAATTCCCTGCGCTTCGATAATCTTCGCCGCCAAAATGGAATCTAGACCACCGGAGAACAGGGAAAGTGCTCTGATTTTTTTCATGTATGTTCCGAGTTTTTTCAGTAGGTATAGAAAGGTTAGCATAAAAATACTGAGGAGGTTTCAATCAACTGCTTAATAATATCTTCATACCCGTATAGGCGGGAATCCATTTCTATATATACTTTGCAAGCGCACTTCGCACGATGGTTTCAACCCCTAAATATCGGCCTTCGCCAGTGTGACGCACATGTTTTCCTTAATGTTTTACTTGCAAATAACTTTCACTTAGACACGGTGTAGCACCAGTAGCTTGCGCCACTACACTCAACATCTCCTGATTTCCAGTGCGCTGCCATATCTCCATCGCCAACAGCGGGGATACTTCTTTGGCGCTGTCCATGCCTCGTATTGCGTGCAGCACGCGCAGAACTTCTACGTAATTCACTACGAGCTGACCAAATAGCTCTGCTTGCTCTTCTTTCTGAGCATTAGCAATTTCGTGATACGCTGCACGGCCCAGCGTAACAAAATAACCAAAGCTTACGAGGCGCTTTTCCGCTTGCTCAGGGAAGAAACCAGCGAAAAGCAGACATTGATCACCAATATCCCGCAGGCGGTTATACCTTTCTTTGCCTGACATTGATACTCCATTGAGATATGACAACGCGAAAATTGTATTGACCATTTCTGGTCTTTGGGAAAAGCGTGACAAAGTCAAAACCAGGTAGTTTTCCAACTCTTCACTTAATTGCTGTTGGGTCACCTCTTCTGCGTCTAACACTAAACGGTACCATTGAGAGGTTTCTGTCGGTTCTATTACTAACTGGCTCATGACACTCACCCTACGTTCTTATTGTTTTATTTTCTCTTAAATATATTAGCGACAAATTATTTACAAAGTTTAGAGGTGTTAATTTGGAAATAATAAATATTTATTAAACACGGTTCCGAAACACGGAAAACTCCCGTAAAATACGCGGTTTAGTTTTTTCGTGGTTTGAAAAAAATCAAACAACATTCAAAGAATACTTAAATTAGGAATTTGAACCAATGTCGTACGATCTGAGTACATTTCAAGGACTTATCCTGGCACTGCAGGAATACTGGGCAGAACAAGGCTGCGTTATCGTGCAGCCACTGGATATGGAAGTTGGCGCAGGAACCTTCCATCCAGCAACATTCTTACGTTCGATTGGCCCGGAGCCTTGGAGCTCAGCATACGTGCAACCATCACGCCGCCCAACTGACGGCCGTTACGGTGAAAACCCAAACCGTCTGCAACACTACTATCAATTTCAGGTTGTACTAAAGCCATCACCTCTTGAGATTCAGGAGCTATACCTAGGCTCACTTAAGATGCTTGGCTTTGACCCACTTACCCACGACATCCGTTTTGTAGAAGATAACTGGGAGTCTCCAACCCTAGGTGCTTGGGGACTTGGCTGGGAAGTTTGGCTAAACGGCATGGAGGTAACTCAGTTTACATACTTCCAGCAAGTTGGCGGCTTAAACTGCAGCCCGGTAACTGGCGAGATCACCTACGGTATCGAGCGTCTCGCAATGTACATTCAAGGTGTAGACAGCGTGTTTGACCTAGTTTGGGCAAAAACACCAAATGGTGTTGTGACCTATGGTGACGTTTTCCACCAAAACGAAGTTGAGATGTCTACCTACAACTTTGAGCATGCTGATACAGAATCACTGTTTAACTGGTTTGACACCTGCGAATCTGAAAGTAAGCGCCTAATTGAAGAGGGGCTAGCACTACCAGCATACGAAATGGTTCTAAAGGCATCCCACACCTTTAACCTGCTGGATTCACGCAAAGCTATCTCTG
>QZLE01000013.1 GCA_004796365.1 Gammaproteobacteria bacterium | reverse complement strand
GGAACACCAAAGTCTTTTAGTACGTCTGAAGCCAACTTCATGGTTCCCCAGTCGTTTTTACTACCCATTACGATATTTACTAAAGGCTTACCGTTTTCCATTAATGTCTCCAATGTTTAAGTTGTTACACTGTTTAGCTCGTTACCCATACATTTTCCACTTGCATGCTATTCATAGATAACACATAGGTAACCGGTTGATTATTCACGAACGGGACAGTATATCACCAACAAAATTTAACTCAATATTTCTGTTACGGTTCTATAATATTTAGTATTAACTACAAATAATTCACCTATGGAAACAGATCATGGATTTGGAAAACCCTAAAACCAAACTGGTAATTGCGATCATTATATGCATTTTTGTCAGCTGGAAATTTTTTTCTTCACGGCCGATTAAGCAACCCAGCGGGGTTCAGGTTGCTCCAAACAACCCGACTCAAATCAATATCGATTCACCTACGCCCTTTCGCCACGAACAATTTACCTTTACCCCTAAGGCCGAATACGACATAACTGCGCGCATCCTAGGAGTTGAGCATTATTTTATCGACGCCAGCTCGGTGCTATCCCCTGTAGACCTGGCCCTCGGCTGGGGAATAATGTCTGATTCTGCGGTACTAGAGAATATCGATATAGAGCAATCGGTAAGATATTACAGCTGGCGCACCGATACCCTAGCCGTGCCATTACAGGAGATTGCGCGTCATTCTGCTAACACTCACATAATCCCTGCAGATGATTATGTGCGCTCAAAAGTTAAAGGTCTACGTGAAGGGCAAATTGCTCACATGAAGGGATATCTGGTTTCAATCAAGGGAGACGATGGCTTTACCTGGAACAGCTCTATGACCCGCAATGATACTGGCAAAGGTGCCTGCGAGGTGTTTTGGGTTGAGCAGATTGAGGTTTTTGATAAACCAATTTAAATACTGCGCAAGATATTTGCAAAAAGTAAGTCGGCTGAGTGTAGTCGAAGCTAGTTTTTTGCTATGCACTATCTTCCTTCATTTCGACTGCTCTTTATGGGCTGAAAATATCAAACCTTCTCGATCAACCAACACTGGTGGAACTTTGGCGTGCGCTCAAAGTCCTTAGATATGGTCTGTGCAGTGATATTTTTGGTCTTAAACCGCTCCTCCAACCCCTTATCTAATTTAAAGCCGCGATAATTATTGGAAAATATGATTAACCCATCATCCGACAACATATTTGCTGCATTTTCAATAATCTGTACATGATCGCGCTGCACATCAAACACATCTTCCATCTTCTTAGAATTTGAAAAAGTTGGAGGATCTATAAAGATCAAATCAAACTTTTTCTTATACCCGCTTTGCAACCACTCAATGCAATCGGCACGTAAGAGTTTATGCTTATCATTTTTGTATCCATTTAGCTCCATATTCCTGCGAGCCCAATCAAGATATGTATTAGACATATCTACAGTTGTAGTGGATTTTGCTCCGCCAGCTGCTGCATATACCGTCGCTGAACCGGTATAGGCAAATAGATTAAGAAAATGTTTATTTTTCGCACGCTGCTGAATCATCGAGCGAATGATTCGGTGGTCAATAAATAATCCGGTATCTAGATAATCACTGTAGTTTGTTAAAAACTTATGCCCACCCTCTTCTACGGTGAAGAAATTTGCTCTTCCTTCTTGTTTTTCGTATTGTGTCTTGCCTTTCTGGCGGCGGCGCTTTTTGTAAAACACCTTGTCAGATCCAATCTGAAACACCTCTTCAACAACTGCAAAAACGTCCTGTAATCGCTCAGTTACTTTAGATGTTTCAATATTCTTTGGGGCTTCGTACTCCTGGATATGGATATTTTCCCCATATACATCTATCGCAACTGCATATTCCGGCAAATCAGAGTTATATGCGCGATAACAGCTAATTTCCTCTTTTTGCAACCACTTTCGCAGATGTTTGAGGTTTTTATTAATACGATTAATCAGCATCTGCACCTGCTGCGACTTTTCTTTAGGCCGCTCTTTAGGTTGCGAAGTTGTACATTTCTCAGCCACATCATGAGCTGAATCCTTGGCAACTTTTCCTTCACGTTGACTAAAAACCGCCAGACAGCACTCAATAGCGCCATTGTAAAATTTGAACTGTTTCTGCGGCTTGATGCCAAAATTCTGTGCAAACGCAGGATCACCGATAAACGCCGCGCTTTTCCATCCACCAAACAACTGTTTTATCTTCGCACCGATACGAGTATACAGCAGCTCAATATCGCCGTTGGTGTTCAGCCTTTCCCCGTATGGTGGGTTAAATACCAGCAGGCCGGTTTGCGCCCCAACCGGCAGCTTTTCCATCTGCAAAATGTCCTGTTGCTTGATGATAATATGTTCATCCAACCCCAGCCCTGCACCAGCTTCAGACACGCACTGGCGCGCAATATCAACATTCTTCTGCTCCAGATCATAGCCGATAATGCGCGGTATCTTTTCCTCACCTGCTTTCTTACGCTGCCAAGCCTTATCAACCAAGCGCCCCCAAAGCTGTGAGTTATGTTTCCTCCATTTAGAAAATCCCCAATATGGCTCAGACTGCGCCTCTCTTCCCAAGCCAGGTGCGATATCACCAGCAATCATCGCTGCCTCGATCAAAAATGTACCGGAACCACACATCGGATCGACCAGAGACCCTCCGCGTTTAGCGGTCTCAATCCATGCCATGCGCTGTAAAATCGCCGCCGCCAGATTCTCACGCAATGGCGCTGTAACGCCACTTTTACGGTAACCGCGATAATGCAGACTGTCACCAGACAGGTCGATGCTAAGACTATATTTATTGTCGCGCACATGACAGTTTATGCGCAGATCCGGCTGATTGCGCTGCACATCCGGTCTAGAGCCAAACTCATCCATAAACTGGTCGGCTATCGCATCCTTTATCAGCTGTGCACCATACTGAGTATTTTTGATAACGCTGTTCTTACCGGTAAAATCGATAGCGATGCTGTTTTCAGCATCTATGTGCTCTGACCAATCAATGTTTTGCACCTGCTGGTAGATCTCCTCCTTTGAGGATGCATTATAACTCAGCAAAGGCCAGAGAACACGCACCCCAATGCGACTCCACATACACACCTGCAGCGCCTGTTCATAGCTACCTACAAAGGATACCGAGCCAAACCCATGCTCAATCTCAGATATACCTAGGAATTTCAATTCCCGAGCGAGCAGGTATTCGGTTTCACGACTGGCAGTTACGGTTATTGTTTGATTTTCTAACATAAATTTTCTTTAGTAATAGGGGATTTGAGTCTTTGCGCACAGAATAAATTATGCTAATAATATACTATTAGATACTGTGTGATGAATTAATTTTACTAAAGGCGAGTCATGGAAATTTCTTCAGCGTACAATTCTGGTATGCAAGGCTTGCAAAAGGCAACTGAGTCTCTTGCAAGAAATGCTGATACTGTAGCCAAATCTGTCGGTGATACCGACATGAAAGAAGAGGTTACAACCGCACTGCTTGAATCAAAGCAAAACGTAGTGCAGGCAGAAGCTTCTGCTGAGGTTGTAAAGGCTGCAGACGAGATGATCGGGACAATCATAGACACCAAAGCCTGATCAATTGCATACCGGAATCATAAATTGCCACCACTGCTAACGCAGATGGTGGTTTCTTGTATTTCAAATAAATGCAATTGCTACAAAAATTCCAATATCCTCTTCCAACTCTCTAGCTTATCCTGAACCTTTATGGAAGCATTCGCCGGACTGGTCGACGGTAAAACGATCAACTCACACCTTCGCTCAATGCCCGGGTACAGCTTGAGGATATGGCGTTTAAAAGATGTCTGCGCCTTTTGCCCGTTAAAAAAAACTGCCTGTATGCCTGGGCACGCTTCCAGTAACTCAGAGATCGCATTTGGCTGCTCGGTTTCTTTGTCGATACTGGAATCCAGGCTACCCTCACGGTGACAAAATCCAAGCACATCCCACAGTGCGATCCCTTTGCTCTGCAACAGCTGTATGCGCTGTTCATATGCCAGCTCGCGCGGAATATCCAATAGCTGCTGCATAAAATCCCAGAACAAGTTGCGCGGATGGGCATAATACTGATCTGCAGCAATAGAGACATCACCCGGAATCGAGCCTAGTATAAGGATTTTGGCATTTGGATTGGCGATATGGTTGAAGGAGAACTTATGATGTGACATTAGTTATTAAAGTGCCCACACCTTTGTCCGTGAAAAGCTCAAGAAGAACCGCATGTTCAACACGACCATCAATAATATGCGACGAAATCACTCCAGCCTGCACTGCATCCAGTGCGCAATTGATCTTGGGTAGCATACCACCGTAAATGGTACCGTCTCCAATCAACTCGTTGACCCGTTCTGAACTAAGTCCAGTAAGAAGATTACCTTCTTTATCCAGCAACCCCTTGATATTGGTGAGCAAAATAAGCTTTTCTGCCTTTAAAAATTCTGCAATCTTACCAGCAACTAGATCTGCATTGATATTGTAAGAAGCACCGTCTTCACCTACCCCAATCGGAGCAATAACCGGGATAAAGCCACTGTTATCTAGCATCTCTACTACTGATGCATCTATAGACTCAACTTCGCCGACATGACCAATATCGATAATCTCAGAGACATCCATCTCCGGATCATTCTGGATAAACTCAAGCTTGCGCGCCTTTATCAAGCCACCATCTTTACCCGTCAGGCCAACCGCCTTACCACCAACTTGATTGATAAGACTAACAATCTCTTTATTAACCAAACCGCCGAGAACCATCTCCACCACATCCATGGTCTCTCGATCGGTTACACGCATGCCGTCGACAAATTTACTTTCCTTGCCGATCTTTTCCAGGAGACCACCTATCTGCGGCCCGCCACCATGAACTACCACCGGATTAAAACCTACCAACTTCATCAGTACAATGTCACGCGCGAACGAACGCTTAAGGCTTTCATCCACCATGGCGTTGCCACCAAATTTGACCACTATGGTCTTACCACTGAAACGCTGAATATATGGCAGTGCTTCGGTTAATACGTCGGCGATTCTAATTGCTGATGAAGAGTGTTCCTGCATTTTTTCTAACTCAAAACTACTAGTTACTAATTAAAACGGTATTACCATCTCTGAATTGACTGAAAGCATCTGCTCACGGAAACGGTCCTTGATCTGCTCTAATGCCCCTTCGTTATCGGCATCAAAGCGCAGCACCAGGCATGGCGTGGTGTTTGAGGCACGCACTAACCCCCAACCATCAACAAAATCTGCTCTTATGCCGTCGATAGTGCTAATCTTGGCATCATCAAAGCGAGCCTTGGCAATAAACTTCTTCATAAATTCGTTAGGCTGCCCTTCTTCAAGATTGATCTTGATCTCTGGGGTGTTAACGCTATCAGGAAGCTCAGCAAAAATTTCATCTGTTGGACGTGGATCTTCTGCAAGAATCTCAAGCAGCCTGGCACCAGCGTATAGCGCGTCATCAAACCCATACCAACGCTCGCCAAAGAATATATGGCCGCTCATCTCACCAGCAAGTGGTGAATTAGCTTCCTGCAGTTTGCCTTTGATTAGCGAGTGTCCTGTCTTCCACATTACTGGGACACCGGCATTCTCGGAAATGACACGCGCCAGATGATTGGTGCACTTCACATCAAAGATAATATCGGCACCCGGGTTACGTGATAATACATCACGTGAAAATAGCATCATCTGCCTGTCAGGCCAAATAATATTGCCCTGACAATCAACTACACCAAGTCGATCACCATCACCATCAAAGGCAATACCCAGATCTGCTTTTTGCAGTTTGATCAGGCTAATCATCGCATCCAGATTTTCTGGCTCACTTGGATCCGGGTGATGATGCGGGAAGTTTCCATCAACTTCACAAAATAGCGGTTCAATATCACAACCAAGCTTTCTAAACAGTTTCGGCGCTATATCACCGGCAACACCATTTCCACAATCAATCACCACCTTGAGAGGGCGACGCAAATTAACATCTCCGGTTATACGCTCTATGTAGTCATTTTCAATGTCCTGCTCACGAACGTGACCATCACCTTCAACAAAGTCTTCATTTTGGATACGCGTTAACAGCCCTTGAATCTCTACCCCGGACAATGTCTTGCCTCCAAGCATGATCTTAAAACCATTATAGTTAGAAGGGTTATGGCTACCGGTAAGCTCAACACCTGCACCGGTACCAAGTGAATATGTTGCGAAATACATTACCGGTGTTGGCACCTGACCAATATTAATTACCATGCGGCCTGTAGATTTAAGGCCATCAATTAGGGCATCCATGAGCAGTGGACCAGAAAGACGGCCGTCACGACCAACAACTACTGCAGTCTGCCCTTTATCAGCCGCTTCGGAACCAATAGCCTTCCCAATAAGCCTTGCTATGGTTGGACTAAGGGTTTCGCCTACTATCCCGCGAATATCATAGGCACGAAAAATAGTTGGATTAACCTCCTGCACATCTTCAATCTCTTCTTCTACCCCTTCTTGTTGAGCCGGCTGTTTATCGATAACAAACTCCAGCCCCATATCTTTCTCTTGCTCAGGCTGTTCGGTCAATTCCCCTTCTGCACCTTCCAGAAGATCAAATTGATTTTCTTCGTCTGATGCTGCTGAAAATTCCAGTGCGTTATCCTTTTCTGAGGCCTTCTTAGATGTCTTGTCAGCAACTTCCTCCGCAAGCTCTTCTTCATGCTGCTCAGGCTCATGACTCACTTCAATACCACTGCTAACGGCATCAAGTGGGAAGGATGTGTGTGCATTATCTGCCTGCTCCTGAAGCTCCTGATGGGCCGTTTCAATATCCTCAGCCGTTGGTTCCTGTTCAACCCTAGTCTTAGCAATACCCTTGTGTTTAGCCTTAAATTTCTGCGCCAGCCCAGCGGAGACAATTTCATTTCCCAGATCCATCATCTTGATCATGCACTCGCGTAAAGGATGCAACTCGATACCGTAGTTACCCTTTATGCGCGATTCTTTTATATCTTCGATCAGATTGATAATAGTCGCCCCGTCTTTCAAAGCCGCACGCCGCACCAAATTTAAAGACACAACCACTGCAATTGAAATCAGAATAATAAACCCAACTGCAATACCAGCCACCATTACCAAATCAACTCCACCAAGTATTCCGGGATCTTTGGCGATGACAAACACCACTTCAAACGGTTTGCCGAACACCGACATCTTGGAGCTTGCCTGATTATGGCTATCAAGATTTTTCAGCAGCGATGCATCACCTTTTTTTGCTACTACTGCCCGCTGCCCACCAACATAGGCGATCTCGGCATAACCATGGGAAAGCTCTTGCCCCATCAGGATTCCATTCATCAACCTGCGCTTATAGGTTATAAGGATATAGCCAACTACGCTCTTGGTTTCTTTGTCAATTACTGGCTGCACGTAATTCATGTTTTCTTTGGGACCACCAGGATATAGCAGCTCCAAATTTGGAGCAGCATGATCTGCTGATGCCTTTTTCATCATCTCGGCCACGCGATAGCCTAATGGCGGATCCAGATCCAATACCGGCTTTTCATCACCTTTTTTAACCAACATTACCCGCAGGGCTTCCGGGAAAAAGTTTTTGGTCTTAGCCTGATAGTATTTAAGCTGCTCGTCATCAGCAAATGCGCTTATCAGATCAGGGTCCTGCGCTAATGATTTAAGAACATCTTGGGTATCATCCAAGGCTTCGCGCACTTTGGTTTTTATATCGATCAGGATCAGCTGTTGGTATTTCAAACGCTCTTCATGACGCGCATCATGCTCGACAAACAACAATAGATAAGCAAAACCAGCTGTTATTATCGCGACAAATATAATAATCTGGACAGCGATGGTAAAAGGATTTACTCCTTTGGTATCATGGCTAAACGGACTCGCGCTTTTACCCTTTTCCTGTTTTTTCCCAATATTGAACTTAATCGCCATCCTTACTTCCCTTAAACTATTTCCTGTTCTGAAGTTTTTCCATGTAACGCAGTATTATGTCTGTACCTTATTTACTGCTTGCCAGTGTGGCCAAAGCCTCCAGCACCACGTTTGGTCTCTTCAAATTCTTCTACTATTTCAAATTTAGCATGTACTACCGGAACAAACACCATTTGCGCAATTCTATCTCCAGGATGTATGGTAAACTCCTCCTCACCCCGGTTCCAGCATGAGATAAACACCTGCCCCTGATAGTCTGAATCAATTAGTCCGACAAGATTACCCAGGACAATACCATGCTTATGCCCTAGGCCAGATCTTGGCAAAATCACAGCTGCCAGCTCTTTGTCTTCCATATGGATCGCTATACCACTAGGAATCAGAGTGGTATCGCCAGGCATCAATACCTCTGGGCCATCGATACAGGCGCGCAGATCAAGCCCCGCAGCACCGTCCGATGCATATTCAGGCATCTCAAACTCTTTTCCAATACGTTTATCCAGAATCTTAACTTTTACATCTTTAAGCATCATAGTGTTCCATTATTAAAGCAACCAGCTCGCGCGCCAGTTCTGCCTTACTTGCCAGCGGTAACTCTCTGTCACCACCGTTCCAGTATACATGTAATTTATTGTTATCGCTGTCAAATCCGGTACCGCTAACCCCTACCTGATTGGCTGCGATCATCTTCAGCTTCTTTTTCTGCAATTTACCCTTGGCGTAAATCTCAATATCATTGGTTTCTGCAGCAAAGCCCACAGTAAACGGCGGTGTATCCATTGCCGCAACATCAGCAAGGATATCGGGGTTTTTGGTTAATTCTATCGATAGTTCATCTGCAGATTTCTTGATCTTTTGCTCTGCCGGGGTTGCCGCACGATAATCCGCTACTGCAGCAGTTCCAATATATATATCAGCATCAACAATGTTGGCAAATACTGCATCATGCATCTCCTGCGCGGTCTCAACATCGATAGTCTTAATTCCTTCAGGAGCTGCAATTGATACCGGCCCGGAAACCAGTACCACTTCTGCCCCACGTTCAGCACATGCAGATGCGATTTCATATCCCATCTTGCCCGAGCTGCGATTGGTAATAAAGCGTACCGGGTCAAGCGGCTCTCTGGTCGGACCTGCGGTAATAACTACCTTGACTCCACCATATGTCTGATTGACAGCAAAATAACTGCGCACATGATCCGCCAGCTCAGCAGCCTCTATCATGCGACCAGAACCAATTTCGCCACATGCCTGAAACCCTTCTGCTGGCCCCCAGATTTTTATACCTCGCCCGCTCAAGGATGCGATATTTTCCTGCGTTGCCGGATTTTTCCACATGCCAAGATTCATGGCAGGGGCAACCGCAAGATCAATATCGGTTAGAGCAAGACATACCGTAGTCAGAAGATCATCTGCGATGCCGTGGGTAAGTTTAGCTATCACATTTGCTGTGGCCGGGGCAATAACGATCAAGTCTGCCCAGCGCGCCAACTCTACATGCTCAATTGCAGACTTTATACGCGGGCCAAACATCTCAACATGCACAGGGTTGCCTGATATCGCTTCAAAGGTAAGAGGGGTGACAAACTCAGTGGCTGATTTGGTCATAACCACACGAACTTCAGCACCACTGTCGTTGAGGCGTCGGATCAGTTCGATACTTTTATATGCTGCAATCCCCCCGGAAATGCCCAGAAGGATCTTTTTACCGTTCAATTCATCCATAATTGCGCAACTTTATATAGTTAGCCAAATTCTACACTTCATTCTGGGTAATACCAAGTCTGGAGCCATATTATAGTGCAACCCCCTTCTATTTCTCTTGCCTTCAAGAAATCAAATGCTAGGATAACACCCTAAATTCAAAATCTTATGGGGACACAAATATGGCAATCACCGACTGGCCTGAAGGGGAAAGGCCGCGCGAAAAACTTCTTGCCTTAGGGGCTGACGCTCTTTCCGATGCTGAACTGCTGGCAATATTCCTGCGTACTGGAATACAGGGTAAAACCGCTGTTGATTTGGCGCGTGATCTTATGCATGATTTTGGCGGACTCAGGCATATACTTGAATCAGACTTAACCAGCTTTTGTGGACATAAAGGGCTGGGACCAGCTAAGTTTACGCAGCTACAGGCCGTGATTGAGATGGGCAAACGCCATCTTTTGGAGAACATCTCGCGCCGGGACCTGTTGCAGTCACCAGACGACACTATACGCTATCTAACCGCAAAGATGAGACAACAGTGTAAAGAGATCTTTTCCTGCATCTTTCTCGACAACAAGAATCACATCATTAATTACAAAGTAATAAACGAAGGCACTATTAATAGCAGCACCGTTTACCCACGCACAATTATGGCTGAGGCCCTTCACCAGAAGGCGGCGGCAATAATTTTGGCGCACAATCATCCATCTGGGAATACAACACCCAGCGCTGATGACATTAATCTGACCAAAAAACTAAAAGATATCTTCTCGCATGTTGATATTAACGTACTAGATCACATAATTATCGGTGAAGACAAGGCATACTCTTTTGCACAAAACGGAGCTTTATAAGCAAAAACCTTTTACCTTAAAATACATGGCCTTACAAACACACATCAAAAATGACACGTGATTAAAAGGCATTATTTATTGAAATATACGTATTTCTTTGGTATAAAGTCGCGCTCTGTATAAATTTGAATTCGCTAAATAATAGTTTTTTAGGAGGCCATGCAATGGCTAAGGTATGTCAAGTCACTGGTAAAAAGCCGATTACTGGTAATAATGTATCGCACGCGCATAACAAAACGAAACGCCGTTTTTTACCGAACTTGCACCAACACCGTTTTTGGGTTGAGTCTGAGAATAAATATGTTCGTCTTCGCGTTTCAGCAAGCGGCATGAGAACTATCGATAAGATCGGCATCGATGCGGTTCTGAAGCAAATCCGCGCTCGCGGCGAGAAAGTTTAAGGAGCAAGAAGATGCGTGAAAAGATCAGAATGAATTCTACAGCTGGTACCGGTTACTTTTACACAACCACAAAGAACAAGCGTACCATGCCTGAAAAGCTTGAGATGAAAAGATTCGACCCTGTTGTTCGTAAGCATGTGATGTTTAAGGAAGGCAAGATCAAGTAATCTTTTTTTACTTATTCTTTTTAAAAGCCCGCTTCAGAAATGAAACGGGCTTTTTTGATTCTGTTAAGCAGAAAGATTGCTAGAAAAATCAGAAGAGATACCCCTGAGCATATCTCGGGGCAACAAGCTATTCCAAACTGCATTTGACTGTTACCATCTCTGCAGGTAATCTTCACATAAATATAACTAGATAAATAACGGCTATGGATAGCGCTCAATTAGTATCAGCAACTGGTATCACCAGAAATTATGGCAATCTAATTGCCGTAGACCAGATAGACTTCTCGCTTCAGCAAGGTGAAATCCTCGGTTTTCTAGGGCCAAACGGTGCCGGAAAATCCACCACCATGAGCATACTCACTGGAAATATAGCCCCCCACTCCGGCTCTATTAAGATATGCGGCATTGACCTTCTGGACAAACCCAAGCAAGCAAAATCACTGATTGGATATCTACCGGAAAATCCACCTTTATATCCGCAGCTCAACGTTATCGAATACCTGCGATACTGCGCCCAATTACACGGAATCTCCAAAAAAGAGATCACAGATGCAATAGATAGAGCCATACAGCGCTGCAGCCTTAAAGATGTTCGTAACAGGCTTATTGGGTCACTGTCTAAAGGTTATCAGCAGCGGGTTGGAATTGCCCAGGCAATTATTCATTCCCCCAGAGTATTGATTCTGGATGAACCTACTGTTGGCCTGGACCCCAATCAGATTATTGAGATTCGTAAGCTCATCACATCACTGGGCAAAGAGTGTGGGGTTATTATTTCCACCCATATCCTCCCCGAAGTTGAAGAGATCTGTAACCGTATAGTTATTTTAAACAACGGAAGACTGGTATTTGGCTCGCCACTGCCTATCTCCAACAAACCTGATGTGGCAGTAAGCCTAGCGGCGCCACCACCTTTAGATGATCTTTCCAGGATATTTGTCGATATTAACGTGCTGCAAAAATCCAAGCATCAATTTATCTTCTCCCCAGAGTTTGATTACGAATTTAAAACCAGATTTGCCCAGGTTGCTGTTAAAAATGGCTGGGGGCTTGAGGAACTCAGATCAATTCAACCATCACTGGAAGGGATATTCACCAACTACGTCTGCTCCGATATCAATATTGAAAGCGATTCAGGCGCTGAAAATACTGGGCATAAATCACCTGATAACCATACAAACCAAAATACAGCGGAGGGCAACGATGAAGATTAAGGCAATAGCTCTACGCGAATTTAAAAACTTTTTTATATCTCCACTGGGGTGGATAATTCTTGCCGCAACACAGGGAATTATCTCTTTTCAATATATTGCCAGAATCGCTGACTATATCTTTGATTACCAACCCAAGCTGGCAAAACTAAATAATCCACCAGGAGTGACTGACATAGTGGGCGTATACACCATTGCACACGTTGCCGAGCTGTTTCTGATAATAATCCCAATTGCCACCATGCATGCATTTAGTTCGGAAAGGCGCAATCATTCTCTAACCCTGCTACGTTCATCCCCCATCTCAGTAACCGAGATGGTTTTAGGCAAATATCTGGGAATACTCGCCTTTGCCATGCTAATGGTGCTTCAGGTCGCAGTTATGATCTTTACCCTTGAAGTTGGCACTGACCTGGATATCGGCAAGATCTTATCTGGCCTGATTGGGCTTAGCCTGGTTATTGCAGCTTGGTCAGCTGCAGGCATATACTTCTCATCGCTGACCAAAAGCCCAGCCACTGCTGCCATCGTCACTATCGCTTTACTTATGATCCTATGGAAGCTGGAATGGGGTGCAGAAACTTCAGCACAAGTAGCAGCATTTTTTGCATATTTATCTGTTCCTAATCACTTTGGACCAATGGCTATGGGCATTATCCAGAGCGTTGATGTCTGCTATTTTATTTTGTTCATCACCCTTTTTCTTATACTAACCATTCGCCGTTTTGATGCCGAAAGACTGAGACACTAACGGAGTTCAGATGAAGATCAATAAAAAAACCCGTGCGGCATTGAAATTAGAAACCCTGGTTTTCTTTTTGTTGTTTTTCACCCTAATTTCTTTGGTTGCCTGGTTAAGCATCAAATACAACAAACGCTACGATATTACCCAAAGCGGCAGTAACACCTTGTCACAGCACAGCCAGGAAGTATTGCGCCAAATGCCGGACAAAATTGTAATTACTGCATATGTCGATAATTCGAAAGAGATCCGTCAGGTAATTCGTGATGTGATATCACGTTTTCATCAACACAAAAACAATATTGAATTACGTTTCGTTAACACTGAGCTTTCCCCAGATGAGGTACGAGCAAATCAGATAACCCAAATTGGGGAATTATTGATCAAATACCACGGCAGATCTGCACACGCTAAGGTTCCGCAAGAACAGGAGATCACCAACGTTCTGCGCTATCTGGCCCGCACCGAAAACCGCTGGATAGTTTTTTTGCAAGGACACGGGGAACGCCATATCAATGGTAAGGCCAATTTTGACTGGGGAGTATTTGGAGAAAAACTCTCGCAAAACGGTTACAAGGCACAGAATATCAACCTGAAAACCAATCCGTTTATCCCAGACAATACAGCAGCACTTGTTCTTGCCAGCCCACAAACCAAGTTAACAACAAACGAAATTGCAATTATCGACAAATATATTGCCGATGGTGGCAATGCATTTCTATTAGCAGAACCCAATGAATACACCGGAATATCTCCATTAATCCAACCCCTGGGAATTGAGTTTTATTCTGGAACCGTTCGCGATCCTAACTCTGAAGTTCTATATAAGATTCAAGATAATACATTTGCGGTTACACCTAAATACCCTGAGCATGCCATCACCGATAAACTCAGCAGTGTATCTATCTTTCCTAAGGCCGCAGCTATCAAAACCCCGGAAGTTGTAGGCGATTATGTGATAACAAAAATCATTGAAACCCTACCACAAAGCTGGACTATTCCGCAAAATGTGAATATCACCAGCCTATCACAACTTAATAAGCTTAAGGTATCTGGCCCACTCACCCTGGGCGTGGCCTTAAGTAAAAAGGCTCAACAATCCAATATCGAGCAACGTATTTTTATTGCCGGTGATGGAGACTTCTTATCCAATCAATTTATTGGCAATGGTGCCAATCTTTCATTAGGCTTTGGCATCATCAGCTGGCTGACCAATGATGATGACAAAGTTTCAATCCCGCCACCTATAATTGCTGATAAAGAGCTAAATTTAACCGTGTTCACAGCAGCGATTTTTGAGCTTGGATTTAAGATCATTGCCCCGGCATTACTAGCGCTTTGTGGGCTAATTATCCACATCTACCGCAAGGTAAGAAAATAATGATAAATATGTGAGGAAACCGATATGAAAAACAGAATGATGGCAAACCTGGTTATCGCCTGTATGATTGGTGGAATTACCCTCTATGCATCCAATGCCCATCGCAAGGAGAAGGAACGCAAACAACGGGATACCTCGCAGCTTTTCACCGCTATCGCTCCAGATACAATAACCAGCATACATATTGTCAGCAAAGGTCACGATAACATCGAGCTGAAAAAGATCGACAAAGATAATTGGCAATTAATAAAACCAATAAATGCCAAGGCAGATCTTACCCCCATTGACCGCATCCTGGACATGCTAACCAGTAAAAGCTTCAGCAAATACGATAAGTCCGATGTCAGCAGCCTTGAATCTCTTGAGCTGCAGCCTGCAAAGCGAGTTGTTCGGCTCAATAGCAAACGTTTTGTTATAGGTGGGCACGACCCTATCAGCAACCGTCTTTACGCCATGCACAAAAATACCATCCACCTGATTGAAGATGAGTTTTCCCATTTTCTATTGCTTGGCTATCCGGTATTCGTAAACCGCTTGATTCTTCCGGTCAACAGCTATATTGAGGCTATCCAGACCCCCCAATACCATATAGTTAAAGGTAACGAATCCTGGCAAACCGACCCTGCCCTGTCACCGGAAAAAGTGCAGGCCATATTCCGCTCATGGAACAACGCCTTTAGCGAACGCGTCAGCTATCTTTTGGTGAATGACCTTAAAGATCAGGAAACCATTCCTGTACAGATCATAACTTCCGACTCAAATACTATTTTAAATCTCGAAGCAGTAATCAAGGAGGATCAATTTTGGCTATGCCGCAAGGATATCGGTGTTAAATACCACATGCCGATGAAACTCAAGGATGAACTGCTACCAGAATTTGGCGAACAACAATAATTATCCCGCCTCCCGATCCATCCGCCGATATGATATCGCCTCGGTAAGATGCTTGCGTGCAATATTATCACTGCCATCGAGATCGGCAATGGTGCGCGCTACCTTCAGTATTCTATGCATTGCCCGTGCAGATAACCCCAGTTTTTCTACTGCTTTTTGCAACAGCGACTCATCGCTGGGCTCGAGTGCGCAAAAAGTATCGATATCCTTGCTTTCTAAGATCGAGTTCTGGCTATGTCCACGTCGATTTTGTAACTTACGCGCCTGTTTTACTCTTAACCTTATCTGCTTACTGGATTCACCTGTTGCAGCACTTCGCAGCTCTTCATGCGCAATCCGTGGAACTTCAACATGCATATCAATGCGATCCATCAGCGGTCCGGAAATCTTTGAGCGATAACGCTGCACCTGTGTCGGGTTGCAAGTGCACCTGCCCTCCTTATCCCCAAGATAACCACAAGGGCACGGATTCATAGCCGCAACAAGCTGAAACCGCGCGGGAAATTCCGCCTGTGATGTGGCTCGTGATATCGTGATTTGTCCAGTTTCCAACGGCTCGCGCAGCACCTCTAGTACCTTACGATCAAACTCCGGCAACTCATCAAGAAACATAACGCCGTTGTGCGACAAGCTTATCTCTCCTGGACGCGGATTAGAGCCCCCACCAACCAATGCCACCGCAGAAGCAGTGTGGTGTGGATTACGAAATGGTCTGCGCTTCCAATCATTTTTATCGAACTGCCTGCCACTAACTGAAATTATTGCTGCGGTTTCAATGGCCTCCTGATCTGTCAGTGGCGGCATTATCTCTCCAAGCCTACTAGCAAGCATACTTTTACCGGTTCCCGGAGGTCCAACAAACAGTAAAGAATGTCCGCCAGCCGCCGCAATTTCCAAAGCACGCTTGGCATGCATTTGTCCTTTTACATCGGCAAGATCCCGGTTGATTTCAGGCTCAGTTTCTTGTTGATCTGCAACCAACTGTTCTAACTTATTTTGCCCGGCAATATGCGCACATACATCTAATAGATGGTCGGCAGGTAACACCACAGCTTCATTAATCAGTGAGGCCTCTGTGCTGTTTTTACGCGGAATAATTACCGCTCTTCCCTTTTGCCTGCATTGATACACAAACGGAATCGCACCCTTAATGCGACGCAGGGCACCGGTTAGCGCCAGTTCACCAGCAAATTCATATTGATCTAACTGATTTTTAGGGATCTGCCCCGATGCCGCTAAAATCCCAATAGCAATCGGCAGATCGTACCTTCCCCCCTCTTTGGGAAGATCAGCTGGAGCCATATTTATGGTTATTCTTCGAAGTGGAAACTCAAAATTACTGTTTATGATTGCACCGCGAACCCGGTCTTTGCTTTCCTTAACCGCAGTTTCAGGCAAGCCAACAATCGACAGTCCCGGTAAACCATTAGATAAGTGAACTTCAATAGTAACAAGTGGTGCCTGCACGCCAATAGCGGCACGGCAGTAAACAACTGCTAGTGACATTTCTTTTCCCCATATTTTTT
>QZLE01000055.1 GCA_004796365.1 Gammaproteobacteria bacterium | reverse complement strand
AGCGGGATCGAACCGCTGACCTCAACACTGCCAGTGTTGCGCTCTCCCAGCTGAGCTATAGCCCCACGTATGTAGAAGAGATGGTGAATTATAGTTACCATCTCTTCTTAGGTCAACAGAGAAAAATTAAGTTCTATAAGAAAGATATTTGGCTTATTTTTTCCTATATCCGATCTCGATCGATGTTTTATAGTCTCCCATATATTGAGCGTCACTAATCATTACATGAGGATAAGTTCGGTAAAAATCAAAATGTTTCGAGAAATCAAACTCGCCTTCCGGCCCTTTTTCTATAAAAAGCATTCCTAAATCCAAAGAGTAAAACTTATAGTTAGGCAATTGTTTTTTATAGAATTCAAATACCTTTTCCTTTTGCTGTTTGGATAAAACTATAATTGCTGGCAATAATTTGCTTTCATCCATTTCGAACATTTCAGATGTTGAAAGAGGAGTTGCTCCGGGAAATATTGGAAGTGTTACTTTGGAAACATCAATATTTACCGAGTTTTCCAACATCCCTTTCGACATCATCTCATTGAACTCTTCCACTCCCTCTTTAGACACATAGCTATATGAGGTGGCGTTTTTGGCATCATTGATCTGTTGTTTGGTTACGTTAAATTCTTTTGAAAGCATTTCCAGCACACATTCACCAACGGCCTTCTTGTTTGATTCAGTCTGGTCTTCGATGAAAGCAGAGAATTTCCCATAGCACTTTTCTGCAACATTGGTCATCCCCAGATAACACTGCCGGTCCGTGAAATCTCTTAGATTTCTGAATCTCCCGTCTTCACAGCCTTCGAGCATTTGTTGTTTGAATGATTCCTGCGGATTCGCCTGAACAGCTAGCGGTTGCAATAATGCAGTTGCTGCAATTAGCCCATAAAAAAAATTCGTGATTGTCATATCAGCCCCATTCTATCAATTATAAGTTCTAGAGCATTATATTTATTAGACCTTCAAGTGTCGATCATACTTAAGTACGATCAATACTTATTAGATCTGTATAGATTTTATTACTCTTGGCTTTCCATTCTCTGCTTTACAAATTCGATAGCTCTTTCTACTCTGGCTATGGTTTTGTCTTTACCCAACATTTCCAAAGTAATATCTATCGATGGTGATGCACCGCTACCCGCTACCGCTACGCGCAACGGCTGTCCTACTTTTCCCATGCCTACTTCAAGTGTTGCGCAGACATCTTCAACCATTTGATGCAGGTTTTCTGCAGTCCAGTCATTGATTGCTTCACAAGCTACTTTTACTTCCTGCAGGGGTTCTAATGCCACACCGCGCAGGGCTTTTTTAGCTGCCTTTTCGTCGTATTCTTCAAAGTCCTGAAAGAAAAAAGCACTAACTGCAGCCATCTCTTTTAAGGTTTTAGCTCGGTCGCAATGGCTTTTTACGATCTGTGACAATGCTGGTCCTTTTGTGGTATCGATACCAGCCTGATCAAAATGCCATTTAAGCTGCTCACCAACGTATTCAGAATCCATCTCTTTCATATATTCCTGATTCAGCCAATCTAGCTTGGAGATATTAAGTGAGGACGCTGATTTATTGATGTCTTTGATTTCAAATAGTGACTGCATCTCATCCATGGTGAATACTTCCTGGTCACCATGCGACCAGCCTAGGCGAACCAGATAATTTAAAACTGCTTCAGGCAAGTAACCTTCATCACGATAGAACATAACACTGGCAGCGCCAGTTCTTTTTGATAGCTTTTTACCGCCTTCATCCATAATCATTGGAACATGTGCAAAAACCGGAGTTTCTGCCCCTAGCGCTTGATACATATTGATCTGACGAGGGGTATTATTGAGATGGTCATCACCGCGAATCACGTGGGTGATTCCCATATCCATATCATCTACCACAACAGTAAAGTTATAAGTTGGGGTTCCGTCCGCGCGCGCAATAATAAGATCGTCCAACTGAGAATTTGAATATGTTACTGTACCCTGTACTGCATCATCAAATACCACATCATCTTCTTGGGGATTACGAAATCGAATTACGTAGTCGCCTTCCTGTTCATGATCCAAGTCGCGACAATGGCCATCATAGCCACGAAAGGCAGACTTGTTTTCAACTTGTTCTTCTCTTAGTTTTTCCAGGCGCTCTTTCGAGCAATAACACTTGTATGCCTTACCTTCATCCAGCAGATTTTGTACCAGCTCTTTATAGCGATCGAATCTTTGAGTTTGATAGTATGGGCCTTCATCATGATCCAGCTTTAACCATGACATGCCATCAAGAATTGCCTGTACTGATTCTTCTGTAGAGCGCTCTCTGTCTGTATCTTCTATCCTTAGAACAAACTGTCCGCCACATTTTCTTGCATAAAGCCATGAAAACAGGGCTGTTCTGGCTCCCCCAATATGTAGAAAACCGGTCGGACTTGGGGCAAATCTTGTTTTAACTTTCATAGTACTTTTCTTTATAGATAAATGAATAATGGAAGTTGGTAATTATAATCTACGTATTGTTCAGTTCCAGTGTTATTTAGGATTATATTTCCCTTTATACTATACTTTGCTTACTGGATTTTTACTTTGTTCATTTTTTCAACAAGGCAATTAAACGGAGATACCATGACTTCATCTGAAACGGAATTTAATGCAATCTGCGGAGCTGTTGTTTTAGAGCTTGACGATGACACGCTACAGAAACTAAAGGTCCCACCGAAAGCATTGCCTACAGATAAGGCATCGGAACTGGTCAATACTATTGCAGCCAATATGAATATGGTTGTTGATTCTTTGGATCAATACGGAATTATCATTCCGGCTGCCCTTTATGATCAAACCGAGGTATTAACTCCTGACTTTACAATTTTTACCTTTTTGCAGGAAATATTTGTACGAGCTCAGGAAAAAGAAGGCTTTTCACCTGCAGTAATAGCCCTGGGATCTGACGACGAAGGTTTTCCGATTGAAGAGATTTCTCCAAAAAGAGAACCGGATTTTGGCCATATTTTAGTAATCCCTTATGCTATTGTTGCTCCCAAACATATGATTGATGAGTTGGATAAGGACATCGATTACACCCTGCTTGAATCAGGAAAAATTTCCGATGAAACCATTGCTATGATTTCTGAGGATTTTGGAGTAGGAATAAGCGGCGGTTTTTTTGCAACCCTTGCCAATATGTGCGCCTTTTTAAAGACTCAGCTGGAAAAAATTAACTGCGCCGCACTCTGGGAGTTATTTGAGCAGGCTTTCTTTTCTCCAGAGCAGCCTCTGCTTTTATCAACCGAGGCCGGCAATCTGTTCTATTATAATGGTGACAAGGTTATTACCCCCTTCATGACCTACCAGGACTGGCTTAACTTTACACATAAAGAAGATGATACAGAAGGATATCTGCAATGGGTATTAGCTCACCGTCAATATACTATCGGATTGCAATCTCATGAGATTGATGTAACTCAGGTGTGGTTTGAAAACTCAATAATTGATGTCGAAGAAGATATAATTCGCACATTCCTTGAAAACGCAACTCCAATTACCGAGCAGTATATTCAAACCGAAGGTGTTACCGATTACGCTCTTTCTAACGCAAAATCTCTGACGCTTACTGAAAAATTTAACGAAGCTATAGGCACAGTTGCTTTTGTTTTAGAGGATCAGGATGGAACTCGAATTTGTGAATACTACCCTCTTTCAATTGACGGAATAGCTGAAGCGGAAGCCGCAGCCAAGAAAGCAGCTGAAAGCCACAACATGAGTTTTGAAGAAAAACGCGCTGACTGCTGTTAAAGTATAATCGCTATTACTTACATGCAAAATACAATAGATCTGGGGTTCAGACCTTTTTTTATGTTTAATATCTTAGTGTTAAGTGTTAACCATTGACAAAATGAATATAACACCAGTAGAAAAAATTACTGCTGGATTTTTCTTAGTAAGTCCTTTCTGTGATCCAATAAGGTAGAATAGACATGTCTCATTGTATTCACACGTGAGTCTGAGTCTTCACCTATATTTGTAAGTTTTGTCTGAAAATAAGCAATCTCTTTTAGTAAGCTTATCTCAGTAATATCGCTGTCTTCATCAGATCTTAATAAAAACGACTCTTTAGCAAGCATAACAAGCCTCCATGCATATGAGTTCACAACACACAATCTGACCAGCTCCTCCCATTAGCGATGATAATTAAATCATTCACCTTTACTTTGGTTAATACCTGATAGTTAATATCTGACCAAATCGTTAACAATATAATAGTCATAAAATTGTAAAATAAAATACATAAATTGCGATTAACTTGTAGGTAATTTACTACAATGCTGTAGTGCAACATATGATAACAATCTATTTTTCCGGCGCAATTTTATCGCATATGCTTGAAGAATAAAGAAAAGTTTTGTGCCTTGCACAAAGGTTAAATATATTAGAGCTTAGTGAAAATTTTTAAGGAAACATATAGCCTGGCTGCGCTGATAGCGCAGCCAGGTGCATTTAATAGTTTTTTTCAGACTAATGTTAATTAGCAACAATCGAAGATATCTTAGAAAGCTGCTGCTTATTAGCAACTATAAGTCCTTTAAAGGCATTAACCATTGCATTTTTATACAGATCATTACCAGGACATCCAACTTGTTCCAATTTATTTTCAAAGAAAGCTATATCTTCACACAGCTTTGTTTTATCAATGCTGCAGATACTATCCCACACCTGATTCGAAACCTTATGTCTCATAATTCACCACCATAATTTTTAACACAACACAACACAACACAACACAACACAATATTGACGATTTTGGCATCCATGCCCATACAATCCATATGCAAATTTAAAAGTAGACTTGAATTTAAAAAAACGCAACAAAATAAGCACTTTTCATAAAAATTTAATATTTAGAATAGCTTTTTGCTATATATAATTGATATTTATCATATTTTATTTCAAGAATACTAAGCATTAACCCCAGAATTAATTATAAAGTAGAAATATTCCTACATACCTTTAAGCTCTTTAGAGACAAACAAAGATATATTTTATCCGACAAAGCAACAACATACAGCAATACATTCTAGTCACACAAACCATTAAAGAATAAATAACACCCTTAACAGCCATTTACCAATTATTATATTTATACATTTTAGATTTAAAATCGTACTTTTGACCTATACTTTATTATTATTGGCATTAATATAAAAAGCTGTTTCAAAACAAAATATAAGCCACAGGAGATAATGGCATGATTAAAATAAGCTGGAAGCTAAACTTATCCTCAGCATTACTTGGTATTTTCTTTGCCGCTTTCAATAGCATGGTCTTCGCTCAAGCTGAAGATAGCTCAGAGTTTTTTGACCAGAAAATTTCTGAATCTCTAGCCATAGGTCAAAGCATGGATATATCGGTAACCTTTAAAAATACCAGCAGCAACTCCTGGTCATCTGAAAAGGGTTATAAGCTTGTATTTGTTGGCGCTGATGAACCTGAGACATGGGGCATTTCTGCTGTATCAATGCCTGCGGACGCTAAGATCGAATTAAACGGTTTGGCTAAATTTGAATTTACTGTAACTGCACCTTCAAAACCTGGCATCTACAAAATACAGTGGCAGATGACCAATAAAGAGCTAAATCAGTTTGGAGAAAAATCACCAATTGTAGCTATTGCAGTTAGCGAAACAGACCTTCAGGCAAAATTTGTATCGCAACTTGTTCCAAATACCCTTAAATCAAACAGCAACTACAAAGTTACCTTACAATACCAGAACACTGGAAGCTCCGCATGGAGTAATAAGTCTGGCTTTAGTCTTATTCCTGCGACAAATAAGGTCAACAAGTCATGGGGGATCAGCTCTGTACAGCTACCTGCAAACAGAACCACTGCCCCAGGCGAGTTCCTCACACTTAATATCCCAGTTAAAACCCCGAAAAAACCAGGCACCTACCCATTTCAGTGGCAAATTGCAAAAAATGGCACTGGGTTCGGAGACAAATCACCTGTAATAAACGTAAGGGTTGAGAGTGGCAAAAGTCCGCACCAGGCAGAGATAGTATTCCAAAGAGTGCCTAAATCGATGAAGGCTGGCAACCAATACGACGTGGCGGTTGTTGTGAAAAATACCGGCACCAGTATGTGGACAGCAGATTCTGTCAGCTTGGTATCGCAGGCCCCAGCAAGAAACCTCGATTGGTTTATCAATAATGTAGAGATGCAGGAAAAAGATATGGTGCTGCCAGGCAATATGAAGAGCTTTGCCTTTAAGGTAGTAGCTCCACAAAAACCTGGGATCTATAACTTCCAATGGCAATTACATGATAAGAAGGTTGGCTTCTTTGGACCTAGAACACCTTATGAACAGATAAGGGTTACTAAATAAGCTAAAGAACTATTCAATAATAAAACGCCGCAGATTATGCGGCGTTTTATTATCTATTGGAAATATTTGTTATTCCACCAACATCCCCTAAACAATCAACATCTTACCCCTTACACTCAATGATTTGCCTTTAACAAGCTATCACTAGCAACATTAATTTTTTGTTAAAAGCGTGACGCAGTTTGCATTTTTTTAGAATATATGGATAATTCGAAGCTGAATGGACAGCTTGACAACATGGACAAATTAAGAAAGGACTGTCAAGCAAGCCCCCTTGATAAATACCAGCAGTTATACGCCTGCTATTTATTCAGATAACTCTGAGGACACTATCGAATGAAAACTTGTATATCTCTTCTCGCAGGTGGTGCGCTGTTAGCATCATCCCTTGCTATTGCTGATACCACCAAACCTGTAAACCTCAACCCTGACCCTAATGGTACCCCGTGGTATGCAAATGGGGTGGAAATGACTCCAGAGGAAAAAGCCTTTTTGGACGGTCTTCCTGAACTTAACATCAATAATGAACAAGCACCTTCAGCGGATGAATTACCGTCCAGCGTTGATAATTCTCAAAACATCTACTTCAGGCCTATTTTCGCTCAGAAAGGCGCGAGTTGTGCTCAGGCAAGCGGGTTCGGCTACAGTTTCACTTACGAAATGTCCCTTATAAGGAACTTGGACGCAAGCCTTCCTGAAAATCAATACCCGGAACACTTTACCTGGAATCATCTAAATAATGGCGAAGGAACCGGAAGTTCAACTATTACCGGCTGGGATATAGCCCATGAAAACGGCATACCAACTGTTGAAACATACGAAGGGATGTCCACCCCAAGCCCATACATAAAATGGATGAGCGGCTATGACAAATACTATCAAGGCATGCATAATAGAGTCCTAGAGTATCATCAAATTAACCGCTCCACCCCGGAAGGGATTGAAAAACTTAAGCACTGGCTTGATAATCGTGCTAATGGTTCTGCCATTGGCGGCTTAGCTATTTTCTACTGCCATATTAGTGGCAACTTTGTAACTGAAACCCTTGGAGATGACTCTGCACATACAGGGGAAACTATCTATACCAGATTTGGGGATAAGAACGGGCATGCTATGACATTCGTTGGCTATGACGACGACGTTAAAGTCGACCTTAATGGTGATGGTGAATACACCAATGATATCGATATCAATAACGATGGCAGAGTAGATGTTTTAGACTGGGAGATCGGAGCACTAAAGTTCGCCAACTCCTGGGGCGATAAATGGACCAACTCTGGGTTTGGCTGGGTTTCATATAGCGTTCTTGCTCGCAGCGATAACGATGGTGGACTATATAGTCAAGCTATAACTCTAGATGTTATGCCTAGTTTTACACCTAGCATGACCTTAAAGGTAAAAATGCAGCATGAATCAAGGGGGAAAATCAGAATTAAGGCTGGGGTTGCTAGCACCGAAGATGCAATAGCACCTGAATTTGAAAAAAGATTCACTGCGTTTGATTATAAAGGTGGGGATCATCCAATGCTGGGCGATAGTTCAGACCCAATTGAAATTGGCCTTGATATTACATCACTTACCCAACAGATTGGGGGCCTAAGCAATACCAAGAAACTGTTTTTAATTATTGATGAATATGACGGAGAAAATTCAGCCTCAGGCCAGGTTATATCTGTTTCTGCAATTGACTATGAAAACGGTGGCATCAGATATCGTAAAACACGATACACTCCTATTAAAAACAACACCACAACCATAATTCCTGTTGAGCTGACTGAAGGCGACCTTTGTGAGGAATTCACAGCTACAAACGCTGAGCATGAAGCCGCTGGCCGAGCATACAGCGAAACTATCAAGGAAGGTGAAACCTGCTGGGGCACATTCTGCTATGGTGGAACTGAAGTAACAAAATGGTACGCTTTTGGCTCTAACGAAAACCTTGGGACATCCGGCTCAACAATTACCACCCTCCATGTTGAAAGAGAAGATGACGATTATGTTCAAGGCGCCTGCCCTACCCCTGACGTTACAGCACCTGAAATTACACTCATCGGTGATAACCCTCTAGATGTATATCAAGGCTATGAATTCACTGATCCAGGTGCAACTGCCATCGACGATAGAGATGGTGACATTACTGCCAATATTACGGTTATCGGTTCTGTAAATACAGAAAATATCGGTCAATATGAACTGATTTACCGTGTAAGTGATGTTGCAGGAAATAGTGCCGAAGAAATGAGAGTTGTTAACGTTATAAAGGCTCCAGCCTGCGTTGAGTTCACAGATACTGTTGCAAACCACGAGACAGCACGCAGAGCCTACAGCGAAACCACAACAGAAGGTCAAACCTGCTGGGGAACTTTCTGCTACGGCGGTACAGAAGTAACGACATGGTACGCTAACGGTTCTAATGAAAACCTAGGAACTGATGGCTTTGCTACCATTACTCTGATCGAACAACCAATTGGTTCAGGTGTTTTCTCAACTGGTGAATGTCCAGATGAACCACAACCTCCACGCATTAACAGCGTAAACGCCGAAGTAATCGGTAATACCGTAGTGATTTCAGGCACTGCATCTGACCCTGATAACGACCTGCAAACTATCGTTCTGTACTTTGCAGACGGCGGCATTGAATGTCAGGGCCTTGAAAACTGGACCTGCCCGGCAATAGAAGAAATTCAGGCAGGTGATTACGTTGCAGAAGTAAAGGCCATTGACTCAAGAATGGTTGATAGTGAACTGGTTGAGGTTCCATTCACAATAGAAGGGCCTCAAGCTCCTGAAATTGAAAGCTACAGCTACTACTTCTCTGGAAATTCACTTATTGTTGAAGGTACTGCATCTGACGCTGATGGCGACCTGACTGAAGTTCATCTTCTGGTTGGCCTTGGTGGAAATCTGTGCGCAGGTACTGAAACATTCACATGTGAACTGGCGGATCTGGTTGAAGATACAACTTACACTGTTGCATTGTCAGCACGTGATGCCGCAGGTAACGAAAGTGCACCTGTAGAATTCAGCTTTACCTACGTTGCTGAAGCTGCCCCTACCATAGACAGCTATGAATACAGCATTGATGGCAATACCCTGACTGTAACCGGTACTGCGTCTGACGTAAATGGTGACCTGCAAAATGTAGTGATGGTATCTGGTTCTGGCCCAATTACTTGCACCGGAACTAATAACTTTACATGTAGTATATCTGGCCTAGCTATTGGAGATAACGATGTACAACTTATTGCCAACGATGCAGCAAGCAATAGCTCTATTCCTGAGGTATTTACTGTATCTTACCAAGGTCAGGCCCCAGTAATTGATAGCTATGACTACAGCACTGATGGATTAACTATCACATTTACAGGTACTGCATCGGATGTTGATGGAAACCTCGATCGTGTAGTTATGACTTTAGGAGCTGTAGGTGGTGAGATCTGCACAGGTACAGAGACATTTACTTGCACTTGGACAGCTCAACAAGCAGGAACATACTCCGTTGGCTTGGCTGCATATGATGAGCGCAACCTAACTGACGTAGTTGACCAAATCGAGATCACTGTCGAAGACCAAGCACAACAGTGCTTCACAGCTATAAACAGTGAGCATGCATCAAACGGTCGGGCAGAACTTAAATACAATGTTCTATACTACTCAATTGGTGGTGGTGACTATCTTGGAATGGCTGGTGATACAACTTCTTTAGAGCAGCAAACACAACCTGGTAACTGGGTTAAAGTAAGCAGCTGCCCTTAGTAATTTAGCCTATTTAGTTAGATAATATAAAAACGCCACAGTATGTGGCGTTTTTTTTGGAAATTATTTAAACATTTTGTGCATTTAGAGTTATTATATGCGCACAGTTAGATTAGCTATGGGTTATTTCTGACAAAAAATATGTATTTAACGTTTCTTAGCATTTTAGAGTAACCAAGCCTTGATTAAATCAATTTTCAGTAAGTTCAAATCACAGAAACCTGCCCAACAAAAAACAGAAGAGATTTCAAAACCAACAAAGTCTGCAAACAAAGGCAAGAAACCTGTGCAACAAGAGGCTGCTACAAGTAATAAGCCGAATCAAAACCTGGGCAAACATAACAAACACAATCCAAATCCACATTCGCAGAAAAACAAGAATAACAATAAGAATCGCAGAGCAAAACAGCAACAAAACCAACCCAAATGGGATATATCCCAATTTCAGGTAGCGCCAGAAGAGGGAAAATCCAGATTTCACGACCTAGATCTGCCAGAGCAACTAATGCACGCTATTTTTGATCTAGGTTTTGAGTATTGCTCACCGATTCAGGCACAAACCCTGCCCCAATCTCTCCAAGGGTTTGATATTATCGGGAAAGCACAAACCGGCACCGGTAAGACTGCTGCATTTTTAATTACCATTATCGACGAGATTCTCAACAGCCCAATTACTGAAGAACGCCACTTAAAAGACCCACGCGCATTAATTCTTGCCCCAACCAGAGAGCTAGCCTTACAAATTGCCAAAGACGCCAAAGCTCTGTGTAAATATACCAATATCGGTGTTGCAGCCCTTATTGGTGGAGAAAAATACGAAAGACAGCTAAAACAGCTAAATGAAAACGTTGTGGATATTGTTGTTGCCACTCCAGGGCGTCTAATCGATTTTATGACCCGCGACCAGATCTATATCGACCAAGTTGAGTTTTTGGTTCTGGATGAAGCCGACCGCATGCTGGATATGGGCTTTGTACCACAACTTAAGCGCATTGTAAGAGCAACCCAAAAGAAAGAAGACCGCCAAACCCTGCTGTTCAGTGCCACCTTTGATCATGACATTATAAACCTGTCACGCCAGTGGACATTTGATGCTATCCATATTGAGATAGAACCTGAAAATGTTGCCACCGAACAGGTTGAGCAAAAGGTCTATATGGTCTCTAGGGATGAAAAGTTCAAGGTATTGATGAACATCCTTAAGGCTGAAGACACCAAACTGTCAATGATCTTCGTTAATCGCAAAGATCACACACAAAAACTTTACGACCAGTTAAGAAAAGCCGGGGTAAATGTCGGGATTTTGACCGGTGATATAAACCAGGCTCGACGCAGCAAGACACTGGAAGGTTTTAAGGCGGGTAAATTCGATGTACTGGTAGCAACTGACGTGGTCGGTCGCGGCATCCATGTTGATGGAGTATCGCACGTAATTAATTACAACCTGCCGGAAGACCCTGAGGATTATGTTCATCGTATTGGCCGAACCGGGCGCGCCGATGCCACTGGGATTTCGATAAGCCTTGCCTGTGAATATGAATCCTTCAACATCCCTAATATAGAAGCTCTATTAGGCAAGAAGATGAATTGTGAATTGCCTCCGGATGAATTGCTTAAATAAAAAAAAGGCCGCACTTAAAAAGTTGCGGCCGGGAGTCAAAGTTGTTGTGTGTGTATGATTGTCCATTTAATCTTTTTTATGAAAAACATCATCCATGACATTTTTCACTTACGGCTAGGATTGATTAGGCGCAAACCTGATTACGACCACCCTCTTTGGCTTGATAAAGGGCCTGGTCTGCTCTTGCAAAAAGCTCTTCGGTTGTTTCTCCACACTTTAGTGCGGCAACCCCCATGCTGATGCTAAGAGATAAAATATTACCTTTGTATTCTACCCTGGCGTTTTCAACTGCTTGTCTGATTCTGTTAGCAAGCATTTGCGCACCAGCAATTGATGTTTTTCTAAGAGTAATGACAAACTCGTCACCGGCAAAACGGAAAAGCATGTCACTAGCACGACCATATTCACGCATAATATCTGCCAGTTTACATAGAATTGCATCACCAGCCTGATGGCCGTATTCATCATTTACCTCTTTGAATTTATCTACATCAATCATGATCATTGAAAACTCTTCTTCATGTCTTTGAGCAAGCTGACTTTCTCTTGCAAGGTGCTGCTCTAACATTGCTCTATTGTGCAGTTTGGTAAGAGGGTCTCTTAACGCAGACTGTAGAGCCTGGTTATACATAATTGCGTTACGAAGTGGGTAGTAAAGAAGGCTGATATAATCTTCTACCATCACTACTTCTTTATCTGTAAACTTCTTGGTTCTAAAAACCTTTATCTCTCCAAGACTTAGACCGTCTGCCTTAAGGTTATAAGTAAGTTTGGCTCTTCTTGCGCTTCCAAGTGAGATTATTCCGGTGTATTCATTGCCGGTATAGGTTATGCCATCTTGGTTAACCATTTCAGCAAGAGCTTTTGAAAATATATCGAAGATCTCTTGCACTTCTAATGTTGTTTGCAGACGATTCATTAGGGAGAACTTTCTATTAGCACTGTCATTGTTGAATTCTGGCTCGTTGATAAGAAGGTCTTTACCTACATATGGAATCACGTTTTGTAATTCATTCTTTGCTGCTGGCTGTTGAACTATCATTTTAATTCACCTAATTTTTCCTTACCGTACTACAATAAATGCTATTACCGTGCCAAATTCCTTTTCGCTTTTTAAATCAATAGATTAAAAATAACATCACTCGCTTTTTGAACCGCTTTGTCAACTCTTTGACTTAGCTTGGGGGAGAATATTTACTGCAGTGTCAAAAATATTAATGTTGAATGATTGACCCTGTTGTTCATTATCCTCTCACCAACAAGTATCGGCCGTGACTGGTAAAACTTGATATTGCTGCAGCGCATGACTGCTAAATGAGCTATTTTCCTACAACGTAGTTCACATTTTATGTTTAATTGCCTATTGTTATTGGTATGGTTTGGGAAGTAGATCGCTTAGTCCGCCCCTCAATGGGCAATGTAACTGTACCTGGCAAAATACCTGAAGGTTTTGTCGTCAGCCAGCTTGTGGAAGCAAAAGCTACAACTGATTCAAAAAACAATCAGGTTGAGCTGGAAATGAACGAGATGAAGTTTATCGCGGAAACCGATAAGGCAATTTCCAAAGGTGAAAAACTTCTGCTTAAAGTTGTTGAGACTGGCAATAAACTGACATTCGCAGTTTTGCCTAAACCTGAGCAATTGCGCTTAAATCTTATTAATAAACTGCTCTTGGCGGCGGTTCCTAAGCAAAACAGTATAGCCCCTTTGGTTAAAAGCCTGGCAGAATTGATCAAGTCACCTGAATTATTATTAAAAGCCATCTCTCAGCAGCAAAGCCAGCGACCGGCATCGCAAAATACTGACATAAGGCCGGATACCCAAACCAGAGCTTTAATGCAGACTGTCAGGCAGCTTGTTGACTCATTACCAACTCAACAACAAATAAGTAATGGCGCTCTTCGCGCAGAGAGCGTAAAAAGCTTCATTAAAAATTCCGGGGTGTTCTTTGAGCAACGCCTTGCAGGATCAAGCCCTGCAGAAAGAACTCAAATCATCAGTTCTGACGTAAAGGCTAATCTGGTAAAAATTAATAATGAACTTACCAGACTGATGGGCGGACCTGAAAAAACTGCACAGCAAACTGCTAGAGCGCCATCCCAGCCAGCTCATCTATCAGAGGTTCAGCACACAAACGCCAAGGTTGACGCAATTTTATCTCAGTATCTAAAAGCCAGCGGGGCTTCATCCCTTAAGCCAGATGCTCTTCAGCAGCAGTTACAGCTTGATCCCCATCTAAAGATCATCCCTCCTCCGCTGCCAAATTTCCCATTAATTTCTCCCGGTGCAACTGCCAAGAAAGAAAATGCCTCTCTTGAGGGAATGCTCGGCATAAACAAGCTATTAGCCGAGCTAAAAAATCAGACTGAATCTTCGTTGGCTCGACTTGAGCTTAGCCAGAGCAATCTCGCTGCCAAAGATCGCCCGGTTCACCTTACCCTGGATATTCCGGTGATGGATGATCAGGGCGCAAGTGTTTTCCACCTGCGCATCAAAGAAGATGAAAAAAAATCAGACAAAACCCAAAGAGAGGCAAAAGAAGCAGGCTGGACCGTAGAACTAGCCTTCAATATAGACCCACTTGGAACCGTTAATACCAGAATCAAGCTTGGCAGCTCAAAGGTAAGCACAACCTTTTGGGCTGAAAACGAATCAACAGCGGCTAAGATCAGCCAGCTTCTACCGCTTTTGAACTCCAAGCTTAGCTCCCTGGGGCTGGATGTTGATACAATGACTTGCTTTAATGGAGTTCCACCGCAACCTGACCACATCACCAGTGACGGAGGTTTGATTGATGAAAAAGCCTGATCAGGAACCAATAGCCGTTGCACTAAAATATGATGGTGTAACTGCACCTAAGATTACCGCCAAAGGCACAGATACATTAGCCGATGCTATTATCGAAATAGCTGAGGAACACGGAGTACCACTACACAATGATCCGGAGCTTTCAAAATTTTTGGCAACTTTTGATGTAGGAGATGAGATCCCGGAGATGCTCTACCGAGTCGTCGCAGAGGTAATTGCCTTTGCCTATATCGTAAAGGGTAAGTTTCCTGATGGGTATCACCCCTAATCACTCCCCACTATGCAATCTTATAATAAGATCCGCCTCTACTTTGGTAAGCCCGCAAGCATCGGCTATTTCTTCTGGCGAAGCCCCCCTCTTAGCCATTCTTATCGCCTGGGTATGCCCTACGCTTTGCTGTTCGTTCATTGCAATGGTTTCGATACGTGAGCGTAGCTGATCAATATCTTTTTCTACTTTAGTAATATATTCACTTTGACCAACTGCACCTGCAGAAAATCCATGAAATGAATCCGACAGTTGTTTCAGACTACCTTCTACATTCACAACCTGTTTTTTCAACTTGGTTAGATCACCCCAGAGTTTAAATAATAGTGCGGCAAGGACCAGGACTATCCCTGCTAATATTGCTGCGATGATTTGCATATCCATGTAAACTTCTTTCCTTTTTCTGGATTACCCAGTCAATCTGGATAATGACAGCGTAATCAATTGTTCGCAATTATATATATATAGACACCTTAATCAAATAAATTGATCAACTGAGACTATCGGGTACGTTTGGGTGATTTTCTCCCCTTTTCCTTTAAGTCTTCATCATAAAAAAGGCTGAACTCCTGTGCAAACCTATCGCGTTTTTTATTCGATAGTCGCCGGTTCAGCCTTTGTGCGGGTTTAATTGCAGATAGGGGGGAGATTTTATTTTTATCTTCCACTCACTTAACCTGCTTTTTTCATTACTATTAAAACTTGAGTTTTTATAGCGCCGCTATATCCGCCCACTCTTCCTTGGTTAATAGTTTGTGTACATCTACCAAGATCAATAGTTCATTTTCGCGGCTCACTACCCCGTAGATATACCTGGATGAATCCTCATTCCCAACACTTGGCGCAGTATCAATCTCAGAACCTTTAACACCAATAACTTCAGATACGCTATCAACAAGAATACCGGCAACCTGATCGTTTGCCTCAATAACAACTACTCTTGATTTGCTCATATCCTCCATGGTTGGCAAACCGAACCTCATTCTGGTATCGATTACAGTAACCACGTTACCACGTAAATTAATAATACCTAATACAAATGGAGGCGCACCTGGAACAGGAGCAATTTCTGCACATGGCAGTACCTCCTGCACATTCATTACATTGATTCCATACATCTCTTGATCAAGGTTAAATGTTACCCATTGGGTGACCTGATCTTCAGAATCGACACTTTCATCTTCAGACATCCATAATCTCCAAATTAACTACATTTTGTCGCCCAATTCGGCAACATACATTTCTATATTAATAAATAGTCTAAAACTTAGGAAAATTCACTGTTATTTATCTTTTTTATTGGAATATTTTTAACTGCTAGTCCTTTTCGATCCCCAGCTCCCTTAGCATTTTGATTACTCCTGCAGTATCAACCAATGCACACAGGTGTTTTTTCACCGTTCCTAACAGCCACGGCCTTTTCCCCCCATTACCCTCGCGCCATCTTACCTCACCTTCTGAAATTTTCATTACATCACCAATATCTGAACAGACAAGTCCTAATTCACCTTCGCCAATAAAGATTATCTTATTAGGCTCACTCTCTTCTTTTTTTCCATGATATCCATCTGGCAAAACCAGCTCTGCAGTATCTATAATCTTCACATGTTGGCCGCGATTCATAAATAGTCCCAGATACCAATCCGGCGATTTTGGTGGTCGCGCAACCTTTTCCGGAAAAGGAATTACACCCTTTAGTTTCACAAGCGGCACCGCCAGCTTAACTACACCAACATTGAAAAACAGACACTGAAAATCCGGGTGAGCCCAGTTTGGAACCCCGTTAATCAAATCATCAGACAAAGGAGTTGATAGCATGAAGCCTACATCAACTTTTTTCTTTTTGCTTTTTTCCGGCTCTTTTGTTTTTGGCTGTACCTTTAGCTGCTCTTTTGCTATTTCCGGAGATGGAGCTACTTCTACCTTAGCTTCTTGTTTAGCCTCTGGCTTTACTTCAGGCTTAACTTCAACTTTAACCTGAGGCTGAATCTTTGGCGATTCAACTGCCGGTTCTTTTGGTATCAAAAATTGCTCATTCAACATTACCGGCTTTTTTTCGGCATGAACCGGCTCAGACTGTTCCTTTTTGCTTTGTACCTGAACTTGAGACTGCTGTGGTTTCTTTATTACTCGAATCAGCTCATTATCTTCAGAGTTAACTTTTTCCAATGCTGATAGCGATGACATCGGCGTAGCTGAGTAGACGGTTCTTTCAGCTATCAACGGAATTGTTTTACGCTCTTTTACTTGCTCTTTTACTTGCTCTTTTACTTGCTCTTTTACTTGCTCTTTTACTTGCTCT
>QZLE01000141.1 GCA_004796365.1 Gammaproteobacteria bacterium | reverse complement strand
GCGCATAGCCTCGAAAGCTTTTCAGCTTTTTGGTCGGGGTGGAGGGATTCGAACCCCCGACCCACTGCTCCCAAAGCAGTTGCGCTACCAGGCTGCGCTACACCCCGAACCTATTAGCTTAACCCTTTTAATCAAGAGCTCAACCAACGAGGGCGCAATAATACTGCCGGAAAGCGCTTTCGTCAATAACGTTTTTCACTTTTTGAGCATTATTTTTCTATTTATCCTTTCTGATATTTGACCACATATCAACATACTTAGGCGCAAAAACACAAAAAAAACTATAACCACATGAAAATATTACAGTAATTTTACACATCCTGCTACAACTTTACCCTTCGATACGTTTTTGGCTCTCCTGCTCTAAAAGCCGACCTTTTAGACTTGTACCCCACTTAAACCCCCCTAGCCCACCATCGGCACGAATCACCCTATGACAGGGGATCAAATACGCAATATGGTTTCTAGCTATCGCATTTCCAACCGCCCTGACGGCCTTGGGCATTTCAAGCTCGTTTGCAATCTGAGAATAGCTAGCAACGTCACTGGGCTGCAGCTCCAGGAGCTTTCCCCAAACTGCCTTTTGAAATTGCGTGCCATACAGGATCAAATCTTTGTTTTCTGCCTGCTTTTGGGCCCGGTCAAATATTTGCTTTACTGCCTCATAATCCGGCTCTGCATCTTCAAATACAACCTCATTTATTCCCAGAAACTTATTCTTTTGCAAAAATTCATACATACCAGCCACACCACGCCGCATTCTTTCCGAGGACACGCAATAACTACCGGCAACACCAAGATTATTATCGATATCCACAAAAGCCGCATAGACCACCTTATCGTCCATACAAGCGAGAAAAAGATCATTACCGCACACATCCACCAAGGCATACCTGAGAATCATTGAGAATTCACCTCGCAACATATTCGGCTTTAAATATACGGATTATATCTGGGGTTTACGAATTACAATACATGTTTTTAGTGGAATATTTTTATTTACGTATTATAGTAGAAATTCAGGCACAAGCCTGGAGGCCTGTCGAAGGTTATTAGTTGTTAACACGGAGGAAAGACGGCAACAAGGGTCTGGTACATTACGCTTTTGCATGAGCGAGTGACCTTCGACAGGGGTCTGGTACCCTATCAACTAGTATTACTGCATTTTTCAGAGCCCATAATTAGCATATCAGAACGAAACTGATTAGTAGGTAGTAGGCCTACCGAGAAACATCACAAGGAGGTTTAGCATGAGAGCAATGCTCTCGGCAGGGGTCTAGTACTCTTTACAACTTATCTATTACTATTTATCCCCGTTTGCAATTAATCACTTCGGCCACTTGATAATGACCGAAATAATTCACAAACGACCAAAGCGATTAAAACTGACTCTAACATATTTATGCACTCCAATGTTGCGCCCGGAATTAGATTTAGGCCTGCCGAAGAGCGCTACAGGAGGTTTAGCATGAGCGTAACGAACTTCGGCAGGGGTCTAGTACTCTGATTCGATCTCTTTCAGATCACCCCACAGGCAGCAATGCTGAATCAAACTGTTCATTGATCACTTCAGCCATTGCCAAATAGATCGCGCTCATACCGCAGATAATACCTTCCCAGCCAGCAATCTTGCCTATAATCACTGAGCCGGTCCAGTCTCTTGCCGCAAGCAGGAAGAATAGGACTGCCAGCGACCCAAAGATGAATCTCAATGTCTTGTTCGCCTTAAGGGTTCCAACAAACATGAACAGAGTAAACACACCCCACAGGAACAGGAACCAAGCCATATAGCTATGTGGAGTTGCCTCTGTCCAACCAAGTTTTGGCATAAGCATCAGTGCAACTAGTGTAATCCAGAAGAAACCATATGAAATAAAGGCTGTCACACCAAAGGTATTACCCTTCCTAAACTCAAGTACACCAGCAACAATCTGCGCCATACCACCATAAAAAATACCCATAGCAAGTATCATTGAGCTGATTGGAAAAAAACCAGCATTATGGATATTAAGTAATATTGTCGTCATTCCAAATCCCATTAGACCTAATGGCCCCGGATTTGCTAAACCTTTATCATTCATTGTCTTACTCCTAAATTTTTTGTTCGTTTCATGCGCACTAAACAACCAGGTAGCACTTACTTAGATTTTGATCATCCTTTTCTGGCCTGCGATATGTCTTTTGGAAAAGCGGTGACTTTTCCAAAGCTGTCAATATCTCACGCTTAAGCTCCTCCTCGCTTAAATCCAGCAACTGCTTTTCTCCTACTCGCCTTGCACACTCCTCTATAATTTCTGTTTCGTTCACTTGAACAGTTTTCAGATCGAGCTCAGAAAGTAGCTCAACCATGCACTCGTCTATCATTTTCTTCACAGACCCCTATCGCTCCTACAACGATTAGCCTGGATATCTTTTCAAGACATCCGAAACAAAGTACTACAACAAACGTGCCAAAAACCAATGAAACCACATAAGACCTTGTATTTAAAGAATAAAGACCACCAGATGTGCCACACAACAACCACAAACCAGAAATACTCAGTGGGACATTTTTGTCACACATAAGAGCGGACTAATAATGCATAGCTCTGAATTTATTAGGATTTTATGCAGTGAGACGAATTTGTCTCATAAAGAGACCATTATATCCCGAGTTTTTGCATCCTTCGGAATAAAGTTCGACGCGAAAGCCCCATTTCAGCTGCTACAGCTTGCCGATTCCAGCGTTTTTTATCCAGCAGCTTTAAGATATACGAACGCTCAAATCTATCCATTGCTGCTGCATAACCAATATCATCTGCTATCGCAACCACTCCACCATCTTCATCGGACGCCACCACAACCTCATCGCGAAACTCGAGCGTTTTAAGAGTCATATAACGGCTAACACTATTCTGCAATTCCCTGACATTTCCCGGCCAGTGATAATTATAAAGCGCATCCATAACCTTACCCGGCAGAGGCCCTTCTCCCCCCCCCCTAACATTAAGAAAGTGATCAACCAGCAAAGGAATATCATCTTTACGTTCACGCAAGGGCGGAATTGTTATTGGAATAACATGAATACGATAATAAAAATCTTCCCGAAAAGTACCTTTATTAACCTCTTCAAGCAGATTTCTATTAGTTGCGGCGACAATACAAAAGTCCGAACTTTTCACCGCAGCCTGACCCACAGGAGAATACTCTTTCCGCTCAATCGCCCGTAAAAGCTTTACCTGCAGATTCAGATCAAGTTCACCAATCTCATCTAAAAAAAGAGTTCCACCATCAGCCTGATCCAAAAAGCCTTCTTTGGCCTGATGAGCCCCGGTAAATGCTCCTTTTGCATGCCCAAAAAAAGCGCTTTCGAGCAGATTTTCAGGAATAGCACCGCAATTGACCGCAACAAATGGTTTATCATGACGTTCACTAAGATCATGCACTGCACGTGCCACCAGCTCCTTACCGGTTCCAGATTCTCCATAAATAACCACACTAGCAGAATCGGATAGATTCGCAGAAGCCTTGACGATCATGTCATATACATTCTGCATCTGCGCACTCTTACCAATAATATTATTAAAACGGTAGCGTTCCTGAATCGATGATTTAAGTTTGATATTTTCCTGTTGCAGCTGCTGAGATTCAGCCTGCATTGACAGTTCGCGCAATTTTTGTTCAGTAACATCCTGCAGCGTAGTTACCGCACCAATCATGATATTATCATCATCGAAAATCGGAGCCGCCAAAAAGTATATATGGCGTGGCTTTCCACCCATATCTTCAAAAAAACTAGTAGCCTCCCAGGCAAAAGGAACAATTGGCGACTTCCCCGGGTCCTTCCCTTCGTATAATTTTTGAAAACCTATAAAATCCTGCTCAAGGATCAGGTCGGCAAGGACCGGGCGCGGATGATCATAAAAAAAACTCCATTGCCTATCTGTTCCAATAACATCATAAGCTGAAATGCCTGTTAGCAACTCGCATGCGCGATTCATAGAAACGATCTTATGATCTAATCCAATCGCAAACTGCGCAATTGGCGTACATTCCATAAGATTTAGCATCTATTACCTCAATTCCGTACCAGACTTGGGGAAATTATACACACAAATGATTCCTGATACCCGAATACCCCACAGAAATTGGCAAAAATATCAACAAAACCAGATCATTTTTGGCTATAATTGCTTGCAATAACAGCACGGCAAACCGCCGTTTTTCCACACAATCAGCCAAGGCAATCATATGAGCGCAACAATTATAGACGGCAAACAAATAGCAGCAGACCTAAAAGAATCTATCAGACAGGAAGTTGAATCCAGAATTGAGAAAGGATTGCGCAGACCTGGTTTGGCAGTAGTTCTGGTTGGTGATGATCCGGCTTCAGCCGTTTATGTTAATAGCAAGAGAAAATCATGTGAGGCCGCTGGATTTGTCTCCAAGGCTTTTATTAAGCCGACAACAATGACCCAGGACGAGCTCTTTGCACTAATTGACGAACTAAATGCCGATGATGAGATCGACGGAATTCTGGTACAATTACCTCTACCAGAGCACATAAATGGTGACGAGGTGATCGAGCGCATCCTGCCGGAAAAGGACGTTGACGGCTTTCACCCTTACAACGTTGGCCGTCTGGCACTTAGAATGCCACTACTGCGCTCCTGCACCCCTAAAGGGATCATGACCATGCTGGAAAAAACCGGTATTGATCTGGTTGGCCAAGACGCAGTAATTATCGGCCAATCCAATATCGTAGGCAGACCAATGGCTCTTGAACTACTAGCTGCTCGCTGCACCATAACCGTTTGCCATAGCCGCACCAAAGACCTTGAAGACAAGGTTAAAGGAGCAGATATAGTAGTTGCCGCAGTTGGCATCCCGAACTTTGTACCTGGATCATGGGTTAAAGAAGGCGCTATAGTGATTGACGTTGGAATCAACCGTTTGGACAACGGCAAGCTGGTTGGCGATGTAGATTTTCACACCGCTGCGGAAAAGGCTTCATGGATCACCCCTGTACCGGGTGGCGTTGGACCAATGACAGTCGCTACTTTGCTGGAAAATACACTGGAATCAGCAAAGATGAGAGATTAGTATTTTCAGATACTACGAAATAATCAGCTGCGCTCTGCTTTTATCATTTGGAAAAAGATCAGCAGGAACTTTTTCCCGACCCAACTCTTTAAATACTTGATACCTGGCACAGCAAGAATTATCTTTGAGACAGTAACGCCTTCTCATTGCAGCAACGCCAGCTGGATATTCTTCCATTTTATCATTAAAAAAAATACAGGTTTCAAGCAGCTCACAATTAGACATAACCACCTCCATCCAGTTTATAAACTGGATAAATTTACCGATACCGATATATAAGATAGTGCTTATACCGAGTTTTTCAAGCAGTAAATTATTGTTTTACAAAGGGGGTCACAAAACTATTCTCTTCGCCAACTGGTTCCACCAGCACCATCTTCAATAACTATTCCCTGATCTTTTAACTCATCACGAATACGATCAGCCTCGCCCCAGTTTTTATCCGCACGAGCCTGGTTGCGTTGCGCTACTAGTGCATCAATATCTGCAACGGCAAGGCCATCTTCACTTTCATCAGCATCGCCTTGGAAATACTCATTCACATCATGCTCCAGCAGACCAAGAACATTTCCTAGCTCAACCAAAGTTGCTGCCAGCTCGCCAAGGTTTTCCGCCGCTGATTCTTTAGCCTTATTTACCTCTACCGCCAGTTCATGCAACACCGCAATAGCCGCTGGGGTATTAAAGTCATCATCCATAGCTGCAACAAATCTATCTTTATATTCTGATTGCTCAGGCATCTTGGTTGCATCTGCATTGCGCAGAGCAGTATAGAGTTTTAACAGCGACTGTTTGGCCTGCTGCAGGTTTTCTTCGGTGTAGTTCAACGGCGAACGATAGCCACTGGTTAGCAGGAAGAAACGGACCTCCTCTGCCTTATATTTCTTTAGAATATCGCGAATAGTAAAGAAGTTGCCCAGTGATTTTGACATCTTCTCCTGATCGACACGCACATGACCGTTATGCATCCAGTATTTCGCGAAAGGCTTGTCAGTTACCGTTTCCGACATCGCAATCTCATTCTCGTGATGCGGGAATTGCAGATCAAGGCCACCACCATGGATATCAAAGCTTTCTCCCAGCTCATCGAATGCCATTGCTGAGCACTCAATATGCCAACCTGGGCGCCCTGAACCCCAAGGGGAATCCCATTGCGGCTCATCCGGTTTTGCCATCTTCCACAATACAAAGTCATACGGGGATTCTTTTACATCATCAACTGCGATACGCTCACCGGCACGCAGATCTTCAATATTCTTACCGGACAGTTTGCCATAGGAACTAAACTGATCGACCCGGGAATACACATCACCGTTAGATGCCTGGTAGGCAGCTCCTTTATCGATCAGTCTTTGAATCATATCGATTATAAGCGGGATAGACTCTGTTGCCTTTGGTTCTGCATCTGGACGCAAAACACCTAGAGCATCAGCATCTTCATACATCGCCTCGGTAAAACGTCTGGTAAGCGCAAGAAAATCTTCACCGTTTTCATTGGCGCGTTTGATGATCTTGTCATCTATATCGGTGATATTACGTACGTATTTCACATAGTAATCACGATAGCGCAGGTAACGCGCAACCATATCAAATACAACCATCGCACGCGCATGCCCCAAATGACAGAAGTCATATACGGTCATACCGCAGACATACATTTTTACCTTACCATCTTCCAGTGGTTGAAACGGTTCTTTTTGATTATTCAGACTGTTATAAACGTGCAGCATGCTTTTATTTCCGGTTTAGTTCAACTAATTACAGGCAATATTACCTAAAACAGATGACAAACAAAAATGGTATGTGCAAAAACTGCTGTATAAAGGTATTATTTGGATTCATTTAATGAATAGAGGTTTAAAATGATATTAAG
>QZLE01000142.1 GCA_004796365.1 Gammaproteobacteria bacterium | reverse complement strand
CCGTTATTGTTTAGATCGTCACATTGTTGCTCTTGATCATCACAGATACCGTTGTTGTTTAGGTCATCACATACAACCTCATCGATACGCATATTGTTATTAGCGAAGTATTTAGCAACCTGCATACCGTAGTTGATAGAACTACTATCGATGTAGCTACCAGATGCACCGCTACCACCAGGCCATGCGTGACCAACACCACTTAGCTCAACCATTGAGATTCTACCATTTGACCATCTGCTCTCAGTAGCTCCACCTAAGTCAGTTGTGCCAGCAACCTTTGATACACCGTAGATCTTAGCCATTGCTTCAGCATTTTGTAGGCCATAACCCTGTGGCACTGTGTAGTCACCTGTACCGTAAGCTGTAGATGTGATTTGAGTATCGAAGTAACTAGCATTTGATCCTGCATAACCCTCACATCTTTGAGCAGTTTGTGTTGAGTTAGACTCTAGTGAGAATGCACCATTAGAAGAAGTACCAGTACTTGGAGCTGCATCCAGGGCCATACCTGCAAATACATCTGGAGCTAGACAACCAACAGTCATTGCAAACGCACCACCTGACGATAGACCTGCAACGTAAACCTGGTTAGGATCGATACCGTAGCTTGAATCATCTCTTAGTTCAACAGCTAGGTCGATTACATTTTTGTAGTCTCCAGCTGATCTTGATTTCGCAGTTGAATCACCCCAGTAGTCCCAGCAGCTGAAGCCCGCTTTGTTTTGTGCATCAGGCACTGCGATTACCATACCGTATTCATCTGCAACAAGATCAAGATTTGCTGTTCTGAAAGCACTGATATCTTGAGTACAACCGTGTAGTACGATCATTAGCGCACGACCTGCACCTACAGGAGACTCTGTTGGTGGAACATATACATCTACTTTTGAGAAGCCAACGATTCTAGATTGAGTCCAAGTTCCTTGAGCTACGCCACCACCTTGGCCACCACCGTCAATATTGTCATTACCACCGTCCCCACCATCTTGTAGACAGTCTACTGAATCAGTCCAAGTTCCGTTTACATTGTACAGAGTGATCTTTTCGATATAACCATACTCAGCACCCATAGCGTTGTATGTATTTATGTCTAGTCTGTCTGCGATATAGTGATCGGTTACTGTACCGTACGCAGACTCAGAGTAGCATTCTTCTGTGGTATCACCATCATTATTACCGCCGTTGTCGCCACTATTATCACCGCCGTTGTCACCACCATTATCACCGCTGTTGTCACCGCCGTTGTCGCCACCATTATCAATTGTTCCATCGACACGCATGTTGTTTTGCGCAAAGTATTCACCTAGATATTTACCGTAGTTGATACTTGAGCCATCAATGTAACTGCCAGAAGCACCTGAGCCTCCTGGCCATGCGTGACCAACACCGCTCATTTCAACCATTGAAACACGGCCGTTTGTATAAAGAGTTTCTTTTGCACCTGAATTACCTTGAATAGTATTTGTGCCAGACTGTTTAGAAACGCCATAGATGGTTGCCATTGCGTTCGCATTTTGTGGACCATAGCCTTGAGGCACCGTGTAATCACTTGTCCCATAGGCTGTATTAGTAATCTGAGTATCGAAGTAACTTGCATATGACCCAGCATAAGATTCACACCTTTGGGCTGTTTGTGAAGCATTTGATTCTAGAGAAAATGCACCGTTTGAGGAAGTACCAGCACTTGGCGCCGCATCAAGGCCCATACCAGCGAAGATATCTGGAGCAAGACAGCCAACTGTCATTGCAAATGCGCCACCAGAAGAAAGACCTGCAATGTAGATTTGATCTGCATCCACGCCATACGAAGCATCGTCACGAATTGCTTTTGCAAGATTGATTACATTCTTATAATCACCCGCAGTTCTTGACTTCGTTCCCTGCCAATAGCTCCAACAGGAAAAACCAGCCTTATTCATCGCATCAGGAGCTGCTATGACCATACCGTATTCATCTGCAGCGTCTTCAAGATTTGCTGTCTTAAATGCACCGTTACTTTGAGTACAACCGTGAAGAACGATAAGCAGTGACTTACCGTTTCCAACAGGAGAGGCAGTTGATGGTACATACATATGCACACTTGAAAAACCGCCAAGGCTTTTTGTAGTCCAGCTAGCTGCATTTGCAACTACTGAAAAAGTTAGTGCCACAACACCGATAGCAATAGCTAGTAGATTCCGTATTTTCATAATTATATCCTCCAAGATTTTTTTATGATGGTTCTTTGTTGTAAACCATAAGTTCATATTAATATCGAAACATATAACCCCGGAATTAGTATTCACTGATATTGTGAAGTCCATCAAAAAATAAATCGTCACAAATCAATGATTTATTTTGTGCGGCGCGCAAAAATGAAGATTTTTTCCTCTAGTTTTCAATAGATAGCAACCTATTTAGAATAAAGTACTTTAGTTGTTGCTAATTTGGTTAAATTTCACACTTTTTACACAACTGAATCACAAAGTGTTGATGCAATTGACGTTGTTCACACTTTTGACTAGTTGCAAAATGACTCAGTTTGCAAACCAAAGTGACAACCTCATCACAAATAAGCCTGTAGGCAGCAGTTTAAAAAAGTTAGTCTACGAAAAAATGTGATGCAGTCTATACTGCCCGCGCTGAAAAACATAACTGGAATGTTTACAACAACTCCCTGCCAGCATGAATACTGGCGAAAAGAAGACATGGATTTACTTGCAGCGAATTTGCTAGATATATTGCGATAAACAAGCTGTAAAAAGGCTAAATAACCTCACACCAGCCAATACCCCGGTCCTGCGAAGCAATCTTTATTCTATCCCCCTGCAGGTTTAATGCACTGGAGAGAATAGTTTGCACTAGCTGCGGACAGTTATTCTTTTCGCTTATATGCCCGGCAATAATATGCTGCATCTGATCACAGCCAATCTTCTTTAAAAAATCAACACATTGATCATTGCTAAGATGCCCCAAACCACCACCTACTCTTTCTTTTAAAAAGCGCGGGTACGGACCAACCTGCAACATATTTATGCAATGGTTACTTTCAATAAAGATAGAATCGAGATTAGTAAACAGGCGCTCAAGATGAGGAGTAACTTTTCCAACATCACTCAGCACACCAAGGCGTTTACCATTGCATTCAAAAACAAACTGGGTTGGCTCTCTGGCATCATGTGGAACCGGAGCCGGAGTGATATTTATATCACCAATAGTAAATGCAGAGTGACTTTTAAAAAAATTGACCTCGGGAATATTTTTATCTGCCAGCCCATGAAATGTACCACGGGTGATCCAAACTGGTGTGCGATACCTTTGGGTTAAGGCAGCCAAACCGGAAACATGATCTGCATGTTCATGGGTGATAAGGATAGCAGTGATATTTCCAGCATTACGAGCTAAACGCTCAAGGCGAGTTTCAATCTGCTTAACTGAAAAACCACAGTCTATCAAAATAGAGGTAGTACCTGATTCAACTAATGCGGCATTTCCTTTGCTGCCACTACCTAATGATGAGAAACGCAATTAAGACTCCAGCTTTTATAACGTCATTCCCGAAGAAGCGAGAACGACTTGTATTTGCTAATAAATATGCTCATTCAGAAGTCTAAGCATTACCCTGGCAACCTTGATATCAACAACCTTCTTGTCTTCATCAAGCACTACCATGCGGCACTTATCACCCTCATCCACCAAGCGCAGATAAAATTTCTGCGATTTAATGTGTTCTTTGGCATCACGCCAAAACATAATGCTTTCCCAAAACCCCTTCTCTTCAGATCCCTGCTCAGCAGATGGGTCATACTGGACAAAAAATTCACCGCCAGAACGATTACGATCTAATAATGTAAAGCTCGCGTGATCAATCGCCTTGCCAACTATACGCCACGAATTAAAGAAACGCTGTTTAATTACCATTGATAGTGCATAGCCATTCTGATCCGCAACAATGCTTGCCAAGCGCTCTTCATCAACAGGCTGTTCAACCATTTGTTCAGCTATATCCTCACCAACACCTATATATACAATAAAGCGTCGCAGCATCTCCGCTTCCAGCGCTTTATCAACTGGACGCGGCCTCCAAGAGCTGCTCTTTACAGGATCCAGATCCCCAGCTTGCTTTTCAAAAAGTACATTACCACTTTCAACTTCATCAATAAGTACTTTTTCAACACCATAGTGCGATACATACAACTCTGCCACACCATCTTCCAGACCTGGCTCAATTCTAAACCTATACTTCTCCAATATAGGAGAGCCAAAGATGTTCTGACTTAACTGTGAGAAAAAACCTTTTGGAATTGCTGTGCTTTCCGGAGCCCACGAGGTATCAATAAACATCAGCCTTTTTTCTTCTAAATCTATATCAAGCTCCTGATTCTCGAGAAACTTCTTCACTTTCCCATAAAGAGCATTGGCGTTGGCAGTAATTTCCAACCAGCGGGTTTCACCTGCACGTTTAATCGCTACTCCTTGCGGCAAAACAAAACCACTACCTTTAGCTTTAACAAGCTCCTTGCTTTCTGTTTTATTGGTATATTCAGAATAGGATGCCTTACCCTGAAGACCCCCTGGAAGTGCCATACTATCAGTAACTTCAACCCTGGAAAGCTCCGGCGGAACCTCGAGCTTTTCTAAACGTTTTTCCTCTTTGTCTGTTGTATCATCATGCACCCAACCAAACATGCTGCTAAATGACTTTGATACAGTACTGCAACCACTTAATGAAATAGCAGCTATTACCATCATGGTAATAGCTGATGATTTTAAAAACTTACTCATAGATTTCTCTTTGCTCAATTCCAATTTGATCAGGCATTAAAACGTAATTAAGAATTTGCCTGCTTAATCGCCGCACGAACAGCTTCGAAGTGTTCAGAAGAAAGTGGCGTTAACGGCAAACGTATTCCCTCAGGAATCATTCCCATATCATAAAGAGCCCATTTAGCCGGAATCGGATTAGACTCAAGGAACATGGCAGCATGAAGCCCCCGCAGCTTCGAATCAGCCTCTCTTGCAGTGGTCTCATCTTTGGCAACAGCCGCAGTTGTCATCTCATGCATCAGCTTCGGTGCAACATTTGCAGTAACTGAAACAGCGCAACTTGCACCTGCCAGAATAGCATCACAAGCTATATCGTCATCACCGGTAAATACACCAAATTCACTTCCACAAAGCTCCGCTAGTTTTTTAATTCTTTCTATAGAACCACTTGCTTCTTTAATACCAACAATATTATCTATTTTCGATAAACGTTGGACCGTCTCAGGCTGCATATCACAAGCGGTTCTTCCTGGTACATTATATAGAACCTGGGGAATATCAACTACTTGAGCAATAAGCTTATAATGCTGATACAAACCTTCCTGGGTTGGTTTATTGTAGTATGGAGTTACCAAAAGACAGGCATCGCAACCCGCTTCTTTAGCATTTTTTGTTAATTCCAGCGCTTCAGATGTCGAGTTGGCACCTGTTCCACCAATAACTGGAACCCTTCCATCCACGTAATCCACTACCTTCTTGATAACATCAGAGTGTTCATCCATATCAAGGGTTGCTGATTCACCTGTTGTACCGACAGCCAGAATTGAATCAGTGCCGTTTTCAATATGAAACTCAACCAATGCCTCTAGTGACACCTCATCTACTGAGCCATCAGCACACATCGGTGTTACCAGAGCAACCATACTCCCGCTGAACATTAAGCAATTCTCCACATAATCATTTCATTAAAGAAGCTAAAAAACACATATTTTGATCTAAAAATAGTGTTTTCTTCGCTACAGGATAATAGATTCCATAAAATGTTTCACCTAAATTTTCCATCTAAGGCCATTGTTTTCATAAACCGCAACAAAAGTTGTAAAAAACATGGGGCAAAGTTTTCACAAAAGACGGCTAACTCAGAAACACCCATGCATATTGATCAACAAAAAAACCAATAGTTCCAATAACTTTGACAAAAGCAAAAAAAAAAAATCAACTGTTCATTTTGATTATCATATAGCTGTGTTAGTCTCTAGTTATAGGAATATTTTATAGGATGAGCTGATAAACCAGCGAAACGGACGGGACTGAAATAATCAGATGTTAAAACACCTTGTAATAACAGCGCTTGGAGATGACCGACCAGGCATTGTAAACGAACTTTCCAAAGAGATCCTTGATAAAAAATGCAATATTGTTGACAGTCGCATGGCGGTATTAGGCGAACAGTTCGCGATCATCATGCTGGTTTCAGGGAAGTGGGACAAACTAGCCAAGCTGGAAAGTAGCTCTGATGATCTGGGAAATAAGCTAGGGTTAACAATTTCTACAAAATACACCCAGGGCCGCAAGCATAACAAAGACAAAATCCCCTATATTGTTGAAGCAGTTACTATTGACCAGCCTGGTGTTGTCAACAGCCTGGCCAGCTTCTTCAGCGATAGCGGCATCAACATTGAAAGCATCAATACATCTACGTACAACGCTGCCATAACTGGGGCACAGATGTTTTCGGCTCAAATTACAGTAAACATCGCCACTGACATTCAGATAGCCCAGTTACGTGAAGACTTTTTCGAGCTTTGTGACGATATTAATCTGGATGCGACATTTGAACCTTTGAAGGGGAGTTTCTGATAGCTTAAGCCGAATGAAATACCATGGAACAGGTTTTCAAAGTCACTCTAGAAGAAAACAAAGAATTCTTGCAGTAGGAGTTATATATGGATAGCCACAAAAAAATCTTTGTCCTTGATACAAACGTATTAATGCACGACCCAACTTCAATCTTTCAATTTCACGAGCATGACATACACCTTCCTCTAGCCGTACTTGAAGAGCTCGACAATTCAAAAAAAGGTATGTCAGAAGTTGCGCGTAACGTCCGCCAGGTCAGCCGTTTTTTAAATGACATAATGGATAAAAAAGACAACGGTTCGATTAACGAAGGCTTTATTCTAGAACAAGTAAGCATGTATACCCCAAACGGCGAAGAGATAGCCCCAGGCCGCCTATTTTTCCAAAACCACAATATCACCGCCAAACTACCGGACGAGATTCCGCTCGGTAAAGCCGACAACCAAATAATCAGCATGGCGCGCGAACTTCAAGAGATCCACCCAAATCGCAAGGTAACAATCGTAAGTAAAGATATCAACTTACGTCTGAAGGCAAAGATCCTTGGAATTCACTCCGAAGACTATTTTAATGATCAGGTGCTTGACGATGTTGACCTACTTTCACCGGGCGAGATCAAGTTAGATGACAACTTTTGGGAAACCCACAGCAAAGACATGGAGTCATGGCAGGAAGAAGGGCGTACGTTCTATAAGATCACCGGCGATAAGATCTCAACCTGGCGCCCGAATGAGTTTATCTTTTTAGAGGGTGACGAGAGGTTTGAAGCCATTGTAAGAAAGCTGGATAATGACCACGCCATTATTGAAACCGTAAATGACTTTCAGGAATCAAATAAAACAGTTTGGGGCATCAAAGCCAAAAATCGCCAACAAAATTTTGCCCTGAATCTGCTAATGGACCCGGAGATAGATTTCGTATCACTACTTGGCATGGCCGGAACCGGTAAAACCTTATTAACCCTTGCCGCTGGGCTCACCCAAGTTCTAGACGAGCAGATATACAACGAAATCATTATGACCAGGGTAACCATACCTGTTGGTGAAGATATCGGTTTTCTACCAGGAACAGAAGAGGAAAAGATGAACCCTTGGATGGGAGCCCTTATAGACAATCTGGAATTCCTGACCCAGAATGATGAGCACACAGATGAATGGAGCCGAGCTGCTACCAGCGACCTGCTACAAAATCGCATCAAAGTAAAGTCTCTTAACTTTATGCGCGGACGCACCTTTTTGAATAAATTTATTATCATTGATGAGGCTCAAAACCTTACCTCAAAACAAATGAAAACACTGGTAACCCGTGCTGGCCCGGGCAGCAAGATTGTCTGCCTTGGTAATGTAGCCCAGATCGATACTCCGTATCTTACCGAAACCACTTCGGGGCTGACCTACATTGTAGACAGCTTTAAAAACTGGGAATACAGCGGACACATAACCCTACGCCGCGGAGAGAGATCTCGTCTAGCGGATTATGCTTCTGAGGTTTTGACTTAGTCGAAGCGCAAACAGCTAAAAGATGTTGAGCCTACATAAAGTAAGTGACTAATTTTTTAGCTATTTGCAACAAAGAATAAGCAAACGCAATAGTTTTTTAGCAAGAATCGTGCGAAGCAACGATTTCTGAGGCCTTCGGCCAAGCATTCATAACCGCCTGCACAAACGTCGCTAGTGGAATCGCAAAGAAAACTCCCCAGAATCCCCACAACCCACCAAAGATGAGTATCGCCACGATAATAGCAATCGGATGGATATTAACCACCTCGGAAAATAAAAGCGGGACCACTACATTTCCATCAATCGCCTGAATTATCGCATACGCTATAACCACATAAGCAAAATCTGTCGTCCAACCAAACTGGGCATAGCCAAGAATTAGAACTGGGAATGTCACAAGTGCAGCACCAACATAAGGAATAATAACCGAAAGACCAACCAGAACACCAAGCAACATTGCAAACTTAACCCCTAAAAATACATAGGATACATAAGTCGCAGCCCCAACTATCAACACCTCGATAAACTTTCCGCGAATATAGTTACCAATCTGCGCATCAACCTCTACCCAGATTTGATTAATCAAGCGATGATCTTTAGGCATAAACTTGTTGCTACACCAGACAAGGATCAGTTTTTTGTCCTTTAAGAAGAAAAAAATCATTATTGGGATAATAACCAGATACACTAGAACAGTAGTTACAGCCACTAAAGACTCAATAGAAAAGAATGATAACAGCCCTTTTATAGCTTCTTTTAATTCATCTGAAGAAAAGATTTTTTCGCTTAATCCCATTTCTTGAGAAATTGTCTGTGCTACAGCATTAGCATCAGAGGCAGATTCTGCCTGCTCTGCACCATAAAACTGAGGGTACTTCGCTAAAAATTTGGAGATCATTTCCTCGGCATTAATAATGATTTGATGCAGATTCTCCGGTAATTCACGCCCTAATTCTGAGGTTTGAGTTGCCAAAAGAGGTGTCATTCCAGCAATCACCAGAATCATTAGCAGCATAAATACTGAAAACACAATTACTACGCTCAACAAACGTGGAACGCCTTTTTTTTCAAGCTTAACCACAAACCCTTCAAGCAAATACGCAAAAACCACACTCGCTAGCACTGGCAAAAGCATATTGCCAAACGCCCAAATAACCCCGGCAATCAGAAGCAAAAAAACCATGAGCCCCATAATCTGTGGGTCGCCAAATTTTTTCCTCAGCCAAATCCATACAACTTCCATAACTTTTGGTTCCTATGAAAAACAACTCTTACCAAGTGCTATCTGCAATTGCCCTGTAATTTTACGGCAAAGATATATAACCTATTTGCAGTATAGCGTGAATTAACCAGCATGTTTCATTAATATTGAGGAGAACAGCAATTTTTGCAACTATTGGGATATACTCAAGTCTATCTTAATAACTTATTATTATTTTAATTATTATACATGACCCAGCTGTTCTAAGTACTAAACCCAAGGCAAGATATTGAGACTACTTATCAAAATAATCCCTGCACTCGCAATACTATTTTTATGGCACCCCCAAACTGTCAATGCAGATGAAATACCTGATATAGGAAGTCCGCACAGTAAATATTTTTCCCCTCAACAAGAAGCAGAGATCGGCCGCCAGATGATGCAACAGGTCAAGGAATCTGCAGCTCTTATAACCGACCCTGAAATAAATACTTATATTCAGTCACTTGGTAACTCATTGGTAAACTATGCTAATGAAAATAACCTGCCGGAATTTACATTTTTTATTATTGCCTCTGACCAAATAAATGCATTTGCTGCTCCAGGAGGATACATTGGGATCTTTACCGGTTTAATAAATGCGACAAAAACCGAAAGTGAACTTGCATCAGTACTTGCGCATGAAATAGGACATATCACGCAAAGTCATCTGGCCCGCAGAATAGCAGAGCATGAACGTTTGTCTGTTCCCAGAATAGCCGCTTTACTGGCAAGTATTCTAATAGCGACACAAGACTCACAAGCTGGTAGCGCAGCACTTATATCTACCAACGCTGCTAGTATCCAACATCAACTGGCGTATTCCCGCACAGCAGAAAAAGAGGCTGACAATATCGGCCTTAAGATTCTTGCTGCTTCAGGGTATGATCAGAAAGGAATGACTGGCTTTTTTCAAACACTGCAAGATGCGCAAACACACTCGAACAAACCCATAGAGTACCTCAGCACACATCCTCTAACTCAAAGCCGCATCTCAGAAGTAAAATCGAGAATAAACCATCAATACAAGTGGATGGGAAAAGAATCAATAAACTACATATTAATAAAAACCAAGCTGGATATTTATAGTATTAACGATCCGCAAAAGGCTTTAGAAAAATATCAGCGGCTAATAACAACAGATAGCAATTTCAGCAACCACTATGGGTATGCGCTTGCCCTTATCAAATCAGGACGTTACAAAAAGGCCGAACAAATTATTCTAAAATTAATCAGTGATGACACGGAAAGGATTGCATACCTTATAGCTCTTGGAAAAAGCCAGCTGCAACAAAAAAAGATCAAAAATTGCTATACAACTTATCAGAAGGCACTACAGATTTATCCTGATAATTATCCGCTGATCCATAACTATGCTGTAGCCTTGCTATATTCAAGTGCATACGCAGATGGTTTGAAACTGGTCCAGCAAAAGCTAAACCTTGCAAAACAACATCCGGAACTCTATAAACTGGCAGCAGATTTAGCTTCAAAAAAAGGTCACAAATGGTTAGGGCATGAATATATCGGTGACTATTATCGCTTTAACTTTTACCAAGCCGGGGTAGCTCGGGAACACTACAAAAAAGCCCTGACTGCGATCAATTCAATTTCACAAGAATTGCCTAATAAGAAGGTAATAATCTCCAGAGTTGAAGCCAAAATTGAAGCTATAAACAAACTGGAGCGCAAGCTACAAAAACAGTGAACTTTTTTATCTGACAAATGTCTTATTATTGAAGCCCCAAAAAAGCTTCATCATACTCCCTCATTAAGCGGCTCCCTTGAGTCGCTTTTATTTATCTCTCCATTTAGCTTGCAACCGCACCTTATAAATTAGAATTCACTAATTTGAAATCGCAAAAGCATTAATATATTATCCATTTAAGTGACTTGGCTAGTTTTTTCAATACTGCTAAGCCACATTTTGATCAGTTGCAACAGCTCAAACCAAGGCATAACTCAATTAGCCCTGATTTCAGCGCAACAACTAGTTTTCCTATCGCAAACTTATATCAGGAAAGCTATGCTACAATAGGAAATCATCATGACAGACAGAGTTTCAAACTTATTAAACGCACTATTTGCAATTGCATTTATCACCGCAATCGCATGGATTATTACCCCTAGCATCCTCGACTATTTCTACCGTAATGATCAGATTATCACCATAGCCGCTGAGTTTAATCGTTCATCCTCAATAAACAGCCACAGAGACTTCAAATTCACTAAAGCTGAAGCAGGAAGAGGCAAATGCATCATATACAACTATACGCTTGCCAATTACAATGCATCTGAAGTTGACCCATATGCACTGCAAACAGAAACCAGACCCAAGCTTCTAGAAGATATTAGAGAAGACAGCAGGTACAAACAGTTGCGGGATTTGAATGCAGATATGGTGTTTATCTATCACAGCAATGATGACATTGAGATTACTAGGATTGAAATTACGCCGCAGGATTATAGCAGTTAAGCTATTTTGCAGGATACAAAAAAGTTTTACCTTTGTATAAAAGGATAAATCCTTCCGGAGTAATCTCGCGAATCTTGATATTACCTGAAAGGGTATCTCCCTCTCCATATCTTTTCATCTCGATCAAAGCAAATCTATCATTTGGTTCATCGGCATAAACATGAACATTTATGTCGATTTTAGGAAAGGTCCTCCTGAAATCAGGATCCATATCCATGAAGTTTGGAACTCTTGGCTTGCGCGCAGGTTTTAATCTTGAAGAATTAACAGGAGTTGAACTAACCTGATCAGGAATATCATTTGGATCAGCAGTTAATTCAACTTTAGAGTAGATAACCTTTGGTGATGACTTAGGTTGTGAAACAGGTTTTGGATCCGGCTTGGCCTTTACACTAGTAACTCTGGTATTAGTCTGCTCTACACCAACTCTTGTGCGCTTTAGCCCTTTTGGTTTTGCTACCTTGCGTTGCTGTTTCACCGGTCTGGTATCAATTTCAGGCGGCACCGGAAGTCTACCTGCCATTTTGGCAGTTTGTTTTTGCGTATCTATCGATGCGACCTGTTTTGGTTGGAGCGCGACTTTTTGAGTATCTATCTGTTTAACTGCTCGTTTTGGATCAATCTCAACTATTTGCCCTGGCTTGTCTTCCGGTTTAACAACTTGCTTTTGAGCCAATCGTTTATTTGATTCAGAACGTAATATCTTCCTCGGCTTCGTTGTTGGTGCAGCTGGCTTTTTAACGACTGGTTTTTTAACCACGGAAGCCTTATCACTTGGCTTACCAGGCACAGTCTTAGCTATCTTCTCAGTGCCATTTTTTTCTGCCGGCCGTGCAATTGGTTTCGGTTTTGGCAAAGGCTTGGGCTGAGGTTTTTGTTCCTGCGTTTTAGCAGTAACACTACTTTCAGGGGCGTCATTATTTAAAAATATATATCCCGCCAATGCGATGTTTATAACAACTATCAAACCTATCAAAGCACCAAAATTCTTACCTTTCTTCGGCTCTTCATTTTCATAAGCTAATGCAGCTTTAGCAGCGCCTTGCTGCTCGCGCTCAGCCTGTTCTCTCTCATGTTCTGATTTTTTTAATGCGTCTAATATATATGACATGATTTATGTACAACTTAGTTAATAGATTCTATCGATTCTTCTTTAGCAAGGGTACGCCCGGAAAAGCAACAGCAGATGTCATATGTGCCATAGTAGACTTACCAACCACACCATCAACCTTTAGCCTGAATGCCTTCTGGAACGCCTCAACTCTTTTCCTTAGCGCATCATTATATATTTTCCTGTCGATTCTTGGTGTCTTGCTACCATCGTACATATCCATCATCATTGATAGCCAGAGCACATGATCACCCTCTTCCCCAGGTTTTATAACCATTTTGCTAAGTTTTGGCGGCCTCCATAATGTGATGTACTTACCTTTCCAAACCTTTTTCAAATCTTTTGTTGAAAACTTTTTAAACTCTCCACCAAAATCCAAAGTTACACTCTGCTTAGAAAGCTTAACCAAAAGGGCGTAATTATATCCTCTGCCCTTTTCAAATTTCATAATCACTGGTCTATTAAAGCGGATAAGGTGAGCAACCGAACCAGTATTGAAAAAGCAGCTCAACCCTTTAGTCTTTGACTTTTCACAAGCCGTTTTACCTTGAGTTTTATTGTAATCAAAGCGCCATAACTTGAATAGTTCTCTAAAAGATGTCGCTAAACCTTTATCCAATGATTTATTACGCAAAGCCTTTTCAAGCTTTGATCTTTTTACTTTAGGCTTTGCAGTCTGCTTTTGTGTTTCTTGAGCTTGTGTTTTTTTAACAGGTGTCTCTTGAACTGGTTGGACAGCAATCTGCTTAACCGGTTCAACAATTTCCTTTTTGGTCTTAACATTCCTTTGATCTGATTTAGCCTGTTTTTCAGTTTGTTTAATCTCTGCTGATTCGACTTGCTTCTCTAAAGTTTTTCCCTGAGACAACACTTTTTCGGAAGAAGAATTTTCAGAATTTTTACCATCAACATTTTTTGCAAGCAGCCCCTGCAAAGAGGAAACCATCTTAGATAAAGACGCTGTTTGCTGTTTTTTGGAATCTACCGCGCTTTCAGTTTTGTCAGCGCTCTTTTTCACAGCTACATCAGTAGCACTTTCAGCTTTTGCTTGTTTATTAGCCTGTTTTACAGGAAGATTTACTGGTTTGATCTTGGCAGAAACTGATTTCGGAGTAGGCTCTAATTGATCTGCCTGAATCACAGCATTCTTTGTTATCTTGGTATTAGCTGACTTACTATTGTCTGCTGTCGATCTTTCACCCCCTGGGATAAATACAGCACTAATCACTACCAGCACAACAAATGCCGCAATTGCACCTGCAATAATTTTCTGCTTTTTCTCCAGCGCCTGAACCTTACCGATACTTTCTTGAAGATCAAACGATGATACTCCGTTTTTTACCTTGTCTCCAACTTTAGCTCCAACCTCAGCTCCAACTTTCATGCCAGCTTGAGCTAGTTTTGCGCTAGCCTTCATACCTGCATTTGCAACCTCAACCGCCTTTGCGGTCTTTTCTTTTACCTGCTCTTTGATCTGCTTTTTTAACCTGGTGGCTGGGTTTTCTTCCTCTTCTTTTAAGATCTCAGATTCATTAACGCTTTCTTCAAAGCTATCGTCCTTTAATTCATAAGCGATATCGTCATCAATCTCTTCTTCAAGATCCTCGGAATCATATTGATGTTTCTGTTCCGGGAGGTCCTGTTGCGAAACCTGTTCTAAAATTTGTTGAGCATTATCTTCAGCAGCTGTATCCATTGTTTCTGCATCATCTGCGGAAGCATAGATATCAAAGTTCTCAACCTCAGTAGCTGGTTCTTCGTCTTCATCTATTATCTTACCAGGGGCATCAAAGTCTTCTACCATTTCGCCAAACTCAAGGTCTGCAGCCAGTTTTTCCTCTTCTGCAGCACCTGATTCACCTTCTCCAGAGAACATTGCCGCAACTTTATCTTCCAGCGCCCCCTCTGATTCACTATCGACATCTGCATCAGCCTGTTTAGCCGCTTGCTTTTCTGCCTCAATTCTTTCCTGCTCTGCCTTTTCCGCTGCTTTGCGTTCAGCTTCCAGGCGTTCTGCTTCAAGCCTTTCCTGCTCTGCTTTTTCCGCCGCTATACGCTCGGCTTCCAGACGTTCGGCCTCAAGCTTTTCCTGCTCTGCTTTTTCCGCCGCTATACGCTCGGCTTCCAGACGTTCGACCTCAAGCCTTTCCTGTTCTGCTTTTTCAGCAGCCTGCTCTGCTGCAATACGTTCTGCTTCGATGCGCTCTGCCTCTAGCCTTTCCTGTTCTGCTTTCTCAGCTGCCTCCTCTGCTGCAATACGCTCCGCTTCGATACGCTCTTCTTCAATTTTTTCCAGTTCCGCCTTCTCAGCAGCCTGCTCTGCCGCGATCCGGTCTTTTTCCAGTTCACCAACAGCAACAGCAGCCTTATCCTCAGATATTTTTTCTTCCTGCTTTTGCACAAGCTCATTTTCGATAGCTTCTATCTCTTTGGCTTCGCTTTCATTGATGATGGTTTTTGCCTGCTGAGTAGCTTCAACTTTAGTATGTAGATCTTGATCCGTTGCGTTACCCGCCACTGGAGAAGTTGTAGCAGGAATAGCTGTAGCTATTTTTTTGGAGCTTATCTTCTTGACTCGAGTAGTTCTACGCGGTTTATTCCTATCTTCCTTTGTTTCAGCTCTGGTCTTAGCTTTTGCTTCGGATTTAGGTTGAATGCTAATCTGATCGATCTGAGCCTGATCTACATCGGTCTTAACATTTGACCTTGAGCGTAAAATATTCTTAAGAGCCCTTATTGGAGCCCCAAGATCAACCAGTTTCCCACCTTTAACCTCCATTGCCGCCTTGGTAACAATTTTGGAATCAATCTGAACCCTATTAGTTGCATACGCCCCTAGTAGCGCTCGATCACAGATAATATTAATCAGCCTTGGAATACCGCCTGAATATAGCTTGATAAGACGCATAGCCGCAGGAGTAAAAATCGGACGTTCCACACCAGCAATACGTAAACGATGCTTTATATATCCTGCTGTTTCTGCCATGTTAAGCGGAATCAGATGATACCTTGCAGTAACACGCTGGGCAACCTGTCTTAACTTACGGTTATTCAAGTGCTCTACCAGTTCTGGCTGTCCAACCAAAATTATCTGCAATAGTTTTGATTTAGATGTTTCAATATTTGTAAGCAGCCTTACCTGCTCGATCACATCAAAAGGAAGGTTTTGTGCCTCATCGATAAGCACAACTGTATGCAATCCTTTTGAATATTGCTCTAATAAAAACTCGGTAAGCTTATCTACATATTCTTTAATGGATAACTTGCTTCCAGGCTCAAGAAGCTTGAACTCTTCACAAACAGATGCCAGAAACTCCTCAACGGAAACCTTGGGGTTTAAAATAAGTGCCAGATCGGTATTTTCAGGCAGCTGCTCCAACAATGCCCTGGTAAGGGTGGTTTTACCGGTACCAACCTCACCAGTAAGCTGGATAAATCCGCCGCTTTGAGTAATACCATATAATAGGTGAGCCAGCGCCTCCTTATGCCTCGGGCTAAGATAAAGATAGCGCGGGTCTGGCGTTATTGAAAACGGATTGTCTGAAAGCCCAAAATATGCTTTATACATAATGATAGAGTCTATGAAGGTTTGCTTTAGTTATAACTATGATTCAACATTAAAACGATATTACAAATAAGTGTAACACTTTTTGCTTTTTTCTCATGGTTTTTTATTCCATTGTGAGATAGAGCATACCTATTTAGAGGCTAAATTCCAAAAAAGTTCTGCTTTTCATTCAAATAGCACTAATATATCTACCAAATTCTTAAAAAATATTTTATGCTCATATTAGTCTCGATAAATGGATTTACTGTAGTATAGGGAGCATCTTGTGAATATACCTTCTGACAGTGCTGATTCTTTCTCTGAAAACGAAGACCTTTCAAAACGATTAGACCTTTTAAAAAAGTGTGTCGTCCGGCTTAGTTTAGCCGCAGACGGTATTGATACAGGGCTGGATAAACAGCTTGAAGAAATCAGGGAACACATACGTAAAGACCACGGCAATGCCAATATTGAAGCATCGCTAGGAAGAATCTCTGACACTCTTATAAAACTTGAAGATAAAAATATTGAAACTAAAGAGGATGTGGCGTCAAACCCTCTAGTTGAAAATTTTTCGCACCTTATTGCCCCTTTGACCAAGGCCAGACTTTCGAACGAGCTACAGAAGAAAATTCAAAAGCTCAACTCTGAAATTCGCAAGCAGACAAACATAATTGACGCAAATGACATGGTTCAGTCTTATGCATCAATACTCTCAGAAGCAATTGGGCTTGCGAACGAGGAGCTAAGTGAAGGCGATTTTCAGCTCGAATCTGATAAGCCTGGTTTTTTGCAACGCCTTTTCACCAAAGGTGGCGAAGAACAACAGGACGAACAGATATCCGGTGATGAACTTGTATCATCTAATGTTAAGAACACTCTTCTTAACCTTCTGGAACACCTTATCCTTCCAGACTCATTTAAGCCCAGAGCTAAAGAAATAAAAAAACAACTTCTTGGCAATCTAAATCTAAGCCAGCTTCCTGATTTGCTCGATAAAATCGTGGCTCTAGTTGTTGACTCCGCTACTGAAGAAACCCATGAATTCGAAGACTTTCTTCAACATATTACCGAGCAGCTAATTGATATCAAACAATACTTGGCCTCGGTAGGAATTACCGGAACCCAGGCGCAAGATGACACAGTGTCGCTAGGAGAAAGTGTTAAAGCTCAGGTAGCAGATATCACCGAAACCATCAAAAGTTGCAACAACCTTGAAGATTTGAAAAAAATTGCCCAAGAACATGTAAGCAGTATCGTTGATGAGGTTGATAACTTCTGCTCAATTCAGGCGGAAAGACAAGCTGAATCAAATGCCAAAATTGAAACCCTTAAAACCAGGCTTGAAGAGACACAGGAAGAGTCTGCACTGCTTCGTGAAAGGTTGGTTATCCAAAGAGCTCATGCTCAACTTGATCCGCTAACAAAACTGCCAAATCGCCAGGCCTATGATCACCAGCTAAATTCAGAGTTCAACCGCTGGCAAAGGTATAACAAGCCTTTAACTATGATCATCAGCGATATAGATTTCTTTAAAAAGATAAATGATACATTTGGCCATGCAGCGGGTGACAAGGTACTTAAAACTGTGGCCCGGGTTTTACAAACCAACCTGCGAGATACTGACTTTATTGCACGCTTCGGTGGGGAAGAATTTGTAATCTTAATGCCGGAAACCCATATAGATTCCGCAGTAAAAGTGGCAGAAAAGCTCAGAACAACCATTATGGATTGTCCGTTCCACTCATCAAATAGGAAAGTACCGGTCACTATGTCCTTTGGTGTGTGTGAATTTAAAGCAGGTGATACAAAAGACAGCGTATTTGAAAAGGCGGACAAGGCCCTCTACCAAGCCAAAGAAAGCGGCAGAAACAAGGTCTGTGCCGGATAATTTACCCACCTTTATCAGGAGCTGGACATTTATAACTCCTTCGGGCAATTCGACCAGATAATTTGGAGTATATATGAGCAAGAAAAAAGTATTTGTAATTGGAGCAGGGCCAGGAGGCCTTAGCTGCGCAATGCTCCTGGCATACAGAGGTTTTGATGTAACCATCCTCGAAAAAACCGATGCAATTGGTGGCCGCAATGCAGCATTTAACCTTGGTGATTACACCTTTGATACCGGCCCAACCTTTTTCCTGATGAAGGATGTACTCGAGCGAATTTTTGAAAGCACTGATAGAAACCTGCACGATTACGTAACCCTTACCGAAATAGACCCCATGTACCGCCTTGTATTTAATAATGACAAGGTATTTTACCCATCAACCGATGAGCAGAAAATGAAGGCCGAGATAGAACGTGTTTTTCCAGGAAGCTCGGCTGGGTACGACAAATACATGCAAAAGGAAAAGGTAAAATACGACCGTCTGATTCCATGTCTTGAAGTTCCATATTGCTCATTTACAGACCTGTTCAAAAAACGATTTATCAAAGCAATTCCATACTTGGATGCACACCTTAGTCTATTCGATGTATTGGGGCGCTATTTCAAATATGAAGAGCTGAAACTGGCATTTACCTTCCAAGCCAAATACATCGGGATGTCCCCTTGGAAGGCACCGGGAACATTCAGCCTGATATCCTATATCGAGCATGGTGACGGCATTTACCATGTTGAAGGCGGGCTGAATCAGCTATCTCATGCTATGGCCAAAGTATTTGAAGAGTTTGGAGGGAAAATTCAATTTTCCTCTAATGTAAAAGAGGTCATCATTGAGGGTGACAAAGCAAAAGGAGTTAAACTTCAAGATGGCAGAACCTATAGCTCTGACTACGTAGTAATTAATTCCGATTTCGCATATTCGATGACCAACCTCATTGCAGAAGAGAAGCGCAAGAAATATACAGATGCAAAACTTGCTGCCAAGGAATACTCCTGCTCAACTTATATGCTTTACCTTGGCGTTAATAAAGTTTACGACGACATCCCTCACCACAGCATCATATTTGCCGATGATTACCGGGCCAACGTAAAAGATATCACCGAAGACTTTGTCCCTTCTGATGATACTTCCTTCTATATACAAAATGCGTCTATAACTGACAAAACACTTGCACCGGAAGGAAAGTCAGCAATTTATGTGCTAGTGCCCACAACAAATAACAAGAGCAACCTTAACTGGGAGGCAGAGAAGGATAAAACACGCGACCGCCTAATAAAGCTGCTTGAAACCAAGGGTGGATTCACCGATATCAGTAAACATATCGAAGAAGAGCGCATAATAACCCCACAAGAGTGGGAGGATGATTACAATGTGTATCTGGGAGCAGTATTTAACCTGGGGCATCAAATCAGCCAGATGCTGTTTCTACGCCCACACAACCGTTTTGAATGTTTTAAAAACTGCTACCTTGTTGGCGGCGGCACCCATCCCGGCAGTGGTCTGCCAACAATATATGAGTCAGGAAGAATATCTGCTGACTTACTAACTGAAGATGCAAAACAATAATGAACATATTTCAGTTTATCGGGCTGTTAAGGCAGATTTACGGCTCTAAAAAGCCAGACTTACAATCCATCCAGCAAAAAGGGCTATTAGCAATGAAAATTGCTCAACACTACGCCCTAAGAATTGACTTTCTGGATGAAGCTGTCTGCCGTGAATTATCCAAACTATTCCGGGGTACTGATTCACTTCCACCTGATAACGTAGAAAAACTGCTACAAGAAAACTGCCAGCCGGGATGGGTAAACAACTTCTCCCGCTTTGACACCAAAGCCTTCGCCTCCGCGTCAATTGGACAGGTTCACCGCGGCACATTACTTGACGAGCAAAAAGTCGTCATCAAAATAATCAGGCAAAACAACCGCGAACAATTTCTGAAAGACCTAAATAATCTGGAATCTTTTCTGCACTTTGTTCTCAAGATTTATCCTAAACTCAAACGTGTATTCAACCCTCTGGACGTGCTCGAATATATCAAAGAATATACTCTTACCGAGCTTGATTTGAATAATGAAATTCAGGGAAGAAACCAGCTTGCAGAAATTAAGCAAAAATACCAGGATCTATATGATTTAAGCCTGCTGCGCCTTCCCGAGTATTTTCCAGAGATCTCCAATAGCAACGTACTAGTAAGCGAGCTAATTGAAGGAAAAACCTTCGAAGAGCTGCTCACAAATGGAGAGCTCCAATATGAAACTCTATTGGATTTTTTCAAAATCCACGGATTTTACCTGTTTGCCGCCGGTTCTTTCCATGGCGACATCCATCCGGGCAACATTATCCTGGATAATAATAATCAAATTGTATTAATTGATAACGGAGCAATCAGTAGTGTTGCCAAAAGCACCAGGCTTGGTTTATTTAATTTCTTTGAGGCACTTAGTCAATACGACTACGACGAATCAGCCAACTGTCTGCACGCAATGTCACACAGCCAAATCAGTGATTCAAGATTCTCACAGTTCCACTCAGAGTTTGGTGACCTATATTCAGATTTTAAACAAAGCACCGTCTCAAAAGTTAGCCTTACAAAAAAAATGATGCAGACAATCAAACTAGGCGTCCACAATGGAATGACTTTTGGTGATGATATGTTCGGCATAATAAAGGGACTTATGTATCTGGATGGTATGACTTTACGCTGTAATCCAGGTGCTAATTTAATGCATGACATAAGGCCCTTCACCAGCACATTAAAACCTGTAATTGATCAAATAGAAGCTACATAAAACCACTATCAATAAGAGCTTTATCTAAATTTTTGCTCTCCTGCAGTTTCACTTCGTTAAAATAAGCCTGCCTATTCGCTTTGCGTTTAAGCTCTTTAAAAGTTTCAAACACAACCTTCACATTACCAGAATTAATGAATGGAAAAGGCACATTGCCAGAAGGATCAACATAGAGTTGAAACTCCACTCTAGTTTTATTGTCTGCAACTTTTTTAAATACCCAGCTACCCTGCATCGATTCCATACGAACAAGATCATTGCTTGGAGCATAGTCCGACTCAACCGAATTCATTTCAACCTTAAACCAATTAACCAAATTACCTTTGGTGCCAATAATATCAAGCACAACATCTCGATCCTTATAAGGCCAAGGAGTTTCATGAACATAGTACAATTTAAAATTAGAGTTACTATTATACTCAATAATCTTTGAATCGATGCAAGCAAACATCCAATCACTGAAGTTCTCGATATCTTCCATAATAGCTGAAAGTCTAGCTGTATCTGCCTGAATTATGCTTTCAGCTCGAATTTCATCGATATTAGAGGATGGAATATCTTTTCGAAATACCTTAATGCCAAGACTATCCTCAACCAATTGCCATTCGTTTGCATTGCTCTGCGCAGGAATAGCAATCACTGAAAAAAGCAAAATAAATCTAAACAAACCCATATCAACCCCGCAAATGACAAAATTATCTAGAAATAGCCGCCACCATTAGAAAGCAAGATCAAAATCAACATCAAAATAACAAATTTGACTAATAACCTAGCAGTATATACCAAAGGTCCATCTTTACTGGTAAAAAAACCACCAGTGTAATGAATGACTTCAGGATCTACAGGGTGAGAATCCTGTGACTGATTTATCAATTCACCGTCATCATTAATAGTGTATTTACCAGACTGATAGTCTGATAAAATCTGTCGAGCCTGCTCAATATCATTTTCAGAAACCTGAACTCGCACCCAACCCACAATAGAAGTCATAAAAGGATTAGCTTGTAATAAGTTTGCATCAGCTACAAAAGCACCAATACCTTCGGACTGCAAACAACCGCTAAATACATATGCCTCTGTCGGAGTTGCGAACTTAGCAACAGTGACTAGATTACCACCATCCGCATATTCAATACACTGTTCTTGCTCTTCTTTAGTTTGAGTTGTGCTATTAACCTTACGTTCTGATAAAACTTGATTAACAGCCAATACAGCATCATCTGTCAATTCACTATTATCGCGAAGATCAATAAGAACGTGATCTTCAAAAGTTCGATATTTCAGAATCAACCTTTCGACATCATCCATTGCATTGCACCTAATTACATTAAATCAAGTAAAAATATATTAACTCCCAACAGCACAAACATCATCCCTTTTGTGTAACTTACTTTTCTTGAAATTTATTTTTTCCGGCTTACAAAGAAGGTTCTTATTGCATGCCACTCTGGCACACTTTTTACAAATATACTTTGGTTTAGCAACTATGGTAGTTAATTGATCTATTTTTTTCTCAATCTCTTTTTGTTTATAGTTACAGATTTTTTTTGGCATAAGAAGAAGTCCAGCATTTGATATCAGTATAAGTTGGATTGAGAAATATTCTATTAATTAAACTGCAATGTATATCAAATTATATCTATGGTTGTTATTAGGATAATTGATTATGAAGTATAAAATAAAAAAGCCCGATGGAGATTCCATCGGGCTTTTATAATTTTAATGCCTGGCAGTGACCTACTTTCACATGGGGAGGCCCCACACTATCATCGGCGCTAAATCGTTTCACTTCCGAGTT
>QZLE01000077.1 GCA_004796365.1 Gammaproteobacteria bacterium | reverse complement strand
TGACACTATTTTTACGAGTAGGTATCTCTCTCGACATGCACCTGGGGTTTCGCGACCAACGTCGAAGCCATTTCGCCCCCGATATTTATATTTTAGCTCTTTTGTTAATTGAATAATACTGATTGTTTCAAAAATAGTTGGAGTAGGTAAGGTAGGCTTATCTGCCAGCATTCTTCATTATGCGGCTTTTTTCTCGATCCCAGTCTCTTTTCTTTTCTGTATCGCGCTTATCGTGCTGTTTTTTGCCTTTGCCTAAAGCTACTTCCAGCTTAGCTTTGCCACGTTGCCAGTACATGGAGATAGGTAGCAAGGTATATCCTTTACGCTCAACTGCTCCTATAAGAACATTTAACTCTCTTCTGTGAAGAAGTAGTTTTCTGATTCGGGTTGGGTTAGGGTCAACATGGGTTGAAGCCGATTGTAGTGGTGATATATGTGCTCCACTTATGAAGGCTTCGCCGTTTTTGATAAACACATAGCTTTCTTTCAGGTTGATGCGGCCTTCGCGCAGGCTCTTGACCTCCCAGCCTTGGAGGGATATACCCGCTTCGTACTTCTCTTCCAGAAAATATTCATGCCACGCACTTTTATTGGTAGCTATGTTATTACTTGGAGTTTTTGCTTTTTTGTTACCTTTTGCCATCTGCAGATTGTAAGCAGTGTTGCAGCGCTATACCAGCATTTTTTCAGCAATAATGATTTGAATTGTCGTTTGCATGGTGAATTTTGAAATTATGTACTGTAGAATACTGCAGTTTGTAACATAGCTGGTTTTGATGTGGCGAACGTTTCAAAGTCTATATTAGTACCTTACTCATCTCAGCAGATGTTTGATCTGGTTGATGATGTCGATTCCTATAAGGAATTTCTGCCCTGGTGTAGTAAAAGTGAGGTACTGAGTATAGAAGGCAGTGAAATGGTTGCCAGGCTTTCTATTAGCAAGGGTAGGGTTAAAAATTCTTTTACCACATCTAATAGGAGAGTTGAGAGCTCATGCATTGAAATGAACCTTGTTGATGGCCCTTTTTCCCATTTACATGGTGCATGGAGATTTGAAAGGCTAGATGATTTTGCATGCACAGTGTCTTTGAATCTTGAATATGAGTACTCAAACAGTATTGTAAAAAAGGTGTTCGGTGTGGTTTTTGGCCATATTATGAACTCTATTGTAAACGCTTTTGTAAAAAGGGCTGGAGAAGTATATGACTGAGTTAAAGAGAATCAAGGTTGAAGTTGCATACGGTAAATCTGTAGACGAGCAGATTGCGCTCGAGGTTACAGTTCATGAAGGAGCAACAGTTGAAGAGGCTATTCAACGCTCAGGAATTATGAAACGTTACCCTGATGATATTGACTTTGATGTAAATAAGATTGCTATCTTTGGTAAGAAAACCACGATGGATGCTGTCCTTAGTGAATGGGATCGAATTGAGATTTGTCGCCCGCTTGTAAGTGATCCGAAAGAAGCTAGAGCACGTAAGGCAGAAAGAGATAAGGCAAAAAAAGAAGCTGAAGCTTCTGCCTAAACTTGTCTATAAGCGATAAATAAAAAGCGCCCTCTATTAAAAGGGGCGCTTTTTTTGTGGTCAGTCTTCTTGCAAAAAGTCTTTTGCGGCGCTGCTGCCGGCGATCTCTGTAAGCTTGTTTTCTTCATCAAAAAATAGAGTTATCTTGTTGCTTTTGGTTTCACCTCGTCCTGGCTTTAGGGTGAAGATATACTCCCAGCGGTCTTGGTGAAATGGATCAATAATATTTGGAGAGCCGATCAGATAGGTTATGTGTCTTTTAGACATCCCAATCTCAAGCTTATCTAGATCTTCTTGGGTTAAAAGATTTCCCTGTTGAACTTCAACCTTATACACAAATGGCAGTTCATTTACAGAACAGCCACAAATTGTCAAGGCAAGCAACGTTGCAAAACAAAACTTATAGAACATCAGAATTTCCCTAATTAAACTGCTACGCATAATAAACTTATTATGTTAGATACGCAAAGTCAGAATAATTCATTTCTTAATCGATTTTGTATAATTATCCCTCGAGCAATTCAACGCGCTCTTTAAGCTTATTAAGTTCCTCTTTGAGTATTGTTATTTCCTGTTTCAGATCGGCAGTAGAGCCATCTGAAGGGTTGAATGTAACAGAAGTAGCGCTTTGGGCAGCGCCGAACATGTCAGCATCATAGTCGGTTAGGGTTTGGATATATCTACATTCTTTCTGGCCCGGCATGCGCTCAAGCATTTGTATAAACGGCTTTGGTTCTTTTGATTCAAGCCGGCTGATTATGCGCTCAACTTCATTAAGGTCGGCAAAATCGCAATACCTTTGAGTTCTGGTTCTAAGTTCGCCTATGGTCTGCGGACCACGCAGCAAAAGTACGGTAAGTATCGCTAGTTCTTTTGCAGTAATATCGAATACCTTGCCAGCATGGTGTTCGTATTTTGCAACCCTGCTATCATGCGGACTTAGCTGGCGCACAAGCTTTATGTTTTCTAACTGAAGCAATGCCTGTCTTACCTGATTTTCATCGTATGTTACTACTGGTTCTCTATTGGATTTTTGATTACACGCAACCTTGGTTGAGTTTAACGTAAGCGGGTATTGGTCAGGAGTAGTTACTGCCTTTTCGACCAGACAGCCGAGAACACGCGCTTGTACATCCGTTAAAGTAAACTCTTCACTCATTAATTATTCTCCATTTTGTTATCATTAAAATTATAGTTCAGGAAAAGCACGCGTAAAATGCTAAGTTTTCTCTGCTATCCTTTGAATAGTTCAAGCGGAGGCTTTATGGATATTAAACGAATCATTTTAGCAGCAATTATATCAATTTTCGTTGCTGTTATGTCGGGGTGCGGGGATGACCCATTTGCTGAGCCACCATTACACCAAGCTGCAATCGACGGTGATCTGGATGATGTTAAGCAGATACTTAACAGCGGGATTGGAGTTAATTCCAAAAGCAAAACAGGTGCTACTGCGTTGCATTGGGCTGCTTTTAAAGGTAATTATGATGTAGCTGTATATCTGCTGGAAAATGGCGCCGATGTAAATGCGTCAACCCATAAAGGCTCAACACCTTTAAGGTTGGCAACAACACATAAGAAAACAAAATTGATAAAACTATTAAAGCAACATGGAGGGCGTTAGTTCAACCTTTTATGTTGCATAATCAGTTTGTAAGCTTCATTTATTTCTTTTATTTTCTCTGCTGCTATGTGCGCCATATCCGATGGCATTCCTTTTCCAATCAGTTTGTCTGGGTGATGCTGGCTGATTAACTGTTTGTAATTTGTTTTTACCTCTTGAATAGAGGCATTTCTGTCAAGCCCAAGCATCTTGTATGCATTTTTTTCTTCCTGAATTTTGGTCAATTTCTTAGATGAAGAGCTGGAGTGGCTGATATATGATTTTACCAGTGTTTGGATCTGCGCTAGTTCGTATTCAGAAATACTTATCAGTTCAGCAAGTTGTTTAATAGCCTCTATGCCGGTTTGGTTATAATCATGGTATTCATCGCATATAGCTTGCAGCTGGATTTCCACAAACATTTTGAGAATGTGTTTGTTATCTTCGCATTTGGCTAATAATTTATTAATTTGATTTTGAGCATTAAAGGCCTTCTTTTGACCAAGATAGTAATTGTTAACGGCATCCAGGCGATGCTCCATGGTTAATTCCATGTGCTCCATAATATTGTGTAGTCTCTTAAGCTCATTCATGCGGTGAAAACCGCATTTAAGGAAGACGTCACCCATAATTCTAAATGTTGATGTAAAGAATGCTTTTTGCACTTCGCTATTTATTGGGGTTTTAACTGTTTTCTTATAGGTTCCTTTATTTGAATTCATAAAGCCGAAAGCATTATCAAAACTCTTACCTATAGCTCCGCCATACATTGCGCCAAATGGGCCGAAGGTGAAAAACCCAATGGTTCTCCCTAGATCTTGCGCTTGAAACATTATTTGATTCCTTATTTTTATTTTTATAAAACTGAATCTAAAGTTAAAAATAATATTAAGATTTGACTAGTCTAATTATTGTTTATTTTGTTATCTTTATAAACACATATAGAAAATATTTTAATGGATTATAGCAAATATTAGGGAATGTTAAAATGCGATTTGCATATATTTTATCTGCGATAACGGCTTTTTTGTTGCTGTTTAGCACATGTGTACGAGCGCAAGATTTGATGGTTGGACAAATATGGAAATATAAAGCCAGGCCGCATGAATCACAGTCAACAATCACAATCGTTCAGCTAGACAATTATGTTGTGCACATTTCAATATCTGGCCTGAAAGTTAAAGACCCTGATGCTGATGATGGCCTTGCAGAATCAATCAGGCATTTGCCAATGGAAATTAATGCATTCAACAATAGCAAGACTAAGCTAGTTGGCTTTACCGAAAAACTACCAGAGTTTGAGGAGGGGCTTGCTGATTGGATTAAAGCACGAAATAGAGGGGAGGCCAAGCCAATATCAATACCCGTTAAAGATGTTATTGAGCAAGTTGAGATTATGATCAACCAGTAACAACCTTTGTTGCCAACCTTTACTTGGTACATCAGCGCATTATTGCATTTATGTTGCGAAAATGTTCACAATGCATTCGCAGATACAATAACTAGTATTTTGAGAGCTCTTAATTAAGCATCTCTAATAAACCCTTAAAAACAAAGCGATACAACGTGGTTTTAATTGGCTGTCTAGATTATTAAATAAAAAACAACGTGAACTATTGCTATTTTTATCACATATTTTTGCACTTATGGTGGTTTATCTAGTATAGTTTCTGCCGTAAATTTTTAACCAATTCGTTAACAACACAAACAATGAGGTGTTAATTATGGAACTTAAAGGT
>QZLE01000159.1 GCA_004796365.1 Gammaproteobacteria bacterium | reverse complement strand
TTGGTTGGTGATGATGACCAGTCTATTTATGGCTGGCGTGGTGCCAAGATCGAGAATATTCAGCGTATTAGCGATGATTTTCCTAATGTGGCAATACATCGCTTGGAGCAAAACTACCGTTCTACCAGCACTATTCTGGATGCTGCTAATAGCATTATCGTTAATAATCCGGATAGATTGGGGAAAAAACTGTGGACGGCAGGAGAGCAGGGGGACCCTATATTACTATACTGCGCTTATAACGAGATTGATGAGGCTAGATATGTTGTTGAGCGAATCGCTAAGTATGTTGAAGAGGATACGCAGCGAACTGAAATTGCTATTTTGTATCGTTCTAATGCTCAGTCGCGTGTATTTGAGGAGGCCTTGATTAACCGCGGTATTCCTTATCGAGTTTATGGTGGTCTACGTTTCTTCGAGCGTGCTGAAATTAAGGATTCACTAGCCTATATGCGCTTAATCGCCAACAGACATGATGATGCATCGTTTGAGCGGGTGATAAATACTCCAACTCGTGGTATCGGAGATAGGTCTGTTGAGACTATTCGCGAGTATGCGCGGAATAATAATTGCTCAATGTGGGCAGCTGCACGCGATATTGTTGAAAGTAATCTTATGGCGGCGCGAGCCAAAAATGCAATCGCAGGTTTTATTACCCTGATAAATGAAATTGCTGTATCTGCTGGAGAGATAAAACTGCATGAATTGGTAGCCGTAATGTTGGATAAGGCTGCTCTGCGCTCTCATTTTGAAAAAGATAAAACCGATAAGGGGCAAGCTAAGGTTGAAAATATCAATGAGCTTATCAATGCTGCTCGTGGGTTTGAGCAGGAGACTGATGCCGAGCAATCAGAGCATTTGCAGATGTTTCTTACCAATGCTGCCCTTGAGGCCGGTGAAGGACAAGGTAGTGAATGGGAAGACTGTGTTCAACTAATGACATTGCACTCAGCTAAAGGTCTTGAATTTCGAAATGTATTCATTGTGGGGATGGAGCAGGGGCTATTTCCAAGCCAGATGGCAGTTGGGCGTCAACAAGGGTTGGATGAAGAGCGTAGGCTTTGTTATGTAGGAATAACGCGCGCCAGAAAGTTACTGCATATGTCATATGCAGAGAGTAGAAGAATATATGGCAAAGATACATTCTGTACCAGATCACGTTTTTTGGATGAGATTTCTCCTGAATTGATTGAGGAAGTACGTCCGGCGGCAAATCCATACCAATTGGCAAGTACCAGTAGCCTAGATGGCTTTAGCACTAGTTCGATTAGTAATAAATCAGAATCAAAATATAGTCTAGGTCAGGGAGTAAACCATGCCAAGTTTGGAGAAGGCGTGGTTATTAATACCGAAGGTAAGGGTTCAAGCCAGATGGTGCAGGTGATGTTTGCCTCATGCGGGGAGAAATGGCTGCTGGCAGATAAGGCAAACTTAGAGGTTATTTAGGTATAAATTTTAGTTGATTAGCTAGGTGGTTTATTTGTATGTGCTTATATTCATTAAAAAAGTTGCTATCTGATTACAATTATATTAAATTTAAAATAATATATAAAAATGATTAATGGACTGTATCATTAAAAAGCTATGTGGGTGGGTATAACAAATAAAACTACTCAATTCAGGAAGGAGGAATACAATGTCGAGTGCATTTACCCCTGGGTGCTCAGACTATACAACTCAGAAGATCTCCGAGTCACATGTTGAAGGTCTTTACATCGAGAAACTGGCTGTTTGTGCAGAATCCGGTGAGCCGCTATTAGATGAGCAAGGTCAGGCTGTTATTGAAACCTGTGTAAATGTTGGAATCACTAGAGGTCTGTTTAATTTGCTGCTTTGGCAATGGGCTTTATTCGGAACTATTCTCGTAACAATAATGGCAGGATGGGACAAAGGTTTAATTAATTTGGGATGTACCCTAGCGTTCCTTTTGGTTCTATCCATGCAAAAATTGGTTGTGAAGCAGATAAATAATGATGATGTTTCTGAAGTTGATGCTGAGAGTGAAATTTGTGTGCAACAATCCTAGATAGTATTTGATTGTTACAACATAGGTATAAAAAAAGCAGCTACTCGGCTGCTTTTTTTATATAAAGGTGCAATTAAACTTCAGCAGCTTTTAGGTTATCTAGCATCTCTTCCTTGTCAGCTCCTTTCATAAGCTGTTCACGAATTCGATTAAATGCCTGGCTAGCCTCTTCAGCGTGGGCATTGTATGAAGTAAGTTCGTGATATTTCCAGCCGGCTGCCTTAAGAGCATCTTTTTTGAAGCTAACGCCAGTAACCCCTTCACCGCCAAGCTTTATTAATTCATCTTCAATCTTTAAGTGTGGCAGCTTTTCCAAAGTGATTTTGGAAAAATCAGCAGCGGTTACTTCTTCGATATCAATACTCATCTTTGTACATCCTTAAATACAATATTAGGTTGATGACAGCAAATTATTTGAAAAGCCTTAAGCTTGTTTTGAAGCCTTAAGCTTGTCTTATAATATATAGACCAAATTGGAATCATTCCAAGTGGTAAATTGAGCATAAATTTATTTTTGCGAGTAATTCTGCAATAAAAAGGTGAAGCCTGGCAAGTTGTAGAAATTAAATTTGTCTTTAGAAAATAATTATATGTCATCACTGTTTGTGTCAGATTTGTTTTGGGTGTAGATAAGTGTATTCTTTCAATGAGTTTTTAATTATGCTTTGAATTTTAGTAGCATCAATGTCTGATTCAGGGGGTAAAGCTTCTGTGAACAGAGAGAGGATGGATTCAACGACCTGCTTTGGGTGGAAATGAACCGTTTTTAATACATCTGATATAGTGTCGCCATGTCGCGTATTTTTTATTACAAAGCCATCGCCTTCTATTTTAATATTTACAGAATGGGTATCTCCGAACAGGTTATGTAAATCGCCAAGTATTTCCTGATAGGCACCCACCATAAAAAAACCAAACACATACCTGTTTCCAGTCTCAAAGCGATGGGCAGGCAAAAATCTTTCAAGCCCTGTACTGTCAACATAGTCTTTTATTTGTCCGTCTGAATCGCAGGTTATATCCATTAGTATTGCTCTGCGATCAGGCTGTTGATTTAGTCTATGAATCGGCATTATTGGAAATATCTGTTCAATTCCCCAAATATCTGGCATCGACTGAAAGATAGAAAGATTACAAAACAACTTATCCGCAAGTTTTTCAGAAAGAATATTAAAGATATCCGGTTCAAGCTGCCTTATCCTCGGAGTTGAGAGAATCCTATGGCAGTAATTACGATAGAGGCCTTCTGCTCCGGCTTTTGTTTTTAGGTCTATGCCGCCTGTCTTGAATTGTCCTTGGATTTGCAGATATAGCTCTTGTGTCTCTGCAAATGCAGTACTAATATCAGTAATTGGTTCAAGTAGCATCTGCTTGAGTTTGGAAATGATCCAGTGAGTACTTTTTACAGATTGAGTGTCTACAATTTCTTGGCGATCATAATCGATTATATTGGACAGGATAATAGCATGCTGGGCTGTTATAGCTCGTCCGGATTCGCAAATGATATCTGGGCAGTGTAGTTTTTCTTTGGCGCATATAGAAGCAATAGGGGACACTATTGCTTCGGCATATTGCTGTATAGAGTAGTTGGTTGAGCAATGGCTAGTGGATTTCGAGCCTTCATAATCAACACCGAGACCGCCGCCAACATCAATAACGCTGATGTTGATATTCAGTAGGGAAATTTGTTGGAAATAACGCGCTATCTCACAGGCGCCTGATTTTATGTGGCTGAGATCGGTAATTTGTGAGCCAATATGAAAGTGTAATAGTTGTAGTGATTGCGATAGGTTAAGCTGAGATAAGCGTTCAATGGCTTTGACTATTTGGCTAGTTGTTAGCCCGAACTTTGAATCTTCTCCGCCGGAGTTTTGCCAATTTCCAGAACCTGCAGATGCAAGTCTGGCTCTTATTCCAAGCAAAGGCGTTATATTCAGCTGCTGTACAACTCTGGATATAAGTTCTATCTCGGAGGTCTTTTCAATCACAATGAATACTTTTAGCCCGATTTGCTGCCCCAACAAAGCAAGTCGTACATATTCTTCATCTTTGTACCCATTGCAGATTACGGTTGAGCCAGGGAGTGATTTTGCCAGCACAGCAAGAAGCTCTGGTTTACTTCCAGCCTCAAGGCCGACTCGATCTTTGCCGTGAGAGATGACTTCTTCAATGACATCTTGCTGTTGGTTAACTTTTATTGGGTAGATGATCTTATGATTTGCTGAATAATTATGCTTTGTCATTGCAGCAGCAAATGCAGATTCGATTCTATCTATGTGGCTATGAATTATATCAAGAAAACGGATGAGTATCGGAAACGTAAGCCCAGAATCAGTCAGCTGCTGCGAAAGTTTATCAATATCAATTTTGATGTTGTTACGCCCGGGGGCGACGCTTAGATTGCCATTATGGCAAATATCAAAATAACCATCGCCCCAATTTTCAATGTTATAGGCTTTGCGACTGTCGGAAATGGCCCAGTTAGACATAATGTTCTTTATAACTTTTTGGTTACATTTTCTCTTTACAAGAAGGTTGGTTACCTGTAAATAGCATGAATATTAATACAGTGATTAGGTGAATCATATGCCTTTTGCTGCAAGTTGCAATATAAAAAATGGAGTAAGTTGAGTGTTAGATAAAAATTGGTTTTCCGAGCCGTTTGCCGATGAAGGCCTGGCCTTTTCATTGAAGATCACCGATAAATTGGAGCAAGTACAGACTAAGTACCAGAATATTGAGATCTATCAGACCGATACATTTGGCAAGCTAATGGTTATTGATGGTTGTGTGATGCTTACCAGCAGAGATAATTTTATCTACCATGAAATGATGTCTCATCCGGCACTTTCAATCCATCCAGATCCGCAAAATGTGCTTATTATTGGTGGTGGTGATTGCGGTACAATGCGCGAAGTTTTAAAGCACAAAGGTGTGCTGCAGGTTCATCAGGTGGATATTGATGAGCAGGTTACGCGCCTGTCAGAAAAGTATTTTCCAGAGCTTTGTGCAAGCAATAATGATTTTCGCGCTAACCTTCATTTTGAGGATGGAGTGAAATGGGTACGGGATGCCAAAGATGGTGAGTTCGATGTTGTTATAATCGATAGCACTGATCCTGTAGGTCCGGCAGAAGGACTGTTTAAAGGGGAATTTTTTACTCAATGCTGTCGAATCCTTAAAGATGGCGGGATTTATGTGCAACAGAGCGAATCACCTTTGCTTCATGCTGGTACGATTATTAAAAATATGAGAACTGATCTGCAAAACAGCGGATTTAGAAAAATACAGACACTTAGTTTTCCTCAGTGTAGTTATCCGTCTGGTTGGTGGTCTTGCACTTTGGCAAGCAAAGAACTTGAATTAGATCAGTGTGTTAACTTTGTTGGCGACATTGAAACCAAGTACTATAATAGGGAAGTTCATAGTGCTGCTAAGGCAATTCCTCAATTTTGTTTACAATTTTGGCAGGAAAACTAGACAAAACCTTCTAGAATTATAATTAGCTAACGCCCCATGTTTTAATTAGAACCGGGCCTGGTTGGCAAGATGTTATTAACGGAATAAATTGATACAGAAGGTTAAATTAATGGGATCAATTATTAAGCTATTGCTTGTGGTTGTATGCTCTTTGGCTTTAATGCTTGCTATTGGCGTGTACAGCGGTTCAAAGTATTCAGGTTTGGTGTCTGAAGCACAGGAGATGGTGCAGGGAGAGGACTCTGAAAAGGTGGAGCAGATATTAGAAGATCTTGAAGAAGAGATTGGTTCTGCTCAGACTATGTCCGCAATTTTGCTGGTGGTAATTGCTATAGCAGCTACAGCGGTATTTTTTATAGTGGCCAATGCCTCAGTTTTCGGGCAGCTACAAAGGTTTAAAGAGTCTATTGACGGTGCAGAGTCCGGCAGAATCGGCATAAATGAATCTATTCATGCCTCCCTGTCAGGAGAATTTGCTGAAATGGCAGCCTCGCTGAAAGGCTTTAATGACTTTTTAGTAAAACAGTTAGGAATTATCTCTTCTTCTGCTGATAAATGCGCGAATGCTGCTAGTGGTGCGTCCGGTGGCGATAAAAGTATGGTGCTTAGCCAAAAGGCAGAAGTTGACAAGGTTGCCACAGCAATGACCGAGATGTCCGCAACGGTGCATGAGGTTGCTAGAAATGCAACTGAGGCGGCAGAAGCTGCTCAGCGTGCAGATGAGGAAACATCTAAGGGTAAGATGGTTGTATCACAGGCGATTGAGGCTATTGACCTTCTTGCAAGTGAAGTGAATGATGCAGCTCAGGTTATCCATAGGTTAGAACAGGATAGTGACGAGATTGGGGCAGTACTTGATGTGATCAGAGGTATTGCCGAGCAAACAAACCTGCTGGCGCTTAATGCTGCTATTGAGGCGGCAAGGGCCGGTGAGCAGGGGCGGGGCTTTGCAGTAGTTGCTGATGAGGTAAGGACTCTTGCGCAAAGAACCCAGCAGTCTACACAAGAAATTCAAAATATGATCGAAAGATTACAGTCTGGAGCTCAAGATGCAGTGAAGGCAATGGAGCAAGGGCGAAGCCGTGCTCAGGTTGGTGTTGAGCAGGCGGCAGAGGCTGGTACATCCTTGGAAACTATTGCTCAGGCAGTGGGGACAATCTCTGACATGAATACCCAGATTGCAACTGCAGCTGAAGAGCAAAGCGTAGTAGCTGAAGAAATTAACCTGAATATTGTATCTATATCGGATATGGCAGATAAACTGGCTAATGAAACTGGGGCATCTGATTTAGGTGCTGGTCAGATTACAGCGGCGTGCGATGATATTCATGCCGCGGTTAGAGTCTTGAGTTGAATCTAATTATTAGTAATAAACACCCGGCCTAGTGTCGGGTTTTTTTATGGTTGATAATTGGCTTAGATTCCCCCTTCATTAAATACAGACGCAAAAAAGCAAGAACAACTAATTAGTTGTTCTTGCTTTCGAATCCTATGCATATAGCCAGAGGCTATATCGATAATACGTGCAGTAATTAAAGAGCGCGGATTTTTGCGTTCATGCGGCTCTTATGACGTGCAGCCTTATTTTTGTGGATAAGACCTTTGTTAGCCATGCGGTCAATAATAGGAACAGCAGCCTTGTATGCCTCTTCTGCTGTTGTTTTTTCACCAGCTTCGATAGCGTATACGGTTTTCTTGATATATGTTCTTAACATTGAACGTTGACTAGCATTGCGTGCACGATTGCTTTCTGCTTGTCTTGCTCTTTTTCTAGCTTGTGGACTGTTAGCCAATGTTTATCTCCAAAAAATAATAATTTGGTCTGTAAAAGGGTGCTTACTATGCTGATTTTATCGCATTTTGTCAAGTTACTATGTCAAAAAAATATTCGATATTTGCAAGTTATAATGAGAGCCGTCTTTATGCATGATAAAGTTTGGAGTTGCTTATTATATCTGTTTGAAAAGTAATATATAATTTTTGGTTAGAGCAAACAGGAAATCATATTGAAAATAATTGAAAAGTATTTGCAAAGTTATGCAGAACCGGTTTCCAGATCAGTGCTAGATCTACCTGTTGAGTTTGATAATGTTGTGGTTATACCTGCATTTGATGAGCCGAGTATCTTTTTGGAACAGAAAATGTTGGCTCGTGGAGGGGATAATTTGGCGATTGTTGTTGTGAATGCTCCAGAGAAAGGTGGTGATCAGGAAGCTCTTGCCAGAACGGTTTTATTGCTTGAATACATCAAAAAAAATATGAGACAGCTATGGTATGATGAACTCTCCGGGTTAACGCTGTATAGAAACGATAATTGTGGATATTTTCTGCTCAGCGTAGATTGTGTATCTGTCGGCAGAAGACTGCCGGAGAAAGAGGGTGTCGGCCTTGCACGCAAGATAGGGGCGGATATTGCTGTAAATCTTATCTTTAACGGGGTAATCAAATCGCATACTATTAATTCCACCGATGCCGATGTGCAAATTCCAGATGGTTATTTTGCGGCAGTTGGCAAAACGCGGTCAGAATATGCAGGATATACATTTCCATTTACGCATAGTCCGGAGCATGGTTTTGATCTAGCAATGCAGCTTTACGAGTTTTCACTTCGTTATTATGTTGCAGGATTAGAATTTGCAGGCTCAAAATATGCTTTCCATACTATCGGCAGCTGTCTGGCATTTTCTGCAGAGTCGTATGCCAAGGTTAGAGGCTTCCCGAAGCGCGCAGCGGGTGAAGATTTTTATCTGTTAAATAAATTGGCTAAGGTTGGTGATATCAAAGAGCTTGCCAAACCTGTGATAACTGTTGCCGGGCGTGGTTCCGGCAGAGTTCCTTTTGGCACTGGACCTGCACTTACAAAAATTGCCAATATGGAGTCGCCACTTAAGTCATATGAATTTTACAACCCTATGGTGTTTGATTGTCTGCGAGAGTTTCTGCAGCGATTGCCCGATTTTTGGCAAGGTGGTGAAAATGCTTTGATAGGCCCTCAAAATTATGGGGAATATCGAAAAGAGATAGATTTGGCCTTGCGGAGCATCGGTTTTACTAAGGTGCTGAGTAGGTTAAGGGGACATGCAAAAAGCAAACAGCAATTTTTGCGCGCCTGCCATGATTGGTTTGATGCATTTAAGACGTTAAAATTCATTCATTTTCTAAGAGGAGAGTTTTTTCCGTCGGTCGTTATTGCTGAACTTCGAGGGTGTAGCCTTGTCTCAGGGTTAGAAAGGCTGTATCCAGAATTGTTTGCTGCTTTGTATAATGATGATTTGGCAGTACAATAGGAATATGTACTGCATTAACCCATTTAGGCACTTATGAAACTAGGAAGATTGCTAAAACTGATTGTGCTATTACTTGTAGTATTGGTTGTAGTGAAGGTACTTCCTCCGCTGTTGGGGCCTTATTGGGATACGTTTTATAATCCTGATTCGGTTTTGATTGAAAAGAAGAAAGAGAATATCAAGGCACGCAACAATAAAGAAGAGCGTGATTGGATTGGTGATTCTTTGGATATGGGCAAAAAGCTTGATGAAGCCAAAGCCAAGCGTTATGACGAGCCAGAATATGTTCCTCCGGAAGATGATGAGTACGATGAGTACTAGAGGCCTTTGGTTTTCTTAGGAGTTTTTTTATAACCCAAGGTTCACTAGACCGTTGTTAATTATATAAACACCAAACCCTATTAATAATAAGCCGCTAACCGCGTTTACCACTCTTGGGTTGCGGCTGATAATCCCAACCTTTTGGCGAAATGCTTGTGTTGAATATCCAGCAAATAGGATTGGTATAGAAAAACCAATAGCATAAACAGCCAGTAGGAATGTTCCGTAAACCATGCTCTCTTCAGCTGCGACCTTGGCAAAGACGCTGGAAAGTGTTGGGCCAACGCACGGAATCCAGATAATACCTAGTGAAAGTCCCAAAAAGAACCCGGAGAAATAGCCGTTGCCATCGGTCTGAATGTTGGATAAAAAGCCGAGGCGCTTAAATGGATTCAGCCCAAGTAGCATCATCGCGCCAAAAATACATATCGCGCCACCAGAAATCCTTTCCAGTAGGATCATATTGTCGGTAAGCAAATGAAAAAAGGCGCTGCTGATAACTCCCATTACGATAAAGCTTAGCGATAGCCCGGCTACTATCAGTAGTGGGCGATGTTTGCTGTCTTCAGTGCTGCCGGTAACAATAATTGGCAGAACAGGGAGCACGCATGGTGAGGCTACGCTAATCAGGCCTGCGCCGATTGCAAAAGCTATATCAACAGGATTTATCATTTGGAATGCAGCTCAATTTTAATTCATTTATAGCGTTGTTAATTTCTTCGGCAGACCTTATTCCTGGAGGAAAGTGTTTGGAGATTTCGCCATTTGCGTTCAGAAGAATCAAGGATGGCAGCCTGCGTACTCCGTAACGGTTAAATGAAAAGCGGCTCATTGGATCGGTGGTTGAAATATAGCTTATATCAGCCTTTGCCTGGATATTATTCATGTTTTGCTTAAGGATCTTGTCCTGCTGCTGGCACGGGTAGCCGTTAGGATTTAAGAAGAATAGTAGTGTCCCTTTTTCAATGGTGGCGTTGGCTTTTGTATTAGTTTTTGCGGATTCTTTTGCGTTTTCTTTAAGTTGTGGTTGTTGGGTGCCGGCAAAACCTACAGAGCAAATTGAAATGCAGATGAGAGTAGCAATAGCAAGGATTTTATTCATATTTATTCTCGGTTATCAGATGAAATTTTCAGAGGGAATTATCGTAACAATATTACCGCTTCCCGGTCAAGGCTTGTATAGCTATTAGCTAGGTTTTGTGAGCTAATAAAATAAGTAGTGCACAAAACGCGATATTCAGAAAAAGTTTGATTGATTTAATATTTGAAAATTAGGCGGCAATGACGGTTTTGAGTTTTTTCATTGCATTTTTTTCAAGCTGCCTGATACGCTCAGCAGACACATTGTATTCTGCAGCAAGTTCGTGCAGGGTTGCCTTGTTTTCATCAAGCCAGCGGCGCTTAAGGATATCCTGGCTTCTTGCGTCCAGGCCTTCCATTGCTGATGCCAGTCCGTTCAGTGAATTATCGGTTTGCTCGCTAGATTCAACCAGTAGTGCCGGATCGGTGCTGTGGTCTTCAAGGAAATTGGCAGGCGCATATGAGGTTTGCTCTTCATCATCCGTAGTCGGAGCATCGAAGGCAACATCATTGCCAGACAGGCGTGATTCCATTTCCAGAACCGTTTCAGGCTTTACGCCAAGGTCGTTAGCAACTGCTTCGACCTCTTCTTTATTCATCCAGCCCAGGCGTTTTTTTGCTTTGCGCAGATTAAAGAACAGTTTACGCTGCGCCTTGGTAGTAGCAACCTTTACGATACGCCAGTTCTTGATCACAAAGTCATGGATTTCAGATTTGATCCAGTGTACAGCGAAAGATACCAGGCGCACACCAAGCTCAGGGTTAAAGCGTTTAACTGCCTTCATCAGGCCGATATTGCCTTCCTGGATCAGGTCGTTCAGTGCCAGGCCGTAACCCATAAAACCTTTGGCGATATGGACTACAAATCTAAGGTGGGACATAACCAGTTTACGCGCAGCTTCAAGATCTTGCTCGTAATAGAACTTACAGGCGAGTTCATGCTCTTCTTCTGCGCTTAGAATTGGAATTTCACGGATTTGTAGCTGATACGCCTCTTCACTACCAGCGACTATCGCAGGTAGGGTAGATTGGTTTCTTGCTATAAGTGCGGTTCCGGCCATTTGTATTTCCAATAATTCCAAATTTTTGTAGCAATTGTGCCTAATTGATTAAGATCATTCAGACACCAAAAGTCATGCTATTTTAGCAGGCAAATCATTAGATTTCCACTGTCTGGAAAAGTTCCAAGGTTATATGAAATAATTATACATGTGCTGCATTACAGCTTGTTTACCTAACTGGGTTCAATCTTGCCCAGGTGTTTACCAACAGCAACCCATGATCCGGCAAACCCGAGTGCTGTGCTGCCTGCAATCAGGGTAAATGTGCCATCAACTCCAAGTCCTTTTAGTTCAAAGCCGCTACTATAGAGGCTGGAAAGTTTACTTACTGAGTCTGATAAAAGTCCTATGCTAAGGCCGATTAGAACAGAGGCGATGATTCCTCCAAGTAGCCCATAGAGTATTCCGGTATAAAGAAAAGGGCGGCGAATAAATGAATTTGTAGCGCCGATGAGTTTGGTTATAAGAATCTCGTCGTGACGGTTTTGGATATCCAGGCGGATGGTGTTGCCGGTAATTAGAATAACTGCCAGTGCTAGCAAAGCCCCAACGATCATAACGCCACGGTTGATGATATCCATAATGGAGTAGAGTCTTTTTACCCACTGCATATCCAGCTGAGCATGATCGACAATGGGGTTGTCCTGCAATGATTCAACCAGCTGGTTCAGCTGCTGCGGTGAGCTGGCTTCAATTCCTGGGCTGATTACGATAACTGCAGGTAGTGGGTTTTTGTCCAGTGCGTCCAGTGCCTGACCAAATCCAGACAGACGTTTGAATTCTTCCAGTGCGGAGGTTGGGGAAATATATTCTGTTTTGTCAATCTGCCCCATTAGCTCGATTTGGTTCTTAAGGTTTACAACCTTCTCCTCTGTAGTGCCTTTTTTGATAAACAGCGATATTTGTGCTGCGCCATCCCAGCCCGAGGTTACATATTCTATATTTTTGATAAGTACATGCATTCCAGCAGGTAGGGCAAGTGATATAGCGATTACGGCGATAGTCATAAGGCTGGATACCGGTGAGCGGCAAATTCTACCTAAAGATGCCAGGCATACCTGAATATGGCGCAGGAAATACCCCTTTATTGAAAAAGAGTTTTTGGCTTCCTGGTTAACTGACTTATTGGATGTTTTCATGATTGTGGTAACTCTTTGGCGCCATTTCGTGCCCGTCATAAATGATCTTGCCCTGCTGCAGGGTGATAATGCGCTTGTTCATTTTATTGAGAAGATCAATGTCATGGCTGGCAATAAGAATACACACTCCAACCTGATTAAACTGCTCAAACAGATGCATAATCTCCGCAGATAGTTCCGGATCCAGGTTTCCTGTAGGCTCATCAGCAAGAATAATGGGGGGCTTGTGGACTACTGCGCGGGCGATCCCGACACGCTGCTGTTCACCTCCAGACAGTGTTACCGGATAGAGTTTTTCTTTACCAAGCAGGTTTACCTTGTCCAGTGCTGCTCGGACCCTACGGCCGATCTCGCGATGAGGTAACCCCTGAATCACCAGCGGCAAGGCAATATTGTCAAAAACAGTGCGGTCGAAGAGCAGTTGGTGATTTTGAAAGATAATGCCGATATTGCGGCGCAGGTAAGGGATTTTACTTTTTCTTAGTTTGCTTATATTGACGCCGTTAACGACAACCTGGCCTCTGGTTGGGCGCTCAATGCAGGCAATCAGCTTTAGCAGTGTGCTTTTACCGGCACCAGAGTGTCCGGTAAGGAAGGACATCTCACCCTCGTTTAGATCAAAGCTGATACTGCTCAGTGCCTCATGTCCCTCGCTGTATCTTTTGGTGGTGTTATCAAATCGAATCATACGCTTTCCCTGCGCTGTAAAAATGCGCCCTGCCTTTTACTAATCCCTGTCAGTTATTCGCTTTCACCTTCATTAAAAAGCGCAGCTACAAACTCTTTTCCGTCAAATTCACGCAGGTCTTCAATCCCTTCGCCAATTCCGATAAAGCGGATTGGTATCTTTAGCTTATCAGCAATGGCAAAAATAATTCCACCCTTGGCGGTGCCGTCTAGTTTGGTTAGGGCGACGCCGGTAAGGCCAATGGCGCTATTAAATGTGGTGGCCTGCGACAGTGCATTCTGTCCAGTTGAGGCATCCAGAACCAATAGAACTTCGTTTGGAGCGTTATCATCAATTTTTTTAATTACGCGCTGAATCTTTTTAAGCTCTTCCATTAGATTGTCTTTGGTGTGTAGCCTACCGGCGGTATCGGCAATTAATACGTCGATATTTCGGGCCTTGGCAGCCTGAAATGCATCAAAGATTACCGAAGCAGAATCTGCGCCAGTATGTTGGGCAACAACCGGGATTTGGTTGCGCTCGCCCCAAACTTCCAACTGTTCAACAGCAGCTGCTCGGAAGGTGTCACCTGCTGCCAGCATGACACTTTGCCCTTGTTGCTGGAATTTTTTGGCAAGTTTGCCGATGGTGGTGGTTTTGCCTACTCCATTTACTCCGACAACCAGAATAACGAATGGTTTGCTGGTGGTTACATCCAAGGCTTCGGTACACGGAAGCAGAATATTTCCCATTTCTTCTCGCAAGGTATTGATTACCAGTGTGTCATCGCTAAGTTCTTTGCGGCCCAACCTTTCTGTAAGGCGATCAATTATGCCCATTGTGGTTTCAACGCCAACATCGGCCAAAAGTAATCTGGTCTCCAGCTCTTCCAGCAGATCGTCATCCAGTTGTTTTTTACCAAGTAGCAGATTAGAAAGACCGTCGGTAAGACCGTGTCTGGTCTTGCTTAGTTTTTCTTTAAGGCGCGAGAATAGACCTTTCTTTTTTTGCGGAGCTTCTGCCTGTGGTTCATTATTTGGCTGGGGCTCATCCTCTGGCTGAGGTTTTTTTTCTAGCTGAGGCTCTACTGCAGAAGCGTGCTCAATATTATCAGCTTCTGGAGCATGGCTGGCTTCAATTTCAGGGGGGCTGCCGGATTCCTGAACCTGTTTGGAGTCTTTTTTCTTGCCGCGTAAAAATTTCAACATAATCGAAAGCTTTTGTACTAGTGATAGTTTATAAAGTGCGTATTATCTTAGATTAATTTGTCATCGGCAAACAAATACCATAAATTTAAG
>QZLE01000157.1 GCA_004796365.1 Gammaproteobacteria bacterium | reverse complement strand
TTATTTGGATTCATTTAATGAATAGAGGTTTAAAATGATATTAAGATACAAGGCACTATTCTTTGCGATCTTCGCGCTAATCTCATCTACTGCATTTGCTGACAAGGCGAATACCGCAAAACAGATGAAAAAGCCTGAAGTTGAACACAAAAACCCCGTAATTAAAGGAAAACAGAAAGGAGCTTCTAAAGTGATTGTTAATATGAAAACCAGCATGGGCACTATTATTCTTGAGCTTGACGCTGAGAAGGCCCCGGTTACTGTAGAAAACTTTATAAACTATGCAAAAGAAGGTTTCTACAACGGCACAATCTTCCACCGCGTAATCCCTAATTTTATGATTCAGGGTGGTGGTTTTGAGCCTGGCATGAGCCAAAAACCTACTCATGCACCAATCAAAAACGAAGCAGATAACGGCCTTAAAAACGATCTTGGAACTATCGCAATGGCGAGAACACCAGATCCACACTCTGCGTCTTCACAGTTTTTTATCAATACCAAAGACAATGGCTTTCTAAACTTCTCGGCCCCAACAGCTCACGGCTGGGGCTATGCTGTTTTCGGCAAGGTAACTGAAGGACTGGATATTGTTCAATCTATCGAAAAGGTTAAAACCGGTTCTGCCGGCATGCACCAGGACGTTCCTGTTGAAGACGTAATCATTGAAGAGGTAACTGTAGCAGAGACTGCAGAATAATACTCCCGCAATGAGTTCAACTATCTTTGTTTCCGACATTCACCTGAGTGTCGGAAATGAAAAAAGAACCAATATCTTTTTATCGTTTCTCAACGATATATCTTCTTGGGCAACAGCTGTGTACATTCTCGGGGATCTGTTTGATGCCTGGATCGGGGATGACACACTGAATCAACACCAGACCATTATTAACGCCTTTACCAAACTCAGCAAATCAACCGAAATTTTTATTGTACGAGGTAACCGCGACTTTTTGCTGGGTAAGCAATTCGCGACAGCCGCAAAATGCACTATGCTGCCGGATGAATATTGCATTGAAATCAATGACGATAATCTATTGGTTTCTCACGGCGACATCTATTGCACCAATGACAAAATGTACCAGCAGTTTCGCAGCATGGTACACAGCCATGAGTGGCGTGAAGATTTCTTATCAAAACCGGTGACAGAAAGAGAACAATTTGCACAACAGGCACGCGCAGCAAGTATTGAGAATTATAAAAAACTAAATCAGGAGCAGGAAGTTACCTTCTCCACCCTATTCGAGCATGCTAAGCGATTCAATGCACAAACCATCATCCACGGCCACATCCACCGTGAAGGGCATGTGCACCACAAACTTGAAGACAAAACTCTGGACCGTTTTATTTTAAAAGACTGGAGCGATACTTTAGGCAGTGCAGTAATTGAAAAGAACGGCGAGTTTAAGCAGGCTCATTACTCATTAGAGAAAGGGCTAACTATTTTTGATGATGTTATTGTATTAAACAATCAAACTACTTAAACAACTTGCCGCGAACACGCTGCAAAAGGCCTTCGTTTTTCTCTTCTTCCAGTTGGTGAAATTCACGCGGCTTCACACCTAATTCTTTGGCGCGACGTTTTTCTTCTTTCACAAGATTTTTTCTAATGCGTGCCAGTTCATCTCTTGAGAGTTCCTGACGCAGGAAGGTTTCATCCTGACGCAACACATAGCGACCAAGATTGTCCAAAAACTTATCATCCACATCTTCGGTCTTGATAGTTCTTTGATTCAGGCCAAGCCCATCAAAGTTATAGATCTTTAGATACAGCTCAGACTTTTCAATATTAACTTCCAGGGCAATGGTTACCGGAATACTGCATTTCATGGTAAACCTGCTTTCAGTGGTACTAGCATTCAGGGTTCTCTTGCGCTTTTGTTCAAAGTCCAGCTTGTGACTTAGCAAATAGCTCACCTGCTGCTCAACAGCCTTTTCACCCTTAACATCAAATTCAATTGTATCATTCTTAAAACAACGGAAAGAGACTGCAACACGCTTCATATTATGTGTACTGTCAGTTGCAACCTTGTAATCTACCTGAAGAAGATCATCAATATCACCCACTCCATCCACCTTGTAGCTGGCATAGATTTCACGCTTTAGGTAAACGATAGCTTTAACCAATTCATCAAGATAGTTATATACCTTGATCATACGCGGAAGAGTATGTTCTCTATAGAACTTTTCTTTTCTTTCCGAGTCGCGAAGCAGAACCTCTTCTTCTTTTCTTCTATGGTCCGCTTCCTGTTTTAGTTCATCCAGAAGTGACATATTTACCTCTCGAACCGTAATTTTGCGTCCGTTATCTTACAGTTCTGTTGTTATATTTATTTGCGCCAATACTAATCTGAGCTTTTATATCAATTCTAGCGCCTTATTATTTTTTTTCTATAACCTGACTAGTAATATCATGCTCAATATCAGATTATAAATCATAATATGTGTTCATATTAACAAATGCTAAATATTTAATCGATATTTAACATTTCTCAAACTCAAAAAACAGCCAAGAACACTCTGAGCTTTACCTTCCAACCTGCTTATCAAACTCAATACATGCATAAGCAGAATGGTTGTGAATTGACTCGAAGTTTTCCGACTCTATCTTGTACGCATCTATATGATCATCTGCATTTAACCTAACCGCGATATCCCGCACCAGGTCTTCCACAAACTTCGGGTTGTCATATGCATATTCGGTAATAAACTTTTCGTCCGGCCTTTTCAAAAGACCGTATAACTCGCATGAAGCCTCAGACTCAACCATTTTTATCAACTGATCAACCGAAAGATTGTCGTGCGCCTTTACGGTAACAGTCACATGAGAGCGTTGATTATGCGCACCATATTCTGAGATCTTCTTGGAGCATGGGCAAAGACTGGTTACCGGAACTACTACTTTTACATAGACATTATCTTTACCCTTGTCAATCGTACCACTAAGGGTAACATCGTAATCCATCAAACTGCTCACACGCGAAACCGGCGCTTGCTTGTTGATAAAATAAGGGAAATTCAATTCAACGAACACATCGCGCGATTCAAGGCGCTGAGCAACCTCATGCAGCATTGCACGTAAAGATTCAACGGAAACTGATTTATCGTTATCGTTGAGAATCTCGACAAAACGGGACATATGAGTTCCCTTGACGTCTGGCTCGAGATTAACAAACATGCTGACATTAGCCACTGTGGCTACTTCAGTCCCATCTGTATCATGAACTCTTATGGGGTGCTTAATATCCTTAATTCCGACCCTGTTAATTGCCACTTGTCTTGTATCGGCGCTACTTTGGACGTCCTCTATCTGTGTAGCATTACTATTTGGAGCCTCTACCTCACAGGCAAGAGACTCAGAAGGGGTCTTTTGACTCATTAAATATAAAACCTATTTGGGATATTGTTACTATTTATCAGCGGGATATTATACGATGCAGAAGATTTTTACAATCTTGTTTTTCAAGGAAGTCATTGATTGCGCTTTTAATTCCTGCACCATCAAGGCCAAATTCTGCAAGCATCTGCTCCCTACTACCTTGAGGAACATATTGATCCGGAATGCCAATATTCAAAATGGATATCTTTTTACCAACAGCCAACAAAAATTCATTTACCGCACTGCCGGCCCCACCAGCAACCATATTATCCTCTACAGTTACCAAAACCTCATGACTCTTAGCCAGCTGCAGTAGCATCTCTTCATCCAGCGGCTTTACAAAACGCATATTAATCAGAGTAAAACCTTCTTCCTGTGCAACCTTTTCGCATTCCTGCAATAGCGCCCCAAAACACAAGATAGCTACACTGTCACCAGTAATTATCTGTTCAGACTTACCCAGTGCTAACGCTTTTTCATTGTGGTGTTTCAGCTCTTCACCCTCTACTTTTTCACGCGGGTAACGCACTGCCACTGGCACTCCCATGGCAAGCCCGGTTGATAACATTTGATAACACTCGTTCAGGTTTGATGGAGCCATAATCACCAGATTCGGCAGACTACGCATATAGGAAATATCAAAGCACCCGTTGTGTGTTGGCCCATCGGCCCCAACAATTCCAGCACGGTCAATGGCAAATAAAACCGGAAGATTCTGCAAGGCCACATCATGCATCAACTGGTCATAACCACGTTGTAAAAATGTGGAATAGATAGCGACCACCGGCTTAAGACCTTCACACGCTAAACCTGCCGCAAAGGTAACTGCATGTTGCTCTGCAATCGCCACATCAAAGAACCTGTCTGGATATTTTTGTGCAAATTCTCCCATTCCCGACCCCTCTCTCATAGCCGGGGTGATGGCTACCATTTTCGGATCATGGTGCGCAGTATTACACAACCACTTTCCAAATACCTGGGTATAGGTTAGCCCTGCACCACCTGCCTTTTGCACGCCAAGTTCCGGATCAAACGGGGTAACACCGTGATACTGAGTTGGGTTTTCTTCTGCAGGCTCATACCCAAGTCCTTTTTTGGTAACAACATGTAAAAGCTTGGGCCCCTCAATCACCTGAATATTTTGCAACACTTGTAGCAATTGCGGCAGGTCATGCCCATCAACTGGGCCAATATAGTTAAATCCCATCTCTTCAAACAGGGTACCGGGAATAACCATCCCTTTAACGTGTTCTTCCGCCTTACGCGCCAACTCCAGCACGCTACTCGGCATCTTCTGAAATACCTTTTTACTACCTTCTCTAACCGTGGAATACCATTTACCGGAAATAATTTTTGCGAAGGAACGCCCCAGTGCACCAACATTTTCTGAGATAGACATATTGTTATCATTCAGAACCACAATAAGGTTTTCGCGCAAATCACCAGCATGGTCTAGCGCTTCAAACGCCTCGCCTGCAGTCATGGCACCATCACCGATCACCGCAATGCAGTTTCTGTCATGATTCTGTAAGGACGATGCCACAGCCATCCCCAAGGCCGCACTTATTGAGGTACTTGAGTGCCCTACTCCAAATGCATCATATTCACTCTCAGTCCGTTTGGGGAACCCGGAAACACCATCTTTTTGACGCAGAGTAGCCATGCGATCACGGCGCCCGGTGAGGATTTTATGCGCATAGGCCTGATGCCCAACATCCCAGACTATTTTGTCGTCCGGGGTATTGAATATGTAGTGTAAGGCTATCGTAAGATCAACCACTCCCAAACTTGGCGCTAGATGCCCACCTGTTTTGGATACGGTCTCGATCATATATCGACGTAACTGACCTGCAAGCTCCTGCAGCTGCTCCTCTTCCAATTCACGCAATTGATCCGGAGAGTCTATCTTCGATAACAGCGGATATTCTTTATCTAGATTCATCGATAACCTTTAAAGTTAGTTACTATTAATTCGTGTGGACACCGGCAGTTTGGAAAAGCCAGCTAAGATCAGTTTTTGCGGGTGATAATGTATTCTGCCAGCCAACGCAACGGATCAGCCCTGTCGTCTAATTCAGCCAGACTGTCAATAGCGTCCTGTATTAGCTCTGCGGCAAGCTGCTTGGATTCATCTATGCCAAGCAATGACGGATAGGTTGGTTTATCGGCATCAATATCCGAGCCGATTGGTTTGCCCAACTCTTCCTCGGTGCTCTCAACATCGAGAATGTCGTCCTGAATCTGAAATGCAAGCCCAATGCATTTTGCATAATGATCTAACGCCATACGTTGCTGCGGTGTAATATTTTCTGCACAAAGAGCTCCAAGCAACACACTACAACGGATCAGTGCCCCGGTTTTGTGGATGTGCATATTCTCCAGTTCAGCTATTTCGATTGTCTTGCCGACAGACTCCAAATCGATCGCCTGCCCACCAACCATACCGCGCGACCCGCTAGCACCGGCAAGAAGGTTTACCATCTCCAATCTAACTTCTGCCGAAATATCTATTGCCTGATCTACGGCTAGTATGTGAAATGCAAGCGCTTGTAGTGCATCACCTGCCAGAATCGCAGTGGCTTCATCAAACGCCTTATGACAAGTTGGTTTGCCACGACGCAGATCATCATCATCCATAGCTGGAAGATCATCATGGATTAATGAGTACGCGTGAATACATTCAACAGCAGATGCGGCTGCATCAAGATTATCCATATTACTCCCGAGAGCCTCTCCAGCCATATAAACCAAAATCGGGCGTATCCGCTTACCTCCATTAAACGTTGAATAACGCATTGCCTTGTGTAAAGTATCTGGGGTTATTTTTTTGGTTGGTAGCCAGTAATCAAGAGCATTATCCACACGCTCTCTATATTCTTTCATCAGCTGTTTTAGCTTATCCATTAATGTTTGTTCCCGTTGGTTGTTTTTTCGTGCAGCATCTCTAATGCCTAAAGAAGTATGGCATTATGAAATAGTATGGTAGCTACTGGTCAATAGTAAAGTCGGCTTCGCTGGAATCGCCTTCATCGGTTGATAACAGCTTTACCTTTTGCTCAGCCTGGTCCAAAACAGTCTGGCATACCCGGGTTAATTCAACACCTTTTTCAAACTGTTTCATCGACTCTTCTAAAGACAGATCTCCGTTTTCCATCTTTTCCACTATCTTTTCCAATTCAGATAGTGATTTTTCGAAGCTTTTGGTGGTTTTTGCAGCCATATTTCCCTTTTTCGCAAGCAGTTCAATATCGATTCCGCACATTTTAACGCAATAAAAGCGTAATGGTAACTGGTACTGGTGAAAAACCACTGCATAAGATAAACTGCAAACTGCGTTTTTCAACAAGGATGAAAGGCAACAGTTAATGAGTAATGTTTATGATGCTGCCAGCATCGAAGTTTTATCTGGACTGGAACCAGTCAAAAAAAGACCAGGAATGTACACCGACACCTCACGCCCCAATCACCTGGCACAAGAGGTAATCGACAACAGCGTAGACGAAGCCATGGCTGGCCATGCCTCAAAGATAGAGGTAACCGTATTCACAGATGGCTCCATCGAAGTAAAAGACAACGGCCGCGGCATGCCCACCGACCTACACCCCAAAGAAAAGATCCCCGGGGTAGAAGTAATACTCACCAAACTGCATGCTGGCGGTAAATTCTCCAATAAAAACTATCAGTTCTCCGGTGGTCTTCACGGGGTCGGCGTATCTGTGGTAAACGCCCTATCCAAAAACCTTGAAGTATGGATACGTCGCGACAGCAAGGAATACAATATCTCCTTTGCTGATGGTTTTAAAAAAACCGAGCTAGAAGAAGTTGGCAGCGTAGGCAAACAAAACACAGGCACCACCATTCGCTTCTGGCCGGATGAAAAGTATTTCGACTCAGCAAAGTTTTCCATCGGCAAACTAAAACACATCCTAAAAGCTAAGGCGGTACTGTGCCCGGGATTGCTAATTAAATTCAAAGACGAAGCATCAGGTGAAAAAGAGGAATGGCAATACCATGATGGCCTGAAAGATTATCTGGCCAGTTCGCTGGAAGGATTTGAAGTTTTACCAGAATCACCATTTATTGGCTCTTTTCAGGGAGGGCAAGAACAAGCAGAGTGGGCCGTATCTTGGCTACCGGAAGGGGGCGAGTATATTGGTGAAAGTTACGTCAACCTTATTCCCACCGTCCAGGGCGGAACCCACGTAAACGGTTTAAGAACAGGTCTTACCGAGGCAATACGTGAATTCTGCGATTTCAGAAATCTGCTGCCACGCGGCGTAAAGATCAGTCCCGAAGATGTATGGGAAAAGATCTGTTATATCCTTTCGGTAAAACTTGAGGACCCACAGTTCTCTGGCCAAACCAAGGAAAGGCTCTCATCCAGAGAGTGCGCACCATTTGTATCCGGCGTGGTGAAAGACGCCTTCAGTCTATGGCTTAATGAACACACAGAGGCTGCTGAACAAATAGCTAATCTGGCAATTCAAAACGCGCAAAAACGTCTGCGCTCCAGCAAAAAGGTGGTGCGCAAAAAAGTAACCAGCGGTCCGGCTCTTCCAGGGAAACTCGCCGACTGTTCCAGTCAGGATTTGAGCATCACCGAACTGTTCCTGGTGGAGGGCGATTCTGCCGGCGGATCGGCAAAGCAGGCGCGTAACCGCGAATTTCAGGCTATTATGCCCCTGCGCGGTAAAATCCTGAATACCTGGGAGGTAGACTCCGCACAGGTTCTGGCCTCACAGGAGGTACATGACATCTCGGTAGCACTGGGTATCGAACCCGGCAATCCAGACCTAAGCGGCTTGCGTTATGGTAAGATCTGCGTCCTTGCCGATGCTGACTCCGATGGTCTACATATCGCCACACTTCTTTGCGCCTTATTCCTACGCCACTTCCCGGATCTGGTTAAAGCCGGGCACGTATATATCGCCATGCCTCCCCTATTTCGCATAGACGTCGGCAAAAAGGTCTTTTACGCACTTGATGAGTACGAAAAACAAGGCGTTATCGACCGCATAAATGCGGAAAAAATCAAGGGACAGATAACCACCACCCGCTTCAAAGGCTTGGGTGAAATGAATCCGTTACAGCTGCGTGAAACCACCATGGAGCCAGACACCAGAAGATTAGTGCAACTGACAATTGAAGAAGATGACGACACCTACGAGGTGATCGACATGCTCCTGGGCAAAAAACGCGCATCAGATCGTAAGACCTGGCTCGAAGAGAAAGGCGATCTGGCGGATATTGAGGTCTGATTGTAAGGGCTATATAGATGAATGAACAAACATATATCGAACACGAAACTACGGCGATAAAGGAATTCACCGAAAAGGCATATCTGGACTACTCCATGTATGTAATCCTTGATCGTGCCTTACCAAACATTGGCGACGGACTTAAACCAGTACAACGCCGTATAGTCTATGCAATGTCTGAGCTGGGACTAAGCGCAGCATCCAAACATAAAAAATCCGCACGTACCGTAGGTGATGTTCTGGGTAAATATCATCCACATGGTGATTCCGCATGTTATGAAGCTATGGTACTCATGGCACAGGAATTTTCCTATCGCTACACACTGGTTGATGGTCAGGGCAACTGGGGTTCACCTGATGACCCTAAATCTTTCGCCGCAATGCGTTATACGGAATCACGCCTTACCGGCTATGCAAAAACTCTTCTGGCAGAGCTTGGCCAAGGTACCGTTGAATGGGTTCCAAATTTTGATGGCACCATGCGCGAACCTTCATTATTGCCTGCTCGGCTCCCAAATATTCTACTAAACGGTAGCACCGGTATCGCGGTTGGTATGGCTACCGATATTCCACCGCACAATCTACGTGAAGTTGCTAGCGCCTGTATAAAACTCCTGGAAACACCGAGCTCATCACTAGATGATATCTGTGAGATAATTCAAGGACCGGATTTCCCAACCGATGCCGAAATCATCACCCCGCGCAATGAGATCATAAATATGTACGCCACCGGGCACGGTTCGATTCGCATGCGCGCATGTTACGAAATGGAAGAAGGCGATATCGTAATCACTGCCCTACCGCATCAGGTATCCGGCAACAAGATTCTGGAACAGATCGCACAGCAAATGCAGGCGAAAAAACTACCGATGGTTTCTGACTTGCGCGATGAATCTGACCATGAAAGCCCTACAAGACTGATAATAACCCCAAGATCGAATCGCATTGACATTGAAGCATTGATGAACCACCTTTTTGCCACAACTGATCTGGAGCGCACCTATCGAGTCAATCTGAATATGATCGGCCTCAATGGAAAACCACATGTGAAGTCACTTATGGATATTCTATCCGAATGGCTGATGTACAGAATGGAAACCGTGCGCAAACGTTTACAGTGGCGTCTGGACAAGGTACTTGATCGCCTGCATATTTTGGACGGCTACCTAATAGCATTCCTTAATATCGATGAGGTTATCGCAATCATCCGTAACGAGGATGAACCAAAACCAGTCCTCATGGAGCAGTTTGGTCTATCCGATATTCAAGCCGAAGCAGTGCTTAACCTCAAGCTACGCAATCTGGCAAAACTGGAAGAATTTAAGATCAAGGCCGAACAGAAAGAGCTGGCAGAAGAACGTGACAAACTTCAACTAATCCTTGGCTCCAATCAAAGACTGAAAACCCTTGTCAAAAACGAAATCAAGGAAGACGCTGAAAACTATGGCGACGAGCGCCGCTCTAAAATCGTTGAACGATCTGCCGCACAAGCGCTGAAGCAGACCGACCTGGTCCCAAGTGAGGCCGTAACCACTGTTATATCACAAAAAGGGTGGGTACGACTTGCCAAAGGGCACGATATCGATGCCACATCACTAAACTACAAAGCCGGTGATGATTATCTTGACTTTGCACGTGGACGCAGCAACCAGCAGGCAGTGTTTATCGACACATCTGGTCGATCCTACTCCACCTCAGCCCATACCTTGCCGTCAGCACGCGGACAAGGCGAACCGCTTACCGGCAAGTTCACACCTCCATCGGGCGCAAACTTCTGCAACACCCTGTTAGGCAAAAGTGATGCCCAGTATCTGATCGCCTCCAACTTTGGCTATGGCTTTATCACCCAACTGGAAAACCTCTACTCCAAAAACAAAGCAGGGAAGGCTTTGCTTTCGCTACCTGCTGGATCAGCGGTGATGCCACCAGTAAAAGTAAATGCTATCGAAGATTACAATATAGCTGCTATCTCCAGCGCCGGTTATCTTCTGATATTCCCAGTATCTGAACTGCCAATACTTAGCAAAGGAAAAGGTAATAAGATTATCGGAGTACCACCAGCTAAATTAAAAGCAGGTGAGGAACTAGTAACGACTCTTGCCGTATTTCCACAAGAGTCTGCAATAACACTCCACTGCGGGCAACGCCATCTAACTATCAAGCCAAACGATATAGAACTATATCAAGGGGAGCGTGGACGCAGAGGTAAAAAGCTACCACGCGGATTCCAAAGGGTAGATGAGATTACATTCTCGGAGCCAGAGGTTGATGCAAGCGAAAAGCAAGAAGAAGAAAAAACGCCCGAGCAACCTGGACTGGATTTGGAGTAATCTAATCTTAACTATTTAGCTCCGATTAATACCCTATTTGTAACACCCCAAAGCACCTTGCGATAACTAAAAAGCCACTCCAATAGGAGTGGCTTTCAAGCATTAAATCAAATAAATGACTTACTTATTGCGAGCATAATACTCACAAAGCCAAGGCCATGGCCAAGGACAATCTTCAACATCATCATCGCCATTAATGATTCTTACTGCTTCTTTTGGAATGTACACTTTTTCACTCATTGGAGCATATACAACGATACCTTCCATTTCAGTAGTCTTATCTCCCTGGATAACCAGGTCTTTAGAAACAGGAAGAACAGCATCTTTGATGTGTAGCACTGGGTTTTCAGGATCAGTAACTGTATCCAGCTCCCACTCATCAGCACTGAATGCTTCGCTTACTTCGATGAATAGATCAGCATCAACATCTTTAAGATCAAAACGCATCATCATAGCTGCCATTTTGGCAAGGTCAGTGTTATCAATTGTGCCCAGTGGATAGTTGATACCATAAGTCCAAACCTGAACATCTTCAGCATTGTGACCGTGGGTTGTCCAACCGAATACGGTGTGGTTTTTGCTAATTACATAACCAATCGCATAGCTTGGGTAATAACCCTTCTCCATATGAGCAAGGATCTCATTCGCATCATCCATAGTAGCGCTGATTCCCCACCACTCCTGGATATTGGCAACGATATTTTCAGGAGACCAATCGTCACCAATCTTAGTTGCCAGGCCGCTGCCCGTAACTCTCATACCCATTAATGGAGCCATCATATCTTCAACAGTTAGAGATGTGTAAGTTTTATCAGTTGCAGTATTACCGATACTTAGCGCGCCAGTATTGTGATCTGGGAATGCGATTACAACTGTCTGACCATCCATTTTAGCAAAGTCTACAGCAACTTTTACCGCATCATCAAATGCGATAAAGTCTGTGAACATGTATTTAGGGTCATTTGCGTGACCGGCCCAGTCAACCTGGCTACCTTCAACCATTAGGAAGAAACCGTCTCTATCTTGAGAAAGAAGCTCAATTGCCTTAGCAGTCATTTCTGCAATAGAAGGCTCTTCAGGAGCAAACTCAGCACGATCGATATCCGGCTTCATGTGGCTTGATGCAAACATACCCCAAGCCTTACCTTCTTCAAGATCTTCAAGCTGATCTTTAGTCTCAACAAACTGATAACCACGGTCAACAAGTACATTAACTAGGTTTTCACCATCTGTACGCTTACCACCTTCACTTTTTGGTAGCAGATGACGCTTACCACCACCGAATACCACGTCGATATCTTGATAAACCATGTGCTCCATGATCTCATTATCCATACCACGATCATGAATATGGGCTGCAAAACCAGCTGGTGTTGCGTGAGTTACTCTACTTGTTGATATAAGACCAGTAGCCTTACCTTTTTGCTTGGCACCTTCAAGAACGCTAGCCATTGGCTCATATGGTTCTTTATCAACAGGAGGGATATAAGTAGAAAGCATATCTTCTGTGCGTGGAGCAATACCAAGGAAGCGAGCTGTTGTCTTTTCACCAGTAGCAAAAGCTGTTGATGCAGCTGCAGAACCAGTAATAACTGAGTTAGCCATTTCAGTACGAACCATACCATTATTCATACTATCAAGCTGCAATGTTTCGCCTTTCATCCAACGAGCAAGAGTTTGAACACTCGCATCACAACCGTCCGGAACCATAAAGATTACATTTTTAATAGCTCTTCTTCTGCTATATTCAGCATCATCATCAGCGAATGTAACTGGCGAGCTGACCAATGCAGCTGCAGTAATCGCACATACAGAAATTATACGTCTCATATCACTCTCCTGAAAAAATATAAAAAAGTCTAAAAAGACCACGAAAAAAATTTAACGCCTGCACCCTTCACCTCATACTAAAAGAGTATTGCAAAACCTCACTGTATATCGCTATATGCGAGCAACATTAGTATTCATTATGGTTTCGGCAGGTTTCAACAGTAGGATACTGATAGCAACTCATTACATTTCGGTTAAGCTAATATTAAATAACCATGAAACACTTTTTTATTATTTAGTTATTTTGTTTTATTGTCACTTTTATGTAATTTTTTCTTGTTGCAATAAGCCTTAGCATCTCTTGATATTTCAAAATAGTTAAGAGTAATATAGATGACCTTTTTCAGCCGCGAATTAATTACAATGCCAAATAAACTAAAGGCTGGTGTTATCAGCCTTGCAATAATCACTTTGCTGACCATCATTAAGTTCTTTGCTTACTGGCTTTCGGGAAGCCTTGCCGTGTTCTCAGAAGCTTGGCATAGCTTTTCCGATATCACCACTACTGCACTGGTCGTAGTAACGCTTTGGTTAAGTTGCAAACGTGAAGCAACATCTACCAGCATTCAGCCAACTGATGCGCAACCTGATACAGCTACCAGCGAGACAAGCTGGAAAGATCCAGAGCTTCTAATCGCGCTATTTATCAGCATTTGGCTATTTATTATTGCGCTTTCAATATTTCTCAGAATTATTTCCAGCGAACCAGTTCTGGTGACAAACCCGCTGATAACCGGGGTGGTATTTATCCTGCTTTCCTTTGGCTCATTCTTTATTTATCGCTTTGAGGCAATGACTGCTGACATTGAAAACTCTGCTGCACTTAAAGCTGACAGCCAACATAACCGCACCGATATGGTCATATCCCTGCTCACCGGTTTCTCACTGATCATCTATCACTTCGGAGTTAATCTGGACAAATATATCAGTGGCGTAATCGCACTAATGATTTTCCTTTTTGCAATTGAAACCGGAATCAATACCCTGCTGGCAATGACTAAGCATAAACATGGTTATCTTACCGAATATCGAATCACAACCATGATTTTCTCTTTGTTTGACCGTCATATTGGCAATAAGATTGTCGGCTGGTTCTGCGATTCTGTTGATCTTAATCAAAACAACAGGGATAGCCTGGCCTCCATGGTAGGCGTTTCCCAAAAGCTGTTCAGATACACGCTTATTATTGCAGCTCTGGTTACCACTATGGTTTGGATTTCTACTTCACTGGTTCAAGTTGAAATCAACCAACAGGCGGTAATTACCAGGTTTGGTCAGATAACCAATCCGGGCAAGCCTATTGAGCCAGGATTACATTTTAAATTGCCTTGGCCTATCGAAAAGGCTAACAAGATTGACACTACTAAGGCTATAACCATAGAGGTTGGCAATGTCAGCGACAAAAATTCAGCCCTGATCTGGGGCAAGTCCCACGGTGATAACCTAGAGTTTATGTCTGCAGACAATAACTTTTTCCAACCATATATCTCTTTGCACTTTAGAATAAGCGATGCTGAGCAATACTATCTCAATACAACTGATGCTAAGCAACTTGCCAGCCAGATTTGCATGCAGGAGTTGATATTTGCCTTTAGCCGTTACAAATTCTACGAGCTTGCGCTATACCAGCGCGAAAAATGGGTTAGTGAAGCCATAACTAAAATTCAAAACCGCTTGGATCAGTTGCAAAGCGGCATTGAAATCGTCAGGCTTGACCTGAAAGACTTTCACCCACCTATAAATGTATCCAACTCATTTGAACAACTGGTAGCCGCAACTCAGACCCGCGAAACCATGATTAATCAGGCAAAAACCAAACACAATGTTATGATTCCTGATGCGAGACTTAAATCTCTGGAGCTAGTATCAGAGGCTCAATCAGACAGTAATAACAAACTGCAATTAGCCTTGGGCGAATCCAAAAAATACTTGCTACAACTTGATTCATATCAGCAATACCCGGACATAATAACCAAACACCTACAGCTGTCATCCATGCTAAACTCATTTAAAGGCAGTGAAAAGATTGTTTATGAACCTCAGTCTGGAATTTCAACCGACCTATTATATAAAGAGCGTTTTCTATTTAAGCGCCAAGGTGATCAAGAACAAGAAGAAAGCCGAGAAAAACGATTTCAACCACCACAAAAAACCAAAGAGGTAATACGCCGTGCGCCTATTCGTGATTAGTATTATATGCCTGCTGGTCGTCGGCATAACCCTATCTTCTACATACTCGATTGATGAGCGCGAATGGGGAATTGTGACTCAATTCGGAAAATCGGTGCGCACTGTTGACGAACCTGGTCTACATTTTAAAATGCCGGGATTTATCAACAAGGTTAATAGATTTGACAAGCGCATTCAGCAGTTGGACACTCAACCAATACAGCTTTTACTTGGCGATAAAAATCCAATAATCACCAGCTGTTTTATAGCCTGGAAAATAAATGATCCAGTAATATTCTTCCAGTCCCTGCAAAATCTGGACAATGCCAAACAAAAGATCAGCGACATGATTAATTCCCAGCTTGGCATAGTATTCAGTGACTACTCTATTCAGCAAATAATCAACACCGACCCTTCAAAGGTGAAAATTGAGGATATTGAAAACAAACTGATCAGGTCATCAAATCAAAGTGCCAGTTCAAAATATGGAGTTAGCATCGAGCATATTGGAATAATCCGCCTTTCATATCCAGCAGTTGTTATGAAATCAGTATACGAAAGGATGAAGGCAGAACGGGAAATGGAGGCAGAAAAAATTCGCGCCGAAGGGCGTGAAGATGCCGGAAAAATAATAGTTGAAGCAAAGAAACAAGCACAGGAAATTAAAGCAATAGCTGAAAAAAAGGCTCTGATCCTGCGAGGTGAGGCAGACAAAGAGGCTCTGAAGATATATGCCGATGCCTACAGCCAAAACCCGGAATATTTTGAATTCATAAGGTCTATGGAAACATACGAAACCCTTTTTGACAATAATTCGGTATTACTGTTATCAACAGAGTCAGACTTAATGAAATATCTGGTTAACGACATAAATAGAAACAACTCGAGCGAGTCTAAATGAATACTGATACCCAGCAGAACAACTCAGTAAACCTCAAACATATGCAAAAACATCTTATGCAATATACTGTGGTTGTGATATCTGCGCTGCTACTTATCTATATAGCAACTGGTTTTTTCTATATTGATCCCAACCAAATTGGCGTGCAGCAAAGATTTGGAGAGATCATCGATGCAGATGTAAAACCCGGGTTGCACTACGCATTGCCTGCTCCAATAGACCAGATAACCAGAATAGACTCAAAAAATGTCCGCTCTGTTATTGTTGATGACTTCGCCAGCTCCGGCTGGGAGTTTGGTTCCAGAGCCCATAGATATATCAAGGCATCCAATCTTACCACCTACTGCATCACCGGCGATAACAATATCGTTAATGTATCCCTACTGATCAAATACAATGTCCTTAATCCTGCAAACTATATTGTTTCAACCCGCGACGTTGAAAGGCTAATAAAAGGCTTTACCGCCTCCAGCGTTTTGAAAATGGTATCCCAAACCGAAGTTGATGAAGTACTGACCTTCGGCAAGAAAAGGATTGAAGATGGCGTAAAACAGATGCTGCAAAAAAAACTTGATAAGTTTGACTCTGGAATACGAATCGCCTTTGTCGAAATTCGCGAGATCGCACCACCAAAGCAGACTCAACGCTACTTTGACGATGTAATAAATGCCAAACAAGAACGGAAAAAGGCGCTAAATGTTGCTCAGGCCTACAAAAACCGTGCGATACCGGAGGCCAGAGAGTATGCTAACAAAACCGAGCAGGAAGCAAATTCCTACAAACATCAGCAAATCCTGGTCGCGCAGGGTGAGGCATCAAGATTTTCATCTCAACTGCAGTCTATTGAAGCCGATGAAAAATTACTGCAAAAACAACAATACTATCAATTTATAAAGCAGCTAGGGAATAAAATCGACAACATAAGGGTAATAAGCCCGAATGCCGCTAAGAATAACTAATCTAACCCATGCCTGGTTATCCAAGTGACAACAATCAGTACAAAAGAAACCGAAATCATCACCGGTGAATAAACTATTGCCGGTATTGCCATGGCCTGATTTTCGAGCAATGTTGTTGCAATCACTACTGCCATGGCACCATTCTGAATTCCCACTTCGATAGATATCGAACGCTTCTGATATTCAGGCAAACCAAGAACTCGTGCGATAATATAACCGCTTCCCATAGTTATAAAGCAAAGTGCATACCCGACAATCCCGCATTCCCTGATATAGTCAAATAAAATCGCTCCCTGTTTGACAAACACCGCGGCAACAAGCAGCAATAATAAAACCAAAGAAGCAACTTTCACTGGTTTCACCATCTTCTTTGCCAGCTCAGGTTTATACCTGTTAATTATCATACCAAATGCAATTGGCAACACAGCCAATACCAGCATTGTTAGACCACTTCTAATAACAGAAACCTGCACAGCATTTTCATTCTGCGCAAAGGCATCAAGCGAAACCTGAATAATTATTGGTATCGTAATTATTGTATAGAGGCTGCTTACAACGGTTAAAGAAACTGAAAGCGCCGCATCTCCGCGACACATAAACGCCACCAGATTCGAGCCGGGGCCACCTGGGCATGCTGCCAGAATCATAAAACCAACCGCCAGCTCAGGACGCATCTGAAAAATCAAAACCAGCAGATAGCCAACAACAGGTATCAGCAAAAACTGCATCAATGATCCGGCAACTACAGCCTTTGGGTAGCGCACAATACGCACAAAATCTGCCTTGGTAAGGCACATCCCCATACCAACCATCATCAGAATCAAGGCTGCAGGAGCCACCTTAACAATCACTTGCATTGTTGAATGCACACTAAACCCCTAAATATATTCAGAACTTTCCGTCTGCCGAAACTAAGCATTTTCAGTACATTATCTTACATAAAGAAAATGCAATAACAATATGCTCAAAGTTAATCACTATCACCTATTGAGTCTTTGATATTATCTGGCTAATATTAATTGATAAAGGCACAACTAAGAGGAATGTCATGAGCTTACCAGTTAACATCAAAGAAGTTCTTGAAGCATTAATTTACACTGAAGATGATTGCACAACCTATGTAAATAAGGTTACAGGTGAACTTGCTACTATCAGTGATGAAGAATCAAATTACGCACACCAAAAACTAGACGAGACGGTTCCGGAATGGATTGTTGCAGGAACACCTAGGGTAAAACAGATACTTGAATCTGAAGATTTTTTGGAGATGCCTTCAAAGTATGATCTGCATGAAGAAAATATCAGAAAGACATTCTGCGAAACAATCGAGAAAGAAGATGTTAAGAATTACCTGCTAAAGACTCTGAACGGCAAACATGCGGAAGACAACTTCACAAAGTTTATTGATGAATTTGATTTAAATAGCAAATGGGTTGCACATCGAGATAACTCTATGAAAGAGATCGCGACAAATTTTCTTGACGAGCACTCCATACCTTATCAAGACTAGCTCTAACCAATTTAGGAATTTGCAGTGACTCACACCCTTGAACTTGAAGTTCGTGATTACGAATGTGATATACAGGGCGTTGTTAACAACTCGGTATATCAAAACTACTTAGAGCACGCACGCCACAAATACTTACTTGACCTGGGAATAGATTTTGCTGAATTGGCAAGGCAAAGCATCAACCTCGTGGTTATCAGGGCTGAACTGGATTATAAATCATCACTCCGGCCCGGTGAAATGTTTACCATTGAAACTCGCATAAACAGAATATCTAAGCTTAAGTTTGCATTTGAGCAAAAGATAATTACCAGTGAAGGAAAACCTGCTGTCAATGCATTGATTATCGGCACTGCTATTAACGAACGGGGAAGGCCATTTATGCCAGAATTTATTTCCGATCTATTAGATAACAATGCATAGATAAAACCAGGCATTTATAAACACTACAATTGAAAAATCCCGCTAATTGCGGGATTTTTTTTGCTATGGCTTAATAATAAGTTCTTACAGTAGATCGCGAATGATATCTCTTTCCGAAATCAACTCCTGCTCACTAATCTTCATCATCTTCTCACAGAACTCATTTATCTCAAGCCCTTCAACAATTGAATATGCTAACTCACTGTCACATGTCACTGGAAATGAATAATACAAATCGTCTTCAATACCATATGGATTACCAGTCGAATATACTGCCTTACTTACCCAGTCATCTTCATTGGTACCATAATACCAGGACTTAAAATGTTTAATGGTGCAAATAGCGGCAGACACAGTACTGGACATCCCACGGACACGCAAAATCTCACTGCCGCGCTGTTGCACAGCTGGAATAAAATCCTTTTCATACCAATCAAAGTCGATCAACTCTGATACCGGCTTGCCTTTGAATAAGGCATGAGATATATCTGGAAACTGTGTTCCGGAATGATTACCCCAGATGGTAAACCTGGTTATATCAGAAACATAGGCGTCAAGTTTAGAAGCTAACATCCCTATACCACGATTGTGATCAAGGCGGGTTAAAGCTGTAAACTGAGATGGATCTAGATCAGGGGCATTCTTAGCGGTTATCAAACAATTGGTATTAGCCGGATTACCCACAACCACAACGCGCACATCAGGGTTAGCATAATCATTCAGTGCTTTACCCTGAGCTGGAAAGATCTTACCATTAGCCTCTAGAAGGTCTCGACGCTCCATCCCTTTTTTGCGCGGAAATGCACCAACAAGAAAAGCAACATCAACATCACCAAATGCTTCATCAATCTCTGTGGTCACAACAACATCTTTGAGAAGGGGGAATGCACAATCACCAAGCTCCATCATCTCACCTTGAAGCTCCGGTAGCATTTTATCAATATCGTATAAATGCAGAATAACTGGCTGTTGCAGCCCGAATAAATCACCAGCTGCGACGCGATAAACAAGTGATGAGCCTACATGCCCGGCCGCTCCCGTTATCAATACCCTCATTGGCTTCATACAACCTCCTTAACTATTCTTAATTTTTCTGCGAGCTATACATGAAAAAACCGGGCGGGGCCCGGTTTTAACAGCATTAATAATGCCGAATGCTATTCTTCATCATCCTCAAAATCGTCTTCATCATCTTCAACGATTTCAATTGGACGATCAACAAGCTCAACAAATGCCATTGGAGCTTTGTCACCAGGACGGAAACCGCATTTAAGAATACGCAGATAACCTCCAGGACGCTCTTTATAGCGTGGCCCAAGAGTTTCGAACAACTTAGCAACAGCTTCTTTGCATCTTAATTTTGCAAATGCCTGTCTTCTTGCTGCTACTGAATCCTCTTTTGCAAGAGTGATTAGAGGTTCAAGATGTCTTCTTAACTCTTTGGCTTTTGGAAGAGTAGTCTTGATTGCTTCATATTGGATCATTGAAGCGCTCATGTTTTTAAACATAGCTTTTCTATGTGAACTATTTCTATTAAGCTTACGCCCAGATTTGCGATGACGCATAATTAAATTCCTTACACAAAACTTACTTTAAAACTGCCTTAGGCTGATTTCTTGTCAGAACCAGCAAGTATTGACGGAGGCCAGTTTTCTAAACGCATACCAAGTGATAGACCATGAGATGCAAGCACATCTTTGATCTCGGTAAGTGATTTCTTACCTAGATTTGGAGTCTTAAGAAGCTCAACCTCTGTACGCTGTACAAGATCACCAATAAAGTGAATGCTTTCAGCTTTAATACAGTTGGCTGACCTTACTGTTAACTCAAGATCATCTACAGGTCTTAGAAGAATTGGATCAATATCTGGTTCTTCTTCAACCGGCTCTTCTTCAACATTGCTCTTAAGATCAACAAACACACAGATCTGACCATGAAGAACACCAGCAGCCTGTCTAATAGCCTCTTCAGGATCAATTGCACCGTTGGTCTTGATATCAATTACTAGCTTATCAAGATCTGTACGCTGCTCAACACGAGCCCTTTCTACATCATAAGAAACGCGCTTAACTGGGCTAAATGAAGAATCAACCTGAAGAGCTCCAATTGGGCGATCTTCTTCATCACTTACAGACCTTTGGTTTGCAGGCTCATAGCCTCTGCCCTGACGTATCTTAAGTTTCATATCCAGCTTGCCGCCTTTAGTAAGGTTGGCAATAACCAAGTCCGGATTGAAGATTTCAATATCGTGATCTGCTTCAATATCCCCTGCAGTAACAGGGCCCGCACCAGACTTTGATAGAGACAAAGTAGCCTCTGTCTTAGAATGCAATCTAATAGCAAGACCTTTAAGGTTAAGTAGGATTTCAGCAACATCTTCCTGAACACCCTCAATAGCAGAATACTCATGAAGTACCCCATCTATCTCAACCTCAACAACTGCATAACCGATCATTGAAGAAAGTAGAATTCTTCTCAGAGCGGTTCCAAGTGTGTGACCAAAACCTCTCTCTAAAGGTTCAAGAATAACTTTTGAGTGATTAACACCAATCTCTTGAACATCAACTAGCTTTGGTTTTAAAAAATCAGTAGGTTTACCCTGCATGTAAACAAATCTCCGTTAGAATTACTTAGAATACAGCTCAACAACCAGATTTTCATTGATATCTGGTGGTAGATCAGATCTTTCAGGACGTGACTTAAATACGCCTTCTAATTTCTTAGAATCTACTTCTAGCCACTCAGCAAATCCTTTTTGCTGACAAATATCCATAGCAGCTTTAACTCTTAACTGCTTACTGGATTTCTCAGTAACTGCAATAACATCACCAGGCTTAACTTGATAAGAAGCGATGTTACAAATTCTACCGTTAACTAAAATTGACTTATGGCTTACAAGCTGTCTAGCTTCTGCACGAGTTGAGCCATAACCCATACGGTATACAACATTGTCTAAACGACACTCAAGAAGTTGCAGCAGGATTTCACCTGTAGCACCTTTTTTCGAGGAAGCTTTTTTGAAGTAGTTGCGGAATTGCTTTTCCAAAACACCGTATGTTCTACGTAGCTTTTGCTTTTCACGTAACTGCAGACCGTAATCAGTAGGTCTTCCACGACGTTGACCTGATGAACCAGGAGCAACTTCAATTTTACATTTAGACTCAAGAGGTCTAACACCACTTTTTAGAAAAAGATCAGTGCCTTCTCTTCTTGCTAACTTACACTTTGGACCAATATATCTAGCCATTACTTAATATCTCCAGCCTAGACGCGACGTTTCTTAGATGGGCGACAACCGTTATGAGGTATTGGAGTAACATCACTAATGTTAGTGATTTTAAAACCAATGTTATTTAAAGCTCTTACAGCTGATTCACGACCAGGCCCAGGACCTTTAACCATAACCTCAAGGTTTTTCATACCGAATTCTTTTGCGGCATTGCCAGCTCTTTCAGAAGCTACCTGCGCTGCAAATGGGGTACTTTTTCTAGAGCCTCTGAAACCAGAGCCACCAGCAGTAGCCCAGCAAAGAGCATTGCCTTGTCTATCACTAATTGTGATGATTGTGTTATTAAAAGAAGCATGAATGTGTGCTACACCATCCACTACCGTCTTTTTGACTTTTTTTCTAGTACGTCCAGCTGATTTCGCCATTTTATCTACCAGTTCAACAATTAAAATTTACAATACAAGTTACTTCTTAATAGGACGACGTGGTCCTTTACGAGTTCTTGCATTAGTACGTGTTCTTTGACCACGAAGAGGAAGGCCTCTACGATGTCTAATACCTCTGTAACAACCAAGATCCATAAGTCTCTTGATGTTCATAGTTACTTCACGACGAAGATCACCTTCAACGAGGTAGTTCGCCACTTCACCACGAATAGCATCAACCTGCTCTTCGGTTAGATCCTTAATTTTAATTGAAGGATCTACTTTGGCTGCAGCACAAATACTTTGTGCTCTTGTTTGACCAATACCGTAAATAGATCTTAGTGCAATTACTGTATGTTTACTTATAGGAACGTTAACGCCTGCTGTACGGGCCATCGTTTATGTCTCCCAGACCAAAAATTTATTAACCTTGTCTTTGTTT
>QZLE01000015.1 GCA_004796365.1 Gammaproteobacteria bacterium | reverse complement strand
TACACAACTGGCGACAACCAGCTAGTATGGTCTTGGATGACATATACCCTTTATCAAGATGCTGAAGGTAAAGGTTATAAAACGCAGTCAGCATGTCAGCAGTAATGAATAAAAAGTAGTTAATATAAAAATGGAGGAAAATCCCCCGGCATTGCCGGGGGATTTTTTTTGCATAAAAAATTTAAAAAATCATGTAAACCAAATTTGGGCTTGCGCGTTATATCAATACGAACAATTTAAATCCACGGAGGATAAGCATGAAAAGATTAATGGTATTGATTTGTATTGGAATGGTTTCGATTACGGCGCAGGCTGAGCCGGGTGATGGAATAAATAGGTACCTGGATCGCAAAGGTGACCGGATCGAGAATAGGCTGGATCGCCGGGGCGATAGAATTGATAAGCACTTTGACAAAAAGGGTGATCGTATTGACCGCCATTTAGATAGAATGGCTGAGAGGGCAGCAGAAAATGGTAATGAAAAATTGAGCAATCACCTGGATCGCAAAGGTGACAGAATTAATGCCAGATTGGATCGTAAAGGGGATAGAATTAATCGCCGCCTAGATCGCAAGGGTGACAGAATCGATCGTCGCCTTGACAGAAAGGGGGATAGAATTGATCGTCGTATGAAGTAGATAAAAAGCCATATTTCCAAAAAGCCTCGCCTTGTTGGCAAGGCTTTTTTTGTGCACTGGTTAATTGATATGATGAGCATCATATATTATTTTGGTGAATATGATGGATATCATATGAGAATTGCTATGAACTTAAGAAAACAGCGGAAAAAGGCATCCAGAGATAAAATTCTTGAGGCTGCAGGAGTAAGGTTGCGAACAGAAGGTATTGATGGGGCCAGTGTGGCCAGGGTTATGAAGGATGCTGGGTTAACTCATGGTGGTTTTTATGCGCATTTTAAGAATAAGGCGGATTTGCTGCATGCTGCTATGACGCATTCCTTGCTTCAAAACCGCAAACTTTGGACAGAAAGAGCAAGCACTATTTCCTGGCCAAAGCGTATTGTAAGCTTGGCAAGAAGGTATTTAACAACAGCACATCGGGATACCCTAGAAAACAGTTGTTCCTTGGCTGCTCTGGCATCAGAAGCGTGCAGGGCAGATGAGCAGTTTCGTCGTACCTATCAGCAGGAATTGAAGAAATCCCTTAGTTCAATTTGCCAGCAAGATTTTGATACGGTTGATAATAACCAGCAGCAAGAGACATTAGCACTGATGGCCCTATTGATAGGTGGAATTACCCTGTCTAGGGCAGTAAACGATGAACAACTTTCAAAACAGGTCTTAAAGGCATGCAGAAAAGCTAGTGCTGGCATAGCAGTTTAATAAATACAGCTGAAATTTAAGGAGAAGAAAATGAATCTACTAGAAATGAAGCTAGATGAATACCCATTGCATTCATACGACAAGATTCGTTATTGCGATACCGATAGGCAAGGGCATGTCAATAATGCGTTGTTTTCATCTTTTCTGGAGACCGGCAGGGTTGAGCTGCTGTACAATCCAAAAAAGCCGTTGTACAGCAAAGGCGGTGCGTTTGTTATTGCCGGCCAAAAACTGGATTTGCTTTCGGAGATAAGGTGGCCGGGGAAGATAGACATTGGTACAGGTCTGATCAAGGTAGGCAATAGTTCGATCAAGTTGGTGCAGGGGTTATATCAAAACGGTAGACTATGCGCTACAGCTGAGACGGTGATAGTGCAGATGGATGAGGCAAGCCGAGGATCAAAGTCTTTGAGTGATGAGACTCGGGGGATATTAGAGAAGCTGGTGATTTAGCTTCCAGCTTCTTCTTGTGTAAGTGTCCTGAATGAATCCGGGTGTTTGAGGTTGAACTCATTTACATGCTGGCGAATTTTCGGATCGAAGCCGACGCTGCGAATCTCTTCGGTAAGCTGGATAAAATCGGGGTTATTCTTGATCTTGGTTGAATAGATTCCGGCCTTCTCCAATGGATAGTCGCCGACGATCTTGGCGCCGCGCTTTTCGTGGTTATCTCCACGGCCATCGGTGTAGTATTGTGATAATACCAGAACGCGGGTGCCAAGGAAGAATGCTTCTTCCAGGTCGTGGGTTACAAAAAAAACGGTCATCTTTTGGTCGTCCCACAGTTCCAGTAAAAAAAGTTGCATCTCCTCTCTGGTATCTGGGTCAAGGGCGCCAAAAGGTTCGTCCATCAAAAGAATGTCTGGGCTAGTTAACAGTGATTGGGCAATGGCAACGCGCTGCTGCATGCCTCCAGAAAGCTCATGCGGATATTTGTCGCCTTGGCCTTCAAGCCTTACTCGTTTTAAATAATATTCAGCTTCTTCAATAAACTCTTTTTTCTTACTACGACGTTCAAAAAAACTGGTAGGCAGGGTGCGTCCTAGCATGACATTCTCCAGCACCGTTAGGTGCGGATAAAGCGAGTAACGCTGGAAGACAATGCCGCGCGATGGAGAGGGATAACCAATCTCATTACCGCGCAGGTGCAAGGTTCCTGAGTCGGGAGATTCAACTCCAAGTATCAACCGTAAAAGAGTTGATTTACCACATCCACTTGGGCCAACAACGGTGCAAAACTCTCCTTTGGAAACCGATAGATCGATATCATCTAAGATTACACGATCATACGATTTATAAACATCTTCCAGATGCAGGAACCTGAAGTTTGATCCGTTAGCTGAACCGTTATTTGTTGTCTGCATACCAGGTAAACCTCTTGTTTATAATGGTTCTAAGGATCAGGTCGAACAGGAAGCCGAGCAGGGTGATCCACAGAACATATGGAATAATGACATCCATGGCCAGATAGCGGCGCACCAGAAAGATTCGGTAGCCTAATCCATCCATTGCAGCGATGGCCTCTGAGGCGATAAGAAAGAGCCAAGCTGCGCCAAGAGAGAGCCTAATGGCATCAATTAGGCGCGGTAAAATTTGCGGTAAAATAATACGATAGGTCACTGCGAATGATGACGCCCCGAGGGTCAATGCCTTTGTAATCTGCTCACGAGGTAATTTGCGCACTGCCAGGTAGATATCGCGGCTTATCATTGGAAATATGCCAATAAAGATCAGCATTATTTTGGCAAATTCATCGACACCGAAGCTGATAAATATGATCGGTAAAATTGCGAGTGGGGGGATCATCGAGAAGAAGGTTATAAACGAAAGTGAAAGCGAGCGAAACCCAGGATAAACTCCCATGTTTAATCCGAGTAATAGCCCGACAAGAGCTGCTGCTGCCATTCCGATTACTAGACGTATCAGGCTGGAAAGAGTATCGGACCAGAGTAGGAATTTTCCGGTTCTACGGTCTTCGGTGAAGGCTACCCTGTCAACTGCATCGACTATCTGGGTGGCAGATGGAAGCAATTTGTCGTGCTGGTTTTCTTGTTGCCGTAGGTGGGAGGCTGTTAGATATACAGCTAGTAAAAGTACAAATGGCATCAGCAGCAAGATGATATTTGTCTTTTTGCTGGGCTGGGCGTGTAGACCCCAGACCTGATTATGATTTTTCATGAATACCCTCAAAATACGAGAATAAGTCTGTTAAGCGAAGTCGAAACAAGATTGTTTCAATCTTATTTTTTCATATTTGCGACTCTGCGGAGCTGGCTCGAAAAAAATAGCGCAGTTCCCAAGCATGTCTTGGAAACTGCATATCAAAAAGTTTTACAACTTCCCTTCAGCCGCCATTTTCATATAGGTCGCATCAAATCTTAGTTTGATGTTTTTACTATCGCCAATTACCGATTTATCGGCAAACTCAATTCCAACAAAATCAGGTGATGATGCTCCATCGCCATAAAGCCCTTGTTTGAAGGAAAAATCACGAACCATTGACATAGTTTTAAACAGGTCGATGCCGGTAGTAAATGTTAGTGCCTGTTGAGGCTGATAGAACATGGCTGTGGACTTAAGCTGTGCTTCAAATTCTGGAACTGTAGCACCAGAAAGTTTAGCCATGTATGCAATTGCTTCGTCACGTTCCTTGCCTTTGCCGCTCATGATAGCCATGGTTTCATACCAGGCGCCGGTAAGGGCCTTTTTAAGCTTTTCATTGGCACCGGTTTTTACCAGCATCATATCGATGATCTCGCCAGGAATTTTGGAAGAGTCAAATAATAGTTTGGCTCCTTTGGCATTACGCGCCTGCTGTAAAGGCGGGTTCCAGGTAACTGCTGCTCCATCTTTTTCGGAAATAAAGATCGAAGCAATGTCGGCATCGCTGGTATTTACCAGTTTCACATCCCTTTCCTTCATGCCATTCATATCAAGTGCGCGTGAGAGCATATAGTGCGATACAGATAGCATTACCAGGCGAATCTGTCTTTTCTTTAAGTCTTTTATCGAATTGGCATTCTTGGCTACCAGTCCATCGTTTCCATTGGAAAAGTCACCAACGATAATTGCTGTGGAATCAACACCACCAACAGCAGGAATAGTAAGTGCATCCATGTTGGTTAGGGTGACGGCATCAAACTGACCTGCGGTGTACAGGTTTATTGATTCAATATAGTCATTGATTAGAGTAACCTCGATTTCAATGCCGTATTTATCGGCCCACTTTTTGATGATGCCGTTATCCGCAGCATATCCCCATGGTTCCCAACCAGTATAGTGAGACCATGCCACGCGATATTTGTCCGCAGCGAAGGTGTTTATGCTGATTAAGCTGAATAGTGCTAGTGCAATAAGTTTTCTCATTTTTATCTCCTGTTATCCATCTTTTAACTAATTTCTAACGCGTCAAAATCGTTTCGAACTTCTTTGGCTTGCTCCATCTTCTGGATCGCTTCTTCTGTTGTTGCTGAAAGATTATCAAGCTCAAGGATGTTTTGTGCCATCTGTGGCAGGGCACTGCGGCGGTATACCGATATATCTTCAAGTGCTGCATTTATGTCAGCAAAAGACTTTTTCAGTGATGCCATATCCAGGGAGGTGCTGGCTGCCTGCTTGTGGATGTCTGCTCCCTGCTGTCTCAAACGAGCTGCATTGCCGGCGATAAGATCATCTGTGGTTTTGTTTACCGCATTGATTTTTTCCAGGACAATCTTTTGGTTGGCCAGAGCCAATGCTAGGGTAACGCCAACCTGCAGAGCATTGATGGTGACGTTGGTTGCGCGGTTAACCCCGCGAATCAGTTCCTTGTTGTTGCGGATTATCACCTCTATGGTCAGTACTCCTTGTTGATTTACAGCAAGCTGTTGCTGCAGATCCTGAATACGCTGACGTAGCGGAAATAGCAGTTCTTCCTGAATAAATGCGTAACGCGGGTCATCACTAGGAAGCTCAGTTTCAAGTTTTTCGGTTAGCTGTTGGTCGATTATCTGACCTAGTTTAATCGCCTTGTTGAGTTTGTAAGTTAGCTCTCGCATGCTTACCTGATCTGACTGCAGAGTTATGTTATCGCGCTTAAGTTGCTCTGCACCATCTTCAAGGGAGTTAACGATCGCCTCAATTACAGTTGATGCGCTTTCATATTTTGTGAAGTATCTTTTGATAGGTTTGCCGATAAATGGCATAAAGCCAAGGGTGCGGGAAAACCATCCGGCTTCAAAGTTAAAGTCTGCCGGATCCAGGTCTTCTACCTGCATCTTCAGGTCTACCAGGGAGTTGGCAACAGGGCCTCCGTCATCACCGCGGGCAGATAATTTTTTAATTGGCTCTTTGAGCATAGCGCTCTTTTTGGCCGCTTCCAGCTGCAGCTTATGGCTCATGCTTTCCATGGCAGTGCGTGCCTGCAGTTTGCCTTCGGAATCTTCCGGGTTGATTAATAGTAGCTTGCTGGTTATGTCGCTTGCCTGTTTGACCAGGGCCTGATCTTCGTCACTTACTTGTGGTTCCGCTGCAATCAGCTCTTCCTTTACTGAGTCGATCTCAATTGGTTGCATAACTGATTTGGGTTTTTCCATTTGTTCCATGGTTGTACTCATTAGAAGTTCTCCATTTGTTACCACGTTAGTTTATTTGTTAATTGACCCCCATCGGGGCTATTTGCCAATAGAATAGTCGTCTGCCCGGTTTGCCAGCTTGCTCAGTTCCTGCATCGCGGTTTCCAGATCCAGTGTTGACATCCCTTTTCTGGTGGTGATTCCGGAAAGGGCGGCGGTGGTTTCATCAATAACCGTCATTGCCGATTCGTTCTGTGCAAACAGGCGCTTGATTGTTTTTTGCTGCTCGTTATAAATACTGTGGCGTTTGCTGTACGATTCCATCTCCAGGCGCTGGTGCTCATCTATGTTTTTCAGGCGATCCATCTCCAGCATTTTTGAGTTAATAAAATCAATATCGATTGCCTTGATACTGTTGATTCTGGTAGTTACCTCGTTCAGGTTATCAATGACCGATAAAAAAACCTGCTCGGCAATCCCAAGGTAACGGTTAAACGATATCTCTCCCGGGTTAAGCTTTTCCGACAGTATCTGCTCCAGAAGTTCAAATTTTTCCTGGAGTCGCTCCAGTTGATCCAGCCCTTGCTCACTTTTTGCCTGTTGTAACTTCGCCTTGAGTTCTGTCAGGTTTTGTTCCCTGCTGTGGGATAGCTGCTCGTGCAGACTCTGCACATAGTCGTTAGTAATCTGCTCTTTGCGCACAGTGAAGTTGGTTAATAGGGCGCCAATACTGACGATTCCTCCGGCGGCGGCAGCTGCGATCGGAATAACGGTCGGGCCAAGGAGGAGTGCAGCAGCTCCTCCAAGTATTCCAATAGCCCCCGGATACAATACCAGTGGGTGCTGGATGCTGTTTTTCATAATGGCCTTGGAGATCGCCCTTTTAGAAAAATCTACCTTTGCCGGTGTGTTACTGCTCATCTGTTTCCTTATTTCAAACCTTTTCTACAGTTCTTCAGCTACCAAGTTTAGCTCAACTCTGGGTAGTCTGTAGTTGTAGGCGCGATTGGATTCTCCTGGCTTTTTCGGTAATGGTTTGTCAGAACCGAAACCTATTGGCCTTAAGCGATCAGGATCAACGCTGTAGGTGATTTCGATATATCGGGCAACGGATTCTGCTCGATCTTGTGATAGCTCCTTATTTGCCTGTTTATCGCCGCGCAGTCCGGTATGCCCTTTTATTACCACACGGAAATTAGGGTAATGCTTTAATTGCTTTATTGCCTTATCGATCTCTTTTTTGCCGTCAAGATTAAGGTCTGAGGTTCCGCTTTGAAATGCGACCGGGTGGATGCGTAGGGTGCCGATTTCCCTTAGCTGATCCCACTGACCGGCACTAAGGGCCGTAAATTCTTTTTCCAGAGATGATATGCCGCTGCCGGTGCTTTTGCTGCCAAAACCCGTGCTCATGTTCTTTTCGAACAGTTTGGCAATAAACGAGCTGTTGGTTATGCGATACGGGTTGCTGTCCGGGATTGGATTGCGGGAGAAATCCCCACTGTCTATAAGGATATCGATCGTGGATTCAATGGTATCCACCAGATCTTCAGTGGTATTGGTTGCGTAACTGCTGGAGATGCCAAACCACTGTGCAGCATTGTCGGTCAGGCTGGCCCAAGCAATCCCCTGCATAAGTTTTTCTGCCTTGGATTTTGAAAGATCAGATTGAGAGGCGATCTCTTTGATTAGCGCCTTTTGATCTTGGCGGTAGTGTTTCAGGGTCTTAAAATAATTTTCCAGTAGGGTGTTTACTGCGCCAGGGTTATTATTGGAGTATTCGCGATTTACCAAAAGGATATCCACGATGAGCTTGTTGGTGTCTTCGGTTCCTAGTAGTTTAACAATCCCTTTTTTTTCAAGCGCCTTGGATACATCTGGTTCCCAGATTACCGCAGCATCCACCTTTTTATCCAGTAGTGCCTTTAGTGATTCTTCCGATCCGTCGCGCTTATCTCTCCAGTTATTGTTTTTGCCCATCAGGGTAGGAACATCAAAGTGATAGCCAACTGCCTTTATAAGGTGTTCACTGGGTGAACTTGGGGTGTAGGCAATTTGTAAGTTTTGCTTGGTCTTCAGGTTATCAATGGTTTTTATTTGATCTTCCCAGGCTACAATAGCGTCACCACCCTTGGATTCATCAATAACCGCGATGATAGTACCGGGAAAGCTATGTTCTGCTGCGCTGAGGATGTAGGAGTCAACAGTAGCTACGGCAAGTTGAATCCGGTTCTTTTTCAGATTCTTCATTCTGGAATCGTAGTCGGCATTGTCGTTTTCGCAGTTAAGGATATAACCGCTGCGGCGCATGCGCCCCTTCATCTCAGAAGAGCAAAGCGGAATATAACCAGCCCAGTTATCTATGCCAATGGTAATTGTTCCCTTAGTGTCTTTGGCATCAGAGGTATCTACCTGTTTACTGTCCTGCAGAATCGGCAGGATAAATTTTGCTCCTACCAATGCAGCAATGCCAAAAAATACTAGGATCAGAAATGCCTTAAAATGACTATTCATAACAGGTGTCTTCCTTCAACCTTTTAAACTTATTGGAAGTCAGTTACCGTAAACTGCTCCGATTCAGCAAGAATATCTCCCAGTCCCTGACGCAGGCTTTCAATATTGTTTGCAGCCTTGTAATAGGTTCTGCCTGGTTGGTTCAGTGAATGGTTTTCATTTAGACAAAAACCAATGGTGTGTATCAGAACAGGGCTTTCATTGATGATTTCGTTAACTAGCGGTGTTGGGTCTTGCCCTTCGCTGGCAGCTCCATCGGTAACGATGATGATGTTGTATTCTCCATAACCCAGTTGCCTGCGCCCCTGTTCGGTGATCTTTTGCAAGGCAATATCAATCGAACTTAACAGCGGGGTGCCACCACCATAGGTTACTTGTTGAACTGCGGTATTAAATGCAGATTCATTTTTTGGCTGAAGTGCCATACGTTCCGAGGTGCCTTTGCGGTCAAAGGCGACAACTCCGACATTTGCGTCTGTAGGAATATTACGTGCAAATTCAGTCAGGGCGATCTTGGCAGCTTCCATCTTGGTGTAGTGATCCGAACACTCGATGTTGTGCATACTTCCGGAGCCATCCACAACAAAATAATAGTTTTTGGCAAGTAGGTTATTGGCAACGGTTTGCCCGGACTCATCATCCTTTAGCATTGGCCAGTTGGCTATCCTGTTTGTGGTTTTGGAATTTTGCCCTTGCTGGGCAAGAGCACTGCGTGCTGCTGACTGAGAAGATATCTGTGTCTGTTTTGTCTGGTTGGATGAATCATCCCAGTCTTGATGAGCAATAACAAAAATTGCTATCGCCGCAAATATAAAAAACTTGAACTTAAATTTTCTCATTTTCGCCCCCTTTCATTGCTAATTGCAGTAGTTACAGCGGCTTAAATACAGATGATTCTGCTTCAACCTGAATAATCCGGAACTGCACGCGCATATTGCTCAACCATTCCTGCTCTGTCTTCGGTGGACACGGAACACTGCCGCAGATGCCGGTGTTTGGCTGGTTGATACCATGGCCGATAGTGGCGAACTGAGACCCATCAAGAACAACCCCACTGCGTTCTGCGAAGTTTATGATCTCTTCTCTTACCTTTACTGCGCGCGACAGGCTTAAGTTTTTTGCGGATTGCTTAATGCGATTTAATACCACATCCGGTGCGTTTGCCTTACGTTTGCGCAGATAGCCCATAGGGTCGCTATGTCCTTCAACTGTAATAAGAGCACCACCATAGGTGCTTGCAAACTCGATTACCTTTTGGAAAGAATCTGCGTACAGGTCTGCAGAAAAGTCATTTTGGTTCGGTTTAAAGAATACCTCGAATGAAAAAAGCTCGTCACTGCCAAGGGTTCCTTGTTGCTGCTTGCGCGAAACCACTGCCGCAACCTGGGTCTTATCAAATTTTGGCTGCTCAACCTTGGCTGTATTTACCAGGCCAGCCTCCATTCGTTTGTAATCGATGTTTGCAGTTGTGATTTTTGATGTGCTGGCAAGTAGGCCAATTGTCTTAAATGATGACTGGGCTTCTGAAGCAAGTTTGTTAATATTTCGTGGATATTTGCTGTTCTGGAAAAATTTAAGATTGCCATGATAACCTGCAAATTCAGCGTCCAGGTATAACCCTTCTGCATCTGCGATTGCTTCTTTGGCATCCAACAGAATATCTGCAGAGCTTTCAAGTAGTTTTTTCTTATCATTGCCACTACCGGACATGATTGTAGTGATTTTCTCTTGAGCCTTGAATAGTGAATGCACAAAGGCATCAACCACGTTGCGATTAGATTGGTAAAAGTCAGACCTCACCGCGTATACATCAGCAATAATGCGATTTGCTGTCTTGGTAGACATCAGTATTTGCGCGCCTTTCACTGAGTCTTCCGCTCCAGTGCCTACGGTTCCGTTGGAGGTAAGTGCCAGGGCATCAGGGATAATTACAAATGCCGCATCGATGTCTGATTCATAAAACGCGGTCATTGGGGAGTTGTCAGTTCCGGTTAAATCTGGAAGCCATTTAATTTTAATGTCTCGAAGGTTAAGCCCTGCATCAGAAAGCACCTTGGTAAGATAATCAACGTGAGGGCCGTAAGCTTGTACCGCTATGGTTTTACCTTTTAGGTCTTTGGTGGTCTTGATGTTTTCTTTAACCACCAGGGCATCACCTCCGGCAGACCAGGTTAGCTGGTAGATAAATACTGGTTTGGTTGCCTGATTCTGGTTTAGAAGTTCCATAGCTTGGCTACACATGCCGATGGTACAGCGCAGAAACGGTGACTTACCGCTTATATATGAAGATAGTTGGTCGGTAAAGTTATCAACGCGAGAAAGTCTAACTCTTAATCCGGCATCGGAAAAAATGCTTTTATCAGCTGTGGTTCTGTTATTGCCGTTGGCATATATGGTTGCTATGTCACCACCCCAGGTGATGATTGGCACTTCTAGGGTGTTGTTGTATTTAAGAGGGCCAACCGGTGTCTTAACTACTTGCTTGAGCGGTATGGCATCAATATAGTTTGGCTTTGCCAATGATGGTGTTGTGATGACGAATAAGACAAAAAAGGCGTTGAAGATAATAGTGGCTCTTATTAAATGCTTCACGTAGCTGCTCCCTTAATCCATTGGTTGTAGCAATATTGTATTCCTATGCCTTCAGTATAAACACTGTTAATCGCGGCCAGTTTGGCCGGTTGGACCATACCTAATTTTACCCATTATGATCCTACGCAAAGGCAGTTTTTGATTATCACATGAAATAACATATTAAGCCAGTATTTGCCCTATGTCATAAATCCTTGAAATCTTAATGGTATGGATTGATTTATGCAGTATAGAAGGGTAACCTTCAAACCCCCTGAATCTGTATAGAAGGCGAGAAAGATATGCGAAAACCAATCGTAGCTGGAAACTGGAAGATGAATGGCACTCAGGAGAGCATTGTCCCATTGCTTGATAGGGTGATTGCCGGTGTGGATACAAGTGTAAATGCTCAGGTTATTGTCTGTAGCCCATATATCTATATCCCATTGATAGCGGGCAAGATTGCAGATACTGCTGTGGAATTTGGTTCGCAAAATATCTCTGAATTTGAATCAGGTGCATATACTGGTGAGATTTCGGCGCAGATGCTGAAGGATTTTGACTGCGAATATGTGATTATTGGTCACTCTGAGCGCAGACACGTCTTTGGTGAAACCGACCAGAATATTGCCGATAAGTATAAAAAGGCACAGGAACATGGAATTATCCCAATTCTATGTGTTGGAGAATTGCTGGAAGAGCGCGAAGCTGATAAAACCGCGGAGGTTGTTATCAGGCAGATCGATGCTATTCTCTCAACTAGCGGCGTAGAATCGCTGCAAAACGCGATCATTGCATATGAGCCGGTCTGGGCTATTGGTACCGGTAAAACTGCGACTCCGGAGCAGGCAGAGGAAGTTCATAAATTAATTCGCGAGACTATTGCAAAACAAAATGGTACAATCGCGAGCTCGCTGCGAATCCTGTATGGTGGCAGCGTAAAACCATCGAATGCAGCAGAGCTGTTTGCGATGGAAGATATCGACGGTGGGTTAATTGGTGGCGCGTCGCTAGAATCAGAAGACTTTCTGGCAATATGTAAAGCGACCAACTAGATTTTAGAATCCAAGCAAAGTTTTAACTAAATACAGTTTTAAGAAGAAACAGATGGAAACAATATTACTAATTATTCATGTTTTAGTCGCACTGGCGCTAATCGGTTTGGTACTAATTCAGCAAGGGAAAGGTGCTGATATGGGTGCAGGTTTTGGAAGTGGTGCTTCCGGAACAGTATTTGGAGCAAGTGGTTCCGGTTCATTTATGAGCAGATTGACCGCTGGTGTAGCGGCTGCATTTTTCATAATGACCATTGTTCTTGCGATTATTTCTGGCCAAACCGCTGAAAATAAAGATGTTATCAGCGAAGCGCTTGATGAGCCGGCGGTTGTTGAGACAGTTGATATGGATGCTGATGATGCTCCTGCTGCTCCAACTGAAGATGTAGAGGCTACTGGAGGTGCTGTTGAAGAAGACGAAGTGCCAGCTGCGCCGGTTAAAGAGATCAGTGTTGAAGAAGCTGAAGCCAAAGAGGCAGTAGAAGATGCTAAGGCTGCGGTTAAAGAAGCGGCAGAAAAGGTTGAGGAAAAAGTTGAGCAAGCAGAAGAAGCTGTAAAAGAAGCAGCTGAAGATAAGCCAGCTCAATAATAAACTCCATAATTGCCGAAGTGGTGGAATTGGTAGACACGCTATCTTGAGG
>QZLE01000022.1 GCA_004796365.1 Gammaproteobacteria bacterium | reverse complement strand
TCCATATTCTCAGTGCCCTGGCTTATCAACTCACCCCAACTCGGGGTTGGTGCCGGCAACCCAAAACCTAGATAATCAAGACTGGTTAAGGAGCCTATTCCGCCCGCAATAGAAAACGGAATAAAGGTTATAATTATCGACAACGAATTTGGCAAAATGTGCCGAAAAATTATCCTGGATGTAGATGCCCCCAATGCCCGTGATGCCATAACGTAATCGCGCGCCTTTTCCTTATAGGTTGCAGTACGCATATACCATGTCATCCCGATCCAACCAAACAGCACCATGATCGCAATCAGAGACCAGAACCCGGGAACGATAATAGATGAAAGTATCATCACCACATATAAAAACGGAATATTTGACCAGATCTCAACCAGTCGTTGCGATATCAAATCAAACCACCCCCCGAAAAACCCCATCAGGCAGCCTATGGTTACTCCAATAAGGTAAGAGAAAAACAATAATGCCAGAGAGAACCAAATCGCTATGCGGAAACCATAAATCAGGCGTGCCAGAACATCACGCCCGGACGTATCTGTTCCCAGATAATGCTGGGATTTAAAAGAAGGCTCATATGGAGGGTATTCACCCTCAATCAAATCATTCTCGTATTCGTTATACGGAACAATCGGCATCAATACCCAGTTACCTTCCAGTTCCTTTTCAAACTTTTGCTGTAGGTCGCGATAATTTACCTCGTACTCATAATCAAGGCCAAAATCCTTGCCTGTATAGATCGAACCATAGGTTGGGAAATATAACTCTCCTTGATATTGAACTAACAGCGCGCGATTATTCACCACTAACTCAGCAAAGCATGATAAAAGCAGTAGCAGCATTAGTATTATTGCAGACCAGTATCCGCGCCTAATCTGTTTAAAGCGTCTAAGCTTTTGCTGCGCCAAAGGGCTGAGCAATTGCGGTTTTTTGAGGCTCACAGAAATGATACTCATTGTGCTTCCTTCCCAAACTGAACTCGCGGATCCACAATGGCAACACAAATGTCAGAGAGAATATTGCCAACCATAAACAACAATGAAGAGATAACCAGTATCCCCAATACGGAAGGATAATCCCTATCCACAATCGATTCATATCCAAACAGCCCGATTCCATCGATATTAAATATTTTTTCAATCAGAAAAGATCCTGCCAAAACCACACTTATACCATTACCAATATGTGTTGCCAAAGGGATAAAAGAATTGCGAAAAGCATGCTTCAACACCGCCTGCCTGAACGATAACCCCTTTGCCATTGCAGTACGGACATAGTCAGCAGCAAGATTATCTAGTAGCGAGTTTTTCATCATCAATGTCATTACCGCCAAACTGCCGACCATGTAAGACAGAAGCGGTAATACAGCATGGTATAGAACATCAACCACCTGTTCCCACTGACTAAAATCGTCAAAATCATCACTGATGAAGCCACCCATCGGAAATACCTCATAATGAACTGCAAAGGCCCACATAAGACCAATACCAAGAACATATCCGGGAATGGCGTAACCAATAAATATCACAATCGAAGAAAGGTTATCAGTGTAACTTGTATGTTTTACCGCCTTAATAATTCCAAGCGGAACACAAATCAGATAAGAGAGAAGTAACGTGGTAACGCCGTAAAATATTGATACCGGCAGTTTTTCTACAATAATATCGATTACTGGCTCGTCATAACGGCTCGAGGTACCCAGATCAAGCTGCACTACCTTTTTCATCCAGTCATAGTAACTAACCAGAATAGGCTTATCGAAACCATAATATTCGCGCAACTCCTGAATTTGTTCATCGGAGATAGTATTACCGGCAATTGAATCAACACTATCAACAGCAAGGTCAGATGTTGCTAACTGCATTTCAGATATCATACGTTCAATTGGGCCACCAGGAACCATACGGGTAATAGCAAACACCAGCAATGTCACCCCAATAAATGTCGGGATAATTAGTAAAAATCTTCTGATGAAATATGCTGTCATTTATTCCTGATATCCGTTTCGTTGCTCGCTCAATTCTATTAGGACTGCTAGTTATCAACTACTCAAACACATAATGCACTTCCATATCGCCGTCATCATCATTGTGACCTCCGGCCTCATAACGCATCAGGTCCAATAGATCCTCCATATCCTCCGGCATCCCTGCCTCCCAGAACATCTCCTCACCTGTAACCGGGTGGATCAAGCCCAGACGCCACGCATGCAGCATCTGCCTCTTAGCACCGCGCAGGGCCAGCTTCATCTCTTCAGAGCAATTCTTCGGCAACTGCAAGCGTCCGCCATACACCTGATCTCCAACCAGCGAGTGTTTGATATGCGCCATATGCACCCGAATCTGATGGGTACGCCCAGTCTCTAGCTTCACCTTGACTAGAGAATGATGCTCAAACCTCTCCTGCACTCGATAGTGGGTTATTGCCTCTTTGCCATCCTGCACCACCGCCATTTTCTTTCTATCGACATAATGGCGCCCGATTGGTTCCTCTACCGTGCCACCGGAAACCAGAACACCTTTAACGATCGCCATATACTCACGACTCACGGTGCGCTCCTGCAGCTGATCAACCAGATGTTTATGCGCAGAAATATTCTTGGCGGTTACCAACAACCCGGAAGTATCCTTATCCAGACGATGCACAATGCCTGCGCGGGGCACCTTAGCAAGTTCAGCATCGTGATAAAGCAATCCGTTCATCATAGTACCATCGTCATGCCCGGAACCTGGGTGCACTACCAATCCTACCGGCTTGTTTATCACTATGATATCGTCATCTTCATAGATAATATCCAGCGGCACATCCTGCGGGATCATCTCTACCACATCTTCAATCGCAGCATCGATGGTTATCTTCTCATCCCCGATAACCTTGAACTTTTGCTTTACCTGATTACCGTCTACCAACAGCTCACCGGATTTAATCCACTGCTGCAAACGACTACGGGAAAAATCGGGAAACATCTCGACAACCACATGGTCGATACGTTCTCCACCCATATCTAAAGGAACTGTACCTTCTAAAACCTGACGATCTGTCATGTGAGGATAATTTACTCGCTATTTGATTTAATTGATGCATTTTAACAGCGGCATATAAAAAATACTAATTGTATGAAATTACTCAACTATCGATTATAATTTGTCGTTTCGCGAACCAATGGCAATAGTTTGTGTCTTAACCCATGAATCCAAGCTATTGTTACTATTTGTTTTAAAGGATTATCCAGATTTATGAAACACCTCAAGATCATCGCCTTCACTGTTGTCTGTATTCTTTTCAGTGCCTGCTCTGACAACCCTACTCGCGAATACGATGAAACTTATGAGTGGAGTGCGCAAAAGCTTTATTCTGAAGCCAAACGGATGCAGAACAAGAGCGACTACACTACTGCTATTGATTACCTGAACAAACTTGAGTCGCGCTTCCCGTTCAGCGCCTATGCACAACAAGCATTGCTGGAAGTACCGTACCTTTACTACAAAGACAATGAGATGGAACTGGCCGCACTAGCCGCAGATCGTTTTATCAAGATCAACCCGCGCCACCCGTCGGTTGACTACGCCTATTACATCAAAGGGCTTTCCTACAGTCATCATGGCGAATCTTTTGTGACCCAGTTGTTTAAACTCAGCAAGGCTGAACGCAGCCATGAATCTATGAAACAGGCGTTTTTGACATTTCGCACCCTTGTAGAAAAATTCCCGGATAGCAAATATGCACCGGAGGCATCAAAACAACTGGTTATAATGCGCGACACCCTGGCCGAACGTGAGATTATCGTAGCCAAATACTATCTGCGCCGTAAGGCACATGTCGGCGCAATCAATCGCGCCAAACATGTTATCCAGCACTATCCGCAAACTCCAGCAATTTATGATGCGCTGGGAGTTTTAGCTAAGTGTTATAAAGAACTGGAAATGGATCATATGTACCAGGATACCTTGAAGGTGATTAAGCTTAATTATCCGGATCATGAGGTTCTCAAAAAAGGTTAGGCTTATTTATTCAATAACCTAAATTCTATGCAATCTCTCTAGCCCTGAATACTTTTCAGATCCAGCAGATTTATCCAGTACTCCTTCAACTGCTTTCCACAGATTAGCACCACTCCAGCCTTCCTCGCCGTTTCCGTACAGCGCATTTTCCAGACGCTGTATTTCATTGTGCAGCACCGAACTTTCAAAATGGCTTTCTATCTGCAGCAGGGTTACCGGAATACCAGAGTCAATAATCTGCTGCCCCCAGTTAATCAGTGCCTGTCGCACCTGTTTTGGGCTTGAACCAATACAGGCCTGTTTTAGTTCCTTACGCAGTTGCCTTTCTTTGTGTTGTTTTTCATCTTGCTCATCACTTTTACTATGTTGTGCAGCAACCTTTTTCTGTAAACGAATACGATCAAATATCCAGCCGCAAACAACCGCTACCAAAACCAACAGCAATCCCAGCTCAACATACCAACGACTCTGAGTAATAATGACCGGATCTTCGGCTAACGAACCTTCTGCAAGCGATTCGGTATCAGCTAAATCATCTGTCCTGCTATTCGAATCTAGCTCTACCAAGGCAGGTTCTGGCACAACATCTTTTTGCCGGGTCGGTTCTGTGATTACCCCCCCTACCACCAACGTCTGCACCGGCAAAACTGCTTCACGCTGCCGATTTTGTTCTATATCCCACCATACAATTTTGGTCTCAGGAATAATAATCTCACCGGACTTTGAAGGAATCAGCAGCATTTTATTGACGCTTTTCCCAATAACATCTTTACCATCAAAGGAAGTATTTCTTTCCACCTTATCGGGGTAGACCTTGGCATTAAAAATCTCAAGCTGCGGCAGCTCCGGCAACTGTTCTGCCCTCAGCCCACTTGCTTGCAAGGTGATGGTTCTGGTAACAGGTTCCCCAGCCTTCAGCGCCGAGATATCTGCTGACCAGCTCTGTGTAAAGGTTACATTTTTGGCTGGAAGCCACCAGCTGCTGGTGTATTCACTGGGAATCGAGCTGATATTCAGCTCTATATCTTCACCATTTATCTGCACCTGTCTTGGCTGTTGCCTCCTGCGCGTAGAAAAGCGATCAAAAAAGGGATCCCCACTACCACCAAAGGTTGCAATCATCTGTGGCGCCGGCAGAATTATCTTCCCCGACTGCTGCGGAAAGATCAGGAATTTCAACTCGATCACTTCATATTTTTTATTGCCGATATTGGCACGATAGCGGTTTTCTTTGCCGAGTTTAATTACAGACAGGCGATCATCCTGAAAGTTTTCATCACCTATATGCGATAAAGCATTGATGCGAAAATTTTTATGCGCAAAGATGCGCATTGTGTAGATAATCTGCTGCTGTACATAGCCTTGCGATTTATCAACTTCCACGTCAAAAAACAGCTCGCTTTTGTTTGCAGCATTTGCCTTTGGCGCCTTGGATACTATTATCGTCAGTGGGTTCGTCTTTTCCTTACCAATATTCAGCGGTGGAATGGTAAAGGTTCCTACCTTTAGCGGGGCGAGGCTAACCAGCCATTCGGTCTTACGGCTCGAACCACTACCGCTGCCCCAATTCATCTGGGAGCGCTGCGAAGTACCCAGCACTTTAAAATCTTTATCCAGCGGTGAGAGATCCGGGCTACCGCTAAAGGTTATACCGGAGACACCAATAGTAAGTTCAAAGGTTTCATTTAGAGCTACGCTGTTGCGATCAACATAGGCTGTTGCCGCAAGTACTGACTGCATCAAGCTCAGCATTAGCAAAAAAAACAGCGCTAATATTGATGATTTATTATTCTGAGAATTTTTTGTCGTTAGCGTTTTTTTCAAAAACATAGCTCTACCACTCATTACCGGTATCCGGCAATGTGCCTTTTTGATACCTCTTTCTGGATTCATATAAAAACTTTCTCTTTAATAACCCACCAGGATTGTCCGGGATTTGCCGTAGCCACTGCTCGGTTTTTTGATCAATTTTGGACTGTCGTTGATCATCTTCCTTATGAGCCATTTGTGGCTGACCTTTTCCTTTTTGCTCCCGCTGTTCTTGCTCTTCCCGCTCGAGCTGCTCGCGCATCTTTCTAGCCTGCTCGGACTCCTTTTCCGGTTTATTATGCAGATCACCTTGCTGCGCCTGTTGTTCTTTATGTTGGTCAGACTGTGACTGCTGGTTCTGGTTTTCGCTTTGATTCTGCTCTTGCTGAGACTGTTCCCCTTGCTGCGATTGACTCTGCTGACCTTGCTGTTGATCTTGCCGCTGACCATCCCCCTGTTTATCATCCTGCTGCTGTTGATTCTGTTCCTGCTGCTCCCCTTCTTGTTGCTGCAGATATTTTTCGATCAATTCTTTGTTGTGTCTAGCATCAGCATTATCAGGGTCTTTCTCGAACGCCTTAGCATATGCAGCTACCGCCTCATGATACCGCCCCAACTGTGCCAATGCATTACCGCGGTTATAGTCTGCCAGCGAACTTTCATTTCCCTGCAGGCTCTTTAGCGCATCCTCAAATTTACCGGCCTTATACTTTGCAACCGCCTGCCACAGGGAGTTTCCCTGCAGATTGGCCAGCGCCTTTTCATATTGACCATCCTTGAACTGCTGAATACCGACCTGCTGCTGATTAAGCCACAGTTTGTCCCAAAGGTCTGTGGCATAAGAAACCTCCGGAGTAATAATATACGCCAGCGGCACCACAAAAATCACTCCGCGCCGAAAGCAATACAACACAAACGGCAACAGCAAAAACAGCAGCCAATAACCATCATCACTCCATGATGTGGCAACCTGCTGCTTTTTGTCTTTATTTATCTGTTTTTTATGCGTATTAAAGCTATCTATTGAATCAATATCGCTATCATCAGCACTGATGGTTACATATTTACCTACCCCCTCTCTGACAATCTGCTGCAATCTGGACTCTTCCAGCTTCGGCAGAACTATCGCACCACTGCGATCTTGAACAAAGCCACCTTCTGCCGCCGGAATTGGCGCACCATCTTCAGTACCCACACCGATGATCGACAACATATGCCCTGCTGCATTAACATCTGCTGCTACATCCTGCAGCTGTTTCCAATACCCCTCGGTACCGTCGGTAAGCAGGATAATCTCTCCTTTATTTGCAGCACCGTTTTTCAGCAGCTCCAGAGCTTTGAACACCCCCTGATCCGGCCTACTGCCAGGAAAAGGCATAATCATCGGGCTAAGCGGTTCCGTTTGAAGTTTAATGGTATTGATATCATCGGTGAGCGGTGTAACCGCATGGGCATCACCAGCAAAAACTATCAATGAAGTCTGGCCAGCACTGTTTCTTTCCAGAAGATCAAGTACCTTGAACTTAGCGCGCTCTGCCCGCGATGGTTTTATATCCTGCGCCAGCATGGAATAGGACATATCCAACACAACAACTAATGCCCGCTGATTACGAAAAGCGGGGGGCTGTGCCTGGCGCCACGCAGGACCGGAAAGAGCAATGGCTGCAACAATCCATGCAAACAACAACAAAGATAATGATATTCTTGCCTTTGATTGTCCTGTTTCAACACTTAGGTGCCTGAGCAAATGACTATCACATATCTGCGACCAACTATTATGCGACTTTTTGCGCAGAAACAGGAAAGTAGTAACAACCAGAGCTGGGACAAGCAATAAGAGCATATATGGACGGATAAAATGAAAGGCTTCTACCATAATCACACTCCATCCAGTTTTATTGTTCTTAAGCCAAGACCAGCAAATGCTAAAACCAACGTCAGTAGATAGGCAATCACCAGCGGAATATAATACAGTTCGGTAACAGGACGAAATACCTCACCCTCGCCGACCACAGGCTCCAATTTATCGATATCGTGATAGATCTCCTCAAGTTCTTTGGTGGAACGTGCACGAAAATATCTGGCTCCGGTATCTGCTGCAATCTGCTTTAAGGTCTTTTCATCCAGACCAGCCGACGGATTGTATTTTTGCCTCATCCCAAAGAATGTGCGGCGATAGGCCTCGTCTGCACCGATGCCAATTGTGTAAATCTTCAACCCGGCTTCAGCAGCTATCTTACCTGCCTTGATCGGATCTACTGAGCCCGCGGTATTCTCACCATCGGTCAGCAGAATCAATACCTTGTCTTTTGAATCTATCTCTCGCAGCCGCTTTACTGCAAGACCAATCGCATCACCGATTGCAGTTTTCTCTCCAGCGATTCCAATCTGTGATTCCTCAACGAGCAGGTTTACCGTCTTACGATCAAAACTCAGCGGCGCCTGAATATAGGCATTGGTGCCAAATAAAATAAGACCAACCCTATCGCCTACCCTTTTGTCAATAAATTGCTCAGCGATATTTTTAACTATGGACAAACGGTCACGATAGTTGCCATCTAGCACCATATCTTCCTCTTTCATACTGCCGGACACATCCACCGCCAACATTAGATTGCGCCCCTCAACTGGGACTTCGATCGGCTCACCCAGCCATTGCGGGCGCGCGGCTGCAATTAGCAGCAAACTCCAAATCAAGCTCATTAGAATCAGCTTTAATGGGGAGCTGGTAGCAACCTGACCATCGCCACCCAACCTTGAGATTTGGGTAAAAAAAGGTACTCGCAGCGCTGCACCTTGCTGCGCCTGTCTTGATGGTAATATCAGACGCAACAAAAACGGTAGTGGCAAAAACAACAATAATAGCGGATAGGCCAGACTCATAAATTTCTCCTAATCCACTGCTGAGTAAACTTAAATAGTTCAGAAACATCTAAATCAGTTTCTTTGCTGTAGGGGCCATATAGAAGGCACTTGCTAATGTTATCTGAAAGGCTTGCACTTTCTGAATGTGATTGTAGAAATTGTAACCAATCATGACCGTTTAATTGCGCGCATTCTCTGCGCGAAAACGCCTGCATCCCAACGCGACGTAATATTTTCGAGATCTCCTGGACATAGAGAACACAATCTTTACTTCTGAGATACTGTTTCTCTATTTCTTCCAATTGGTGTAGCGCATCGCGCCTTGGTTTTTTCCTTTTATATCTGGCCCAAGCAATCATCGCAGCAATAACCAAGGCCATCGCAAATGCTAGCAGCAGCCACCAACCAAGAGCCAGCGGCCAGATTCCGGGCTCTGCCGGCAGGTGAATATCCTTTAACTGTGCAGCCAGCTTTATATCCATTGCTATCTGTTTACCTCCCTAGCTAGGAATGCATGTGGAGCAAATGCCTGTGCCAACTGATAGGGATTGGTTTGCGTCGAAAGTGGCATGTAGCCGATACGCCGCTTCTTGCAAAAATCTATAAGATCATTTTGTCTTGAGCTAAACAGATTTCGATAACTAATGCGGTTTTGCTCCCCTTCCAGATCCAGCTCTGTGATATTTATGCCATCGCTGATATTATATCTTCCGGATGGCGGCACATCATATTCCACCTGATCAAATACATGAATCAAGTGTAGTTCGTTATGGGTCGCAAGTTGCTGCAACTGTTCGTGGCTGTTTTCGTTGACTGCAAAAAAATCACTCAGCAAAAAGATGGCACTGCCGGGCTTGGCTACATAGCGCAGACGTTGCAGAGCCTGCTGCATATAGCCGTCATTCTCCTCGGCAACAAAATTATTATCTGAACGACAAAGCGCATTAATCATACGCAAAACACCACGATCACCCTGCGTGGGTTTCAATTCTATATGATTTTTTTCGGAAAAAACCAACCCGCCGATACGGTCATTATTGGAGCTGGCGGCCCATGCCAGCATGGTTGCGGCTTCGGCTGCGGCAACTGATTTAAACACCCGCCGGGTACCAAACTGCATGCTTTGGCTATTATCTATTGCGAAAAATACCGGACGCTCGCGCTCTTCCTTAAATACCTTAGTGTGGGGTTTGTTCATGCGTGCGGTGACACGCCAATCCATATTGCGGATATCATCTCCGGGGTTGTATTGGCGCACCTCATCAAAATCGATACCCCGGCCGCGAATATTCGACAAATAACCTCCAGTCAAACTGCCGGCAACCCTACGTTGCGGCGGAAACTTTATTCCCTTGCCGTAATGGCGCAGTTCCACCAAGGTTTTCAGATCAGGAACGATTCCGTATTCTGCTTTCAAGACATCTCTGATAGGCATAGCCAGCTCCCTAAGGTACAGCTATCCTTTGCAGCAGCTCATCAATCACCCTGTCCGGATTAACACCCTCCGCCTCGGCCTCGAAGGTAAGCAAAATACGGTGACGTAAGACGTCATGGGCTATGGTCTGAATATCGTCTGGAGTAACGAAGTCGCGTCCACTTAGCCAAGCATGGGCACGTGCACAGCGATCCAGCGCAATCGTCGCGCGTGGGCTGGCACCAAATCTAATCCAGCGCTGCAGATCGGCACCGTACTCTCCTGCTTCGCGCGTCGCTAAAATAATCTGCACCAAATATTCCTCTAAATCTTCGCTCATATGGATCTCTAAGATCTCCTTGCGCGCAGCAAAGATCACCCCTTCCGCTATCTGGGCAAATTCAGGTTTTTCGTCACTACCTTTTGTACCCAGAACTTGAGAGCGCACCAGATGCAGGATCTCGCGTTCTGTATCCTTGCGCGGAAACTGTACCTTCACATGCATCAAAAATCTGTCCAGCTGCGCCTCCGGCAGTGGGTAGGTACCCTCTTGCTCGATTGGGTTCTGCGTGGCCATCACCATAAACAGTGGTGGCAGTTTATAGGTCTGTTTGCCAACCGTAATCTGGCGTTCGCCCATCGCTTCGAGCAAAGCCGCCTGCACCTTGGCTGGCGCACGGTTGATTTCATCGGCTAAGACAATATTGTGGAACAACGGGCCATGCTGAAAATGGAACGATGCAGTCTCAGGGCGATAGATATCGGTACCGGTAAGATCCGCCGGCAGCAGATCCGGGGTAAACTGCACGCGGTGGAAATCACCCTCGATACCGGATGCTAGAATCTTAACCGCAGTAGTCTTCGCCAGCCCCGGTGCCCCTTCCACCAGAAGGTGACCATCGGCAAGGATTGCAATAAGCAGGCGCGAAATTAATTCACCCTGCCCAAGAATATGGTTATCTAGAAAATTTTTAAGCTCAATTATTTGCTGTTGAGTACTCATACTTCACCAAACTCACATTTACATAGCTCCCGCAAAAACGGAAATCACGAAAAGAAAAAATTATTTTCGGTTTTATGGATTACCGGAGAATAAAAAAGTTCCTCTCCAAAAATTCAATTTAGCAAATTCCTTTGCTCTTCACTTATGCTCTCATCCGCAATTTCAGCAGGCTCACCGGGAATGCGATGATTCTCACTTATCCAGTCACCTAGATCAATCATTTTGCAGCGTTCGCTGCAAAATGGTCTGTACTCGGAGTTTTCATCCCACTCAACTATCGTCTGGCAAACTGGGCAATTTACTTTTGTCATACCACAAATCTTCTCTATATTTTATAATTCTGCCAACCTTAAATAGTACAGACCGTAATCTTGAATTCGACGGTTTCAACAACCTGTTTGTTCTTGCCGGACTCCGGGTCCTCACCCATAAATCGCACTGTAAAATGACGCTTATTGCCACTGGTTTCTGGATAGATACCAGCATCTCGCGGCAAGGAGATACGAACTAACTGACAAGGATGATCCTTATCCAGAGACTGCTGATACATCCCTGCCTCCGCCTGTTGTGGTTTGGAAAGAGAGCTATCCCGAATCAGCCCCAGAATAAGGCTGCACGCTGACTTAATCAGCTTAAATTTACCTAACCAGACATCAATCTGCTGAAATCTTACTTCAGCACTTTGCTCCAACCAGTAATGATAACCCGGCATATCGAAATCACAGGTTCCACCGGGGATACCAGCGCGCTGAATCACCCCCGTCAGAAACTCATCATTTTTAAGCTCTGCAGCGATCTGCCCTTGAGATGAATGTATCTGCGCCGAAAGACCCTGCAAATTCTGCAAAAACAGCTGCAATGCATCAACATCCACACCCGGAGTCTCTTGCAAATTAATCATGGTAGCAATATGACGATCCAGCTCTTTTAATATTTCTGACTTAAGGTCACCACGCTCCACGATCCCAATCAGCTCACCTATCGCAAGCAGGATATGGCGTGTATTTAGTTTTGAGTCTTCCTGTAAAAGTTGATCAATCTGCTTAAATATAAACTCTAATCGCATCAACACCCGGATTCTTTCATTTAATGGGTGTTCATATGTAATCCATTCCGACACTAAATCTTCCTTTTCAACATCTCATCTTCGCCACTCCCACACAGGCGGGAATACATACTTTTAAGCGCAATTTTGCGCCAATTTCGTGTACATTAGATGTAGATTGTGAACTTCTTTGCGCAACTTCTCAAGCCCTGCATCATTAATAATTACATCATCGGCAATTCCCATTAACTGCTCACGACTTGCCTGAGTTGCTATAATCGCCTTTGCCTGCTCAACTGTGTCACAGTCGCGCCCCAAAAGACGCTGCAACTGCAAATCTTCATTAACTATAACCGCCAGAGTTCTATCCGCCCAATCGCGCATTGAGCTGTTAAATAGTAGCGGCACTACCAGCAAGCAATAATATCCATTTGCAGCGTCGATCAGCGTTCTTGCTCGATTTTGAATCAAGGGGTGGGTTATTTCTTCAAGTTTTTTTAGTCTGTCTTTATTTGCAAATACAATATCGCGTAGTTTTCTGCGATTAAGAGCCCCGTGATCTTGCAAAACTGAATCACCAAAAGCAAAAGCAATCTGCGCCAGACCTTCGCTGCCAGGCTCTACAACCTCACGCGCAATAATATCGGTGTCAATAATTTCAACACCTAGCTCAGCAAACATATCAGAGACTACAGTTTTACCGCTGGCAATACCGCCGGTCAGGGCTATTGTGTACACTTTTTTGCCCCAGAATTATATTCAAACATGCTTTAACCAGCAAACTGCCCAGGACCCAGATACGCTGTTAATATTTTATCTCCCCACAAAAAGGCAATAAAGCCAGCTGCAGCAAGATATGGTCCAAAGGGGATTGGAATATTCTTATCACGCCCCAACACTATTACCATAGTGATGCCTACTACAGCACCAACAAAGGAAGAAAATAGAATAATAACCGGCAACATCTTCCATCCCATCCAAGCACCAAGGGCCGCTAGGAGCTTAAAGTCACCATACCCCATACCTTCCTTACCGGTTAAGATCTTAAAACCATGATAAACAGTCCATAAAGACAGATAACCAAATATTGCACCATAGATGGAAGACTTTAGATCAACACCAAATACCCCATACATACTCAGCAATACTCCGGACCAAATCAATGGCTGAGTAATGGAATCCGGCAGCAGCTGGGTATCAAAATCGATCATGGTTAAGGCAATCAGACACCAGGTCAGAAACAGCCCTGCCAGAGTAGCCCAGGTAACACCAAAATGAACAGCTACCAAGACTGAAAGTGCAGCAGTTACAAATTCAATAATCGGATAACGAACAGAGATCTTGGTTTTGCACTCAGAACACTTACCACCGAGAAACAGATAACTTATAACCGGAATATTCTCCAAGGCCGTTATCTTATGACCACATTGTGGGCATCGAGAACGAGGAACTACAAGATTGAATTTTTCCTCAGTCTGCTTTTGCTCTTCATCAGTTAGCTCCTGCTCCAGAATCTCTTTTGCACTAACCACAAACTCGCGCTGCATAATTATCGGCAACCTGTGAATAACCACATTCAAAAAACTACCAACTAACAAGCCAACCACAAATACCAAAATAAAAAATGCAGCAGGGATCTGCTGCATAAATAAAAAAATATTTTCCACGACTTATTTCCTATTTCATCATGCCGTCTTTAGCCGGCATCCAGAAAAATCTAAACAACCGCACCAAGCTTAAAGATTGGCAGATACATTGCAATAACCAGGCCGCCAACTAGCACACCTAAAATCACCATAATCAGTGGTTCTAGCAAGCTGCTCAATCCGTCAACCGCAGCATCAACCTCTTCCTCATAGAAGTCAGCTACTTTATTGAGCATTGTATCTATTGACCCAGACTCCTCACCGATAGCAACCATCTGCACCACCATACTTGGGAACAGATTTGTCTGTTTCATGGCTAGCTGTAACTGTTGACCAGTAGAAACCTTATCCTTCATATCCATAATCGCATTAGTATACACAATATTACCCGCTGCTCCGGCAACTGAATCAAGCGAATCAACAAGAGGCACACCTGCTGCGAACATTGTAGAAAGAGTTCGCGCAAAACGTGCTACAGCGGCTTTATTAAGAATCATCCCAAATACCGGCAGACGCAGCATAACTCTATCGAGGAAATAACTGAACTTTTTGGACCTATGCTTCAATTCAAAAAAGCCAAAGACCCCGCCGATAACTCCACCGAATATCAAATACCAATACTCAATAAAAAAATCAGAAAGCGCCAATACCAATTTTGTGAATGCAGGCAAATCGGCACCAAAGTTCTTGAATATCTCAGCAAACTGCGGAACAACCCAGATAAGCAGAATTGTGGTTACAACAAAGGCAACCACCATAACCGCTGTCGGGTAGAACATCGCCTTTTTGATCTTCTTCTTGATTG
>QZLE01000026.1 GCA_004796365.1 Gammaproteobacteria bacterium | reverse complement strand
GTCTTATCTGTATATACCTTAAACTGCACAACGTCACCTTTACCTTTATTCAGCTCTTCTGCATTTAATTCTTGTTTGTCAGCAGGTTGATTAATATAGGAAATTCTCTTGTTTTTAATCGCCCATACCAAAATGGGGCACAAATTATATCATGAAAGGCGCTTTTTTCATAACCAGAGATTATTACCATTTTAATTCAGGGAGTTAGCTAAATAAGAACCATATTATCACGATGGATTATTTCTTCCTCAGCTAAATAGCCAAGAATAGCCTCGATCATATCACTACTTTTTTTAGTGATCTTCGCTACCTCATCTGCAGGGTAATTAACCAATCCACGCGCGATTTCAAAACCACTCTCGTCTATACATGAGACCACATCGCCTCGCTTAAATTCCCCTTTTACCCCTATCACACCAACCGACAACAGGCTCTTACCAGAGTTTTTTAAAACCCGAACCGCACCAGCATCGATAACTAGAGAGCCTCGCACCTGCATATGATTTGCCAGCCACTGTTTACGGGCAGCAAGCGGCTCATTGTGCGGGATCAATAGTGTTCCTACATCATCACCATTAAACAGTTGCAATAGAATATCTGAGACCCTACCGTAGGCTATCGCAGTAGCAGCCCCGGAATTTGCGGCCTTTGTCGCAGCCTTGACTTTGGTGAGCATTCCGCCACGGCCAAGTTTACCCCCACCTCCGGAGGCCATATCTATCAACGCTGAATCCCCTGATTTGGCTTCGCTGATCAATTTGGCATCGCTGTTTTTGCGTGGATCTTTATCAAACAGACCTTTCTGATCAGTAAGAATGACCAGGACATCAGCCTCTACCAAATTTGCAACCATCGCTGCCAGGGTATCGTTATCACCAAAACGGATCTCGTCAGTAACTACTGTATCGTTTTCATTTACAACCGGAACAACCTTGTGCTCCAGCAATGCACGGATAGTTCCGCGCGCATTCAGATATCTTCTGCGATTAGCAAGGTCATCATGGGTAAGCAAAATCTGCGCAGTATGCAGGCCATAATTCTGAAATTTGGATTCATAGGCCTGCACCAACCCCATCTGACCAACCGCCGCCGCCGCCTGTAATTCATGCAACTCTTTGGGACGCTCTTCCCAACCCAGCCTTTGCATTCCTTCGGCAACAGCACCAGAGGAGACCATTACCACCTCCACACCAAGCTCACGCAGTTTTGCAATCTGATCTACCAGGGAGTTGACTAATATCTCATCGAGCCCGGCGCCATCTGCAGTCAGCAGTGCACTGCCAACCTTTACCACCCATCTTTTCGTATTCTTAAGTCGTGCCCGATTCATTATGCCCTAACCTTCCTGCATCTCTTCCTTTTTTATTTCCAAACGTGCAGCTATTCTCTGACAAAGCTTTTCCGTTCCTTTCCCGGAGATTGCCGAAATCCTACAGATCTCACCTCCCCATTCTAGCTCATCTATAATACGTTGGCATATCTCATCCTGTTCCTCTTCCAGCAGCAAATCAGTTTTATTAAAGATCAGCCAACGCTCTTTATCATCCAGGTGATCACCGTATTTTTCCAGTTCTTTGATAATTTTTCTGGCCTCATCAACAGGATCAACAGCCTCATCAAGTGGCGCAACATCAATCATATGTAGCAATAAGCTAGTTCTGCTCAGATGTTTCAAAAACTGAATGCCAAGCCCGGCACCTTCTGCAGCACCTTCGATAAGCCCGGGAACGTCAGCAATTACAAAGCTTTGTAGTGGTCCAACGCGCACAACTCCAAGGTTTGGATAAAGAGTAGTAAAGGGGTAATTGGCAACCTTTGGTTTTGCGGATGATACAGATCTAATAAAAGTGGATTTACCGGCATTAGGCATTCCCAATAAACCAACATCGGCAAGAACCTTCAGTTCCAGAGAGATCTCACGCCTATCACCCGGTGTACCCGGCGTTGCCTTGCGTGGCGCTCGGTTGGTTGAGCTTTTAAAATGAATATTGCCTAGGCCATGCACACCACCATGTGCAACCATCAGCTCCTGTCCTTCTTCTACCAGATCACCGATCAACTCATCTGTATTGATATCTTTGACAATAGTTCCCACCGGAACATTTATGATTGTGTCTTCGCCTTTCTTGCCGGTACATTGGCGCCCCATACCATTCTGGCCGCGTTCTGCTGAAAAGCTGCGCACATGGCGAAAATCTGCCAGAGTATTGATACCAGAGTCTGCAACAAGGATTACACTACCACCGTCACCTCCGTCACCACCATCAGGACCACCGAACGGAATGTATTTTTCCCTTCTGAAACTTACACAGCCATTTCCACCATCTCCGCCAGCGACTTTTATAGTTACCTCATCTACAAATTTCATCTATATCGTCTCCAATGAAAACAGCTTGTGCCCTGATAATTATCAAGGAAAGCAAAAACTCAAAAAAATAATCTTTGTACGAAAAAAAGCCCCGCTATAAATAACGGGGCTTTCGCATTCTTACAGGAAAGCTGTTTATTAAGCCGGCTGAACGCTTACGAATGTACGTTTTTTAGGGCCTTTCTTTTCAAAAACAACTTTACCTTCAGCTGTAGCAAATAGAGTGTGATCACGTCCAACACCCACATTATCACCAGCATGAAAGTGGGTTCCGCGTTGTCTTACCAGGATATTTCCTGCAAGAACAGCTTCACCGCCAAATCTTTTTACGCCAAGCCGTTTGGCGTTGGAATCACGACCATTTCGGGTACTACCACCAGCTTTCTTATGAGCCATCTTTACTTCCTCGTCTATTCTTAAATATCTGGTCTATATTATTCGGTCTATTAATTCGAACCGAAGCTAATTTAATCCAAACCAATTAGCCTGCATTAATACCAGTGATCTTAAGCTTTGTATAAGCCTGTCTGTGGCCCATACGCTTCATGTGATGCTTACGGCGTTTGAACTTGATAATTTCAATCTTCTTACCACGACCGTGCTCTTCAATTGTTGCAGAAACCTTGCTGCCTTCCACAACCGGAGCACCAATCTTGATGTCGTCGCCATCAGCAACCATCAACACTTCTTCGAAATCGATTGTTGAACCTTGCTCTGCGTCCAACTTTTCTACTTTAAGGGTATCACCCTCAGAAACTCTATACTGCTTACCGCCAGTCTTGATAACAGCGTACATATCTTTATTCTCTCAAGCTGATTATTTCCAATAAGGGCGTGGATTTTATCCTTTGAAAATCAATTCGTCAAATGATTTTATCCCATTCTGAATAAAGTTTTTTAAAACTCAATTTTTTTGTATAAATTTTAGATGGATTCGGCAAAAAATAAGCCATAATACCCCAGCTTATCTGAGGCATTATGGCATTTTATTTACTATCGCTACGAACTAGTGCCTGGTTTCTGTCATTCCATCAACATCATCCGGCTTTTGAGGGATTCTGTCCAGCAAATGACGATAACGAAAGATCTTTTTATGCTTTGCCAGAAATTTAACAGCCTTTTCCCACGCCCCCTGCCAACCGTTACTGGAGATTGAGTATGAGGTTCCGACTGGCTTACCCACCACTTCAGACTGGCAAGATACCACAAATGAAAGCGATGAATAAGTTTTGCCATTCTTAGTATATTCTTTATTTCTAAGAGAAATCCCTCGAACCCCGGTAGCTGATTTGGCTCTAGAGGTATGTTTAAGCTCTTTTTGACGATCCCTGGCGGTTTCTTTCTGCTTACGCTCCAGATTTCTATCATAGGACTCAGCAGCCCTTAAAATCCGGTCTTTTTCCCAACCAGTAACTCTTTTCCCGCTTTTCATCAACGAAAAGTACTGCTGAACAGTTGCCCCATCAACATAGCGACGGGCTCTATATCCATAAAAGCTATCATTATCTATAAGCTTTACACTCATGAGACTCTCCTTCTTCTTTCCCCAACCTGCCATCGAACACCAATGCTTTTACTGCTATTAGCATCTCATTTGTCATCAGATATATATCAAGTCTGATGATATAGATCAGGCGCACAGGACATTCGCCATGGCTGTTCCATTATTTATGGCCTTTAGCTTATCTAGCTCACCAAAGCGATAAAATCTTCCCATGATAATATGCTTGGCGGCACTCTATTATAAAAAAGACCGGCTCCTTATATATTTTTAGTTTAGGTTTCTAAGATTTACAAGTTTTATGCAGCAAACCAAACAATACAAATAACAAAAAGCATTGGCAGATAGCAATCTATAAATAAGTCTTTTAAAACAATACTGAAGGTACTTCATCCGCTATTTTGGCGGTATATAGTTGGGTCAGCAACTCCAGCCACACCAAAGCCGGCACGTCGCAAACGGCAAGAATCACACTTACCACAGGCACGCCCCTGGCTATCCGCATCGTAGCAGGATACAGTCAAGCTGTAGTCAACCCCCAAATCAGTCCCCATACGAATAATCTGCGCCTTGGTTATATCTATTAGCGGGGTATGGATGGTTACTTGCTCCGCTTCGTCTTCGGCTTCTACTCCAGCCTTGGTGGCAAGGCGTGCCATCTTTTGGAAAGCCTGAATAAATTCCGGGCGGCAGTCAGGATAACCAGAATAGTCCACGGCATTGACTCCGATAAAGATGTCATTTGCCTGCAATACCTCTGCATACCCAAGAGCAAAAGATAAAAATATCGTATTTCTGGCAGGAACATAGGTTACCGGTATGCCCTGAGTTTCTTCTTTGGGAACATCAATGGAATTATCAGTTAACGCAGAGCCACCAATCTCTCCCAGGTCGATATTTATAACTTTATGTTCGGCAACCTTGTAGTGGTCAGCAATCTTCTTGGCTGCATTCAGCTCGGCACAATGCCTTTGCCCATAAGAAAAGCTAACTGCATAACATTCATATCCCTGGGATTTAGCAAGCGCCAGGGTTGTAACCGAATCCAGACCGCCAGAAAGTAATACTACTGCTTTTTTCATTTTAGACACCTTTTTTATCTCCCCAGAGAGTTTTATGCAGTTGCAGCTGAAACCTAACAGCAAGCTGATCATCCAGAATCCACTGTGCCAGATCCTGGGGTTGTAACTGGTTAGTATTTGGGGAAAAGATAACATCTAAGCGGTGATTAAGATTATCACGACACGCCATATCCTTGCTCCATTCATAGTCATTACGATCACAGATGACAAACTTAACCTGATCTCCTTCTTTAAGGCGAGCAATATTTGCGTAGTTATTATTATCTTCCTCACCTGAGCCTGGGGTTTTAAGATCCATCACCACGGTTACGCGCGGATCAACATCATCAATAGGCAGGGCACCAGAAGTTTCCAAGGCCACGTTATACCCCAGATCGCACAGCCTTTGCATTAGTGCCAATGATCCCTTTTGCGCCAGCGGTTCACCACCTGTTACTGTTACATGTTTAGCTTTGTAGGGAAATACCTGCTCTAGCGTCTGCTCCAGAGACATTGCTTCACCACCATCAAATGCATAGACACTGTCACAATAACTACAGCGAAAGGGGCAGCCGGAAAGACGGATAAAAATGGTTGGCAGACCTACGGTAAGTGATTCTCCCTGAAGGGAGTAGAAGATTTCTGTAATCTGTAATGATGAGGAATAAGTGGTTTCGGTGTTCATATCATGTATTCTAAAAAGAGTCATGAACGAGCGCAACAACATCTAAAAACATTACGAGCGAAGCTAGTTTGAGGTAAAAAGGCCCTTAAAAAACGGAGTTTACACAAAGTAAATGAGTGTTTAAAAGCCTTTATAATTTACCAAAAAATAGCAAGCACAGTAGTTTTTAGCGCCCTTCACGCTTCATACGGACCAATCTATTATTAGCCAAATTCGCCGCAGTAGTATTTGGATAACGATCCTTAACCGCTTGCAGATTCTTTTTAGCCTCTTCCCAATTGCCTTCTTCATAGTAGATATAACCAATTTTCAACATGGCATCGGATACTTTTTGGCTCTTTGGAAAATTCTCGACAACTTTTTTGAAGTCCTGCTTAGCCTGCTCAAAGTTTCTTACTACGTAGTTAGCCTCCCCCAACCAATATTGAGCATTGTCTGCATAGGTACCGCTAGGATATACCTGCAGAAAACGGGTAAATTTGTCTGCTGCCAATTGATAACGCCCTTCACGCAACAGTTCGAAAGCTGCTTTGTAGGCTGAAACCTCAGAGCCGATATCGACTCCACCCTGAGTTGCTGGGCTGTGCTGCACCTGGCGCTGTTCAATAGTTTCTACCGGCTTTTGCACACCATCACGGTTGATTGGCTGTACGTTTTCACGAACCTCTCCCACCTCAAGTTTGTACAAACGGCGATCTATATCTGAATAGAGATCTTTCTGTCTTTTAACCACATCAGCAAACTGATCCCGTTGCTCTTTTTTAAGCTTTTCCAGCGCTATTGTTGTCTCATCCAGTTCTCCGCGCAGTTTGCGCACCTCATCCTGCAGTTGCTGGATCTGGTTACTCATATCCAACAGCAATTTGGATGAGACCATGCGCTCAATACGGGCCATCCTTTTTGATAATTCTTTATTACTGGTATCCGCTGCTGCAGCCCCGGATAAAAGCAGCGCAAATGCTGCCATGATAGTTAAAAGTGCTGTTCTAAACTCTCTATTCATTACTGTTTACCTATTAAAACTTCTTTGCTACTAATTATTTTTTGGAATAAACCAAAACTGCCCTTCTGTTTTGAGTCTGAGCTGCCTCGGTTTGTTCCAGGTTAATCAGTTTTTCCTCTCCATAACTTACTGTCGCCAACTGCTGCGGGTCTACCCCATTCAATTCCATTATCTGTTTCACCGCCCCGGCACGTCTGTCACCCAGACCAATATTATATTCACGAGTACCTTTTTCGTCGGTATGGCCTTCGATTGTTATCTTATAGTCTTCATTTTCCAACAGAAACTCGCTGTGGGCCATAATGATATCTTTATACTTTTCACCAACCTGGCTGCTATCAAACTCAAAGTAGATTACTCTTTGCGAGATTAAGTTTTCCGGATCATCCATATCCTCTGGATCAAGGCTGTAGCTAACACCGTTGATCTCGCGATTCACTGATGTAATCTTGCCTCTGGCTCCAGTGCCATACGCTCTGGCACCTTCTTCTTCATCAGAATCATTCTGATCCTGGTCTGCTTCTTCCGAATCCACATCCTCAACTGGTGCTGGCTCTGGCTTAACGCTTTCACCACAACCACTAAGGGCAAATACTCCGAATAGAATTGCCGAAATTGCTAAATTTTTCATAAGTTCTCCTGCTAAAAATCTTTCCTGCTATTCAAACGGTGCCCACGAAGGCTGCCTAAAGTCACCCTCAATCATTTTGGTACCATCTGTGAATATACTAGTTTCCGCCAATCCGTTTCTGCCAACAGTTTTCAATACCATTTTTTCTTTGCCTTTGGCAGCAAATAATATCATATCGCCATTTGGTGAAAAGCTAGGCGCTTCATCAAGCGGGCCATCTGTAACTAGCTGCATCTCTTCTGTATGCATATCCTTAACTGCGATACGATAACGATTCTGCTCATCCCTATGCACAAAGGCCATGTAACGCCCTTCTGGGGAAAATACTGCCCGCGAATTATATCTGCCTTCATAGGTAAGACGTTTTACCTTGCCGCCGGTTACTGGAACTCGATACAACTGCGGTGTACCACCACGATCTGAGGTAAATACGACAAAGCGACCATCCGGCGTCCATACTGGCTCGGTATCTATCCCTCTACTGAAGGTAAGGCGCAATAGCTGATCGCTGGCGATGTTTAACAGATAGATCTCCGGGTCACCATCCTTTGACAACACTAGCGCCAAGGTCTTTCCATCCGGCGACCAAGCCGGAGCGCCATTAACACCATCAAATGATCTGATTTTTTTACGTTCACCGGTTTCAACACTCTGCACATAGATCTGTGATTTGCCACCTTCAAATGACACATAGGCAATTTTGCGGTTCTTTGGTGACCATACAGGCGACATCAGCGGATCACGCGAAGACATAATGGTTTGCGGATAGCCACCATCGGCATCTGCTACTATTAATTCATATAGCTTTTTCGCTGGTTTACCCTTGCCCGAACCACCTTTAGTGCTGCCTTTTTTATCCTGACTCGCCTTTACATAGGCAATCTGGGTATTGAATACCCCGCGCCTTCCGGTGATTGTTTCATAGATATAATCTGCGATATGGTGCGAGGCATTGCGCAACAGCGACCTATCTGCAATCGGCACATAGCTGTCAGAAAGCAACTTACCTTTGTATACATCAAACAAATCAAATTCAATACGTAGACCATTCTTTCCTTCTGGAATTATTCTTCCAAGCACCAAACTGTCTGCACCCATTGTTCTCCATACCTTGAAACGGACGCCACCACCAAACGTCGGGTCATTTAAAAATTCTTTTTGTGATATCGGTGCGAATACACCAGAGCGTTTCAAGTCTTCAGATATAACTGCTGCCACATCAACCGTTGGCCTTTTACCAATCCCTTCCCATACAAATGGCGCCACAGCAATTGGATGTGGAGAATAAAGTCCTTCGGTAATAGTGATACTTACCGGTTCAGCAACCACATTTGCAGCACCAAACAACACTGCGCCTAATAATACCGGTACTGCAATAAAACTGGATTTAATCTTTCGTGTCCAACGGTTCATTCGTGTCCAATTATTCATTATTTCTCCGGATCAAATATTATCTCTATCCCTTGTTTTATAACTGCATCCCTAAGATCTGGGTCCCTTGGCAACGGCAGTGGTGTTGCCTTAAATACAGCCGTTTCGACTGATCTGTCAAATGCTGTATTGCCACTTTTCTCGGTTATGGTAACACTCTTAACCGTACCAATCACATTTACTTTGATTTCCATGGTGCATTTCAACCCGCGAAACGAAGGTTGCTGATTCCAACTGCTGGAAATCGCCTGAATTAATATCGGTTTATACTCCAGTAGTGCACTGTGCATTCTTCTCTGGCGAGCCTGTATAGCACGTTTTTCCTCTTCGGCGCGCATTCTTGCAGCCTCTTTCTCCATCGCCTCTTTGGCTTCACGTTCCCTGCGCTCCTGCTCTCTTTTCGCTTTTTCTTTGCGCGCTTTTCGAGCCTCTTCTTCGCGCTGCTTCTTTATTCTTTCCAGTTCTTCCTTTTCTTTGCGCTTACGCTCTTCAGCGGCCTTCTTTTCAGCAGCTATCCGTTTTTTCTCCTTTTCCTGCTCTACTTTAAGTTTAGCCAGCCTTTGCTGCTCTTTTTTCTGCTCCGCCTTTAGTTTCGCTAACTTTGCCTTTTCTGCCTTCTCTTTGGCAGCCCTTTGTTTCTGCTCTTGCTTACGCTTTTGCTCTGCTTTCTTTTGTTCTTGCCTTTGTTTCTCTTTGCGAGCTTTTTCCCGTTCCAGGCGTTGCTTTTCCTGTACCTTGCGCTTTTTCTCAAGGTCTTTCAGCCGTTTTTGCTCCTTCTCTCGCTGTTTCCTGGCCTTTTTGGCCTCCTGCTTGAGCCGCTCTACCCTTTGCTGCTCCGCTTTCTTTTTGGCCTGTTCCTGAGCACGCTGTTTTTCGATCTCGGCACTAACTTCTGCATCATCAATTGCTACCGCCTGTATTGTCTCTATAGGCCTTTGTGCCTTTTTTTCAGGCTTATCTGTGTGGTATTCGGCAAATAGGAGAATTCCGACTATAAATGCATGCATCGCTACAGAGGCTATAATCGCAATAATGGTTATCTTTCTATCCATTATTGCTCCTCTCCAGACTGCGTCATCAACCCCACCTTCGGAACTCCAGCATCTTTAAGCTTTACCATGGCAGATACAACCTTTCCATAAGGTACATCTTTATCTCCACGCACTAATACCTGAGCATCAGGATTGCGCCGCATATATGCTGCGGTTTTTATCATTAATTCTTTGGTGGAAAGATTGACGTTTGGCGGTTGGTTGATACTTAAAAAGTAATTCCCACCTGCATCCACTTCCACGATTAACGGCTCGGTCTGAGTTTCTTCAATTGGTTTGGCGCTGGCCACAGGTAGATCTATCTCAACTCCTTGCTGTAACATCGGGGCTGTTATCATAAAGATCACCAGCAGCACCAGCATTACATCAATATATGGTACTACATTGATCTCTGCCATCGGTTTGCGTTTTTTCTGATGTCTTCTCACTACAGTCTTCTCATTGGTTCAATTAACCTGATCTTTAAGCAGCATCATGCATCTGATGGTTTGGCATGAGCCTGGCGCTGGATAATGCCAAGAAACTCTTCAACAAAGATATCGTATCTGTTAACGATCCTTTCCACCTTAGTAGAAAAGCGGTTGTAGGCAATAACCGCAGGAATGGCAGCAAAAAGACCTATTGCAGTTGCGATGAGAGCCTCGGCAATACCCGGAGCAACGGTTGATAGAGTTGCTTGTTTCAGTGCCCCAAGTGCCATAAAGGAGTTCATAATCCCCCATACAGTTCCAAATAAGCCAACGTAAGGGCTGGTTGAACCAACGGTGGCAAGAAAAGGGATGGTAAGCTCCAGTGCATCAACTTCACGGGTCAGCTCAACCTGCATGGCACGATTGGTAGCGCTGATTATCATCTCTGGATCTGTCGATGCGGAAGAGGATCGGCGCAGGCGTGAAAATTCTTTAAATCCGGCCATAAATATGCGTTCCATACCTCCGGCCTCTTCCTGATTACGACTGATGGAGCCGTACATTTCACTTAGGTCTCCACCAGACCAAAACCTTTGCTCAAATCCATTTGCAGATTTAACCGCCAGTTGCAGCTGTTTGATTTTACGAAAGATCATCGCCCAGGAAACAATTGATGCCAACACCAGTGACAGCATCACAAACTTTACTACAATCCCTGCCTCACTGATTATGTCGATAAACGACGGGACCTCATTCATTCCATTCTCTCCATTGTCCTTTTACATCTGTTTTGTCTATACCATAACCATAATAGTGTGGCAGCAAAGACTGAACATAATATACCAGATTTCTTCCTCTATATTGCAAAAAAACCAGGTTTAGTTTTCATGGTTAACTGCTATGACTTTTAGATTAGTAAATGGTTCGAAAAAGTTGCTTCCTTATGTCAACCAATACTGATTTCATTCGTTATATTAAATACATTGAGGATAGGATTATGAGCACTGAGTTAGCATGCAACCTATTTGCACTAGAATTATCTTATGATAATCCTATAGTTATTTTATCGACCCTGGGGAGCAAAGCTCTGGTTAATTCAGCTAATAAAGACAAACTGAATATTTTTCTGCAAAAGACTGATAAAAGGGCCTTTCGTATCGCTCTGTCTTATACAAAAGATAGAGATGAAGCGCTGGATATTGTTCAGGACAGCATGATCAAGCTAGCCAGATCCTATGGTTCAAAGCCTGAATCTGAACTTACACCACTGTTTTATCGCATTCTTTACAATACAATTAAGGACTGGAATAGAAGTCATTTTATTAAGAATAAAATCTTTGCGATCTTTAATAAAAACGACTCCGACAATGAGCATGACTTGGTGCTATTAGCTACCGACAAATCTCAGGATATTGAAAAAAACGCAATTAACCGTGAAACATTATCAGCAGTTGAAGATGCGGTCTCCAACCTTCCCGAAAGACAAAGACAGGCATTTACCTTGAGGATCTGGGAAGGGCTTGATGTAAAGCAAAGCGCGCAAGCTATGTCTTGTTCTGAAGGTAGTGTAAAGACCCATTTATCGAGAGCAATTGCCAGCCTTAGGCTTTCACTGGATGAGAACTCTTATGAAGAAGATTCTTTTGGTAAGAATAATTAATTAGTGAGATATATCATGAACAACGATTCAGATAATAAACAGTTTATTGCCAACATCAAAAATCAGCTTGAAGACTGTGAGAACAACATCGATGGAGCTACTGCATCCAAGCTGACCCAGGCTCGCTACTATGCTCTTAATACCTGCAACAGCTCTCTGAAACAAAACGCTAATAACAACCACTTGCGCTTGAGATTACCGGCTTTTGCAGCAGCTGGCTTAGCATCAATTGCTCTAATGTTTGCGGTATTTTTATCTACTGATATTGGAAACAGCATTAACGATAACGGCCCTTTCGATAATAATTATGTGATGAGCGAGCATGAGTATACTGCTTATATTGATAGCTATGATCCTATTTTCGACCATTACGAATCATCAATTGATAACTACGATAATGAGGAATATGAGATTTATCAGTTTCTGGACAGCATTGAACAGTCCTGAACCGACACCAAAACACCCTATTCATCTATTTGTATTTGCCTTTTCACAACATAACCATACTATTTAACAGCCACCAAAAAGTAGACCCTTCAATTCCAATCGCACTGTTTACAGTAAACCTCCAGTCAACACAATTATTGTGATATTTATTACATTACCTATATATTTTTCTGTATTTTAATCGCATAATACAAAAAGATTCAGGCAGAACCACATTGTTAGATAACAATCAAATCAACAATACCGATCTGCCTGCAATTAGATGGGGATCTAATGGAATAAGGAATTTAGCAATGGATAAAGACGACATTAATGACCTGTTTACAGGCAAAGATCCTGGTGATATTGTGCGCATGACTGCAGAAATAGCCAGAAAACTAACCATAATCTATGAAAGCGACTTCGGGTATAAGGGACTCTATTTTTGCATGATTGGCATCACTGCAACGGACAAGACTTCCTGCAAATCTACCGAAGACTACCTACAAAACATTCTTGTAGAATTAGACAAACACTCGGATACGGAAAAGCGCCATCTTTCGACAATTAAATCAATGCTTTATGCCACACAAGCATCTATATGCGACTCAACTGAGGAAATTTTTGCAAAATGCCTTGATTCTATCGAGCACGCCCTGGCCGCAGCCGCAGAAACCCCGGATATTTATGAAAACATTCATTACTGTATTGAGCTTTGGCAAAGAAAATCGCAAAACTTCACTATGCCACTGTAATAGTTAAAGGGTCTTTACTTTTTGCTTTTTCCGGAACTCATTCACCAACTAACTCAGCTGTTAATTAAGCAGTGCTGACAACTTAACTGCAAATTCTTCAATATCTATCGGCTTAGTAATAAAACCGTCAAAACCACTTGATTTTATTTCATCAGGTTCGAAACTCAAAGCATCAGCCGTTAATGCCACAACCGGAATACTATATCCAGCCTCTTTAATTTTCCCGAGTGTTTCTTTTCCACTTATTTTTGGCATGAGCAGGTCCATTAACACCAGGTCTACCGTTTCTTGACCCAAAAATTCCAGGGCACCAAAACCATCATCACGTATTACCGCCTCAGCTCCAATATCAGAAAGAAGTTCCGAAGCTATCACCTGATTAATCTTATTGTCTTCAACAACCAAAACTCGTTTTCCATCAATCCTTGGCAAACCTTCCAAAATCTCGGGGAATGGCTCAACCTGACTATCCTGTAATTCCGGTGATTCAATATCGATCTCAAACCAGAAAAGTGAACCATTGCCAGGCATGCTTTTACAACCAATAGAACCGCCATGAAGATCAACCAGCTTTTTACAGATACTAAGACCTAAACCAGACCCTCCAAACTCTCTAGTAGTTGACTCATCCGCCTGAGTAAATGCTTCAAAAAGGTATTCCTCATCATGATGATTTATGCCAATACCTGTATCAACAACCTCAAACCTTACCAGCATTGAACTATCACGCCTTTCCTGAGCTATAAGTTTTAAGGTTATATCGCCTTCCTCAGTAAATTTAATTGCATTAGAAATAAGATTTATTATTATCTGGCTAAGCCGCAATTGATCTCCGATAATGATAGCCGGAATGCCTGGATCTACGTCTATATCAAATCCAAGTTTCTTTTCCCTGGCTTCTTCAGCAAACATATCGTGAACTTTCTTTAACAAGTCTTTAAGTAAAAACTTAGACCTTTCCAGCTCCAGCATACCTGCTTCAATCTTGGAAAAATCCAGAATATCATTGATGATACCTAGCAAGATATCGGATGAATGACGAATTCTTTGAAAATAGTCCCTGGTTTTATCCTGCATTTCCCCCCGGCTTAATGCAATATCGGTAAACCCTATGATGGCATTCATTGGGGTACGTATCTCATGGCTCATAATTGCTAAGAACCGGCCCTTGGCATCAGCTATTGCCTCAGCTTTTGCCATTCCAACCTCTGCAGCTTCTTTTTCTTTTTTATCCGTTATGTCCAGGAAAGAACCTTCATAATATCTCCCTTTTGCATGCTCATCGTAGATTAATTTTACCGTGCATAAGCCCCACCCAGTTCCACTATTTTTCTTTTTATGATGAACCTCAAACGTCATTGAGGCTCCATTCAGAACAAGCTTGTCAAGTTTGCTCATAAAGGACGCATAATCTTTCCTACTGACAAACACATCGTTTTCAATATCACGAAAATATTCTCTGAACTCCTGAAGCGATTCACATTCAAAACACTCCAGCAAAGCAGGATTTACACTCTCAATAATAAGATCCGCATTATAGCGAAATAAGCCATCGGCTACGTTATTATAGATAGCCTCATATTGTCTTAGGTATTCTACCGATCTTTGCTGTGCGATCTGTCTTATGCGCCGCTCGTCTGCAATTTTCTGCCCCAGTGCATATGAAAGCAACAGTATCTGACCTATTATTCCTATGTACTGAGCATAGGCGATTGTCTCATATCTATGAATTAAGGCATTATCTAGCAACACGATGAACGCAACGCATAACAGTAATAAGACATTCCCCAAAAGAAAATATTTTGCTGCCTTAATTCCTGCATACCAAAAATACCCTGATAACAATATTGAAGCGATCACTAAAAATAATCCGAGCATGCCGGCAATTGAGCCTACATAGTAGGCATCATGTAATATAAATAGCATCGCTGTAACCAAAAGTACAACAAACATCATTAGGTTTGAGACAACCTTCAGCCATGAATAATCTTTTTCCTGCAAAATAAATTTAGTAAAGAATTTTATGAAAAATATCATGGCAATACAGGCAAAAAACGACGCCGACCTGTTCAAAAATATTCCGCTTGAGGTAAGTATGTATTGATGGAAGTACCCCTCATCAACCGATCTAAATAGCAGTAACGCAAAGATATATAACGAAAAGTGTAGATAAAGGCTGTCTTTCAAAATTGCAGAAAGCGAAAAATTATAAACAGCCATAACCAGCATAACCCCCAAAACCACCCCCATAACTAGCTGATGATGGGACAAAGAGCTTACGATATTGTTCAAAGAACGCAGCCGAAGCTGAAATCTCATAGCCCCCTTGGTTTCAAAGCGCATGTATAGCGTCTTTTGGATATACGGCAGGGTGGAAGTTGAAAACAGGTCAAGCGGGTAATCATATTCTCTAGCACCAAACTCAACTTTGTCTCCCGACTTATGTATATTTAACTCTCCATTTGGAACAACATCATAAAACTCTACATAATCAATGTATGGGGTATTTTGCTCTATAAGCCAATGCCTTTCATCAATCTCGCTAACGTTTTTGGGTTCCCAAAAGATGGAAAACTTAACCCAGACCGACATATCACCAAATCCAAGATTGAGTGACTCTGTGTTTACCGGCTTAAAATTTTGATTAAACTCTGGCTTGGAGACATCTTCATAGGTTAATTCTCCAGTTTCATCCAGATAAAAATAAGAATGCTTACCCAACTCTATTACATCTGTGTCCTCATTGAGTCTCACAACGCGCTCGTCAGGAGCAGCCCCAATATTTCCTGAAATACTAAAGATAATTAAAAATAACGACAGACCAAACAGTAGCACCCACTTAGACGAAAATTTTCTGTAAATCCCAACCATCAAACATCCTTTGTATTTTTAGAGGCACTCCAAATTATAATTTTAGTACAACAAAAAATAATTTGGCTTTATTAATTAATAAATACCGCTCATCAACCCTTTTTTGACGCCAACTTGCATCGTTAGAAACACCTCAATTAACCCACGCCTTTTCCCGCTACAATTTTATCTAAGTCAGGGAAACCTGTGCACAAAAATAGGTCGCAATCACATTGCATTTTTGTTACAAACGCGTTATTTGTCATATATTTAACATACTAGACACCATGTATCGCGCACCTTTTGCAGTATTTTCTAATATACTTAATTTTGGCTTGTGATTTTTTCTGCGCTTAAACAGCATTGCGCATTGTTTCTAACCATCTGTTTTTACGGAACATTAATATTAGAATTACTGAATATTACTAACATGGTACTCGTGCCGCATGCGATTTTTTTTATAAAAACATTAGCGCCCGACAAAAAAATGCTGGATAATCAACACTTAGGACGAACCTAAAACTATATATCGTCCACCCGTTATGCAGTTAAACTTGCCTCGATTCCATCGGTCAGGAGCCTTGGCAACAAAAATATTAAGGACTAAGTCATGCCTATATATGAAATTACTGAGCCGGGCGGAGCTCAGCGCCTTCGTGTGGCGGTTGGCGTTAATGGCGAACTTCGCCAGAAATACTTCACCCTTACAAAAAACAGCAAAAGGATTTCAGAAGATGCAGAGCTAAAGGTTTGGAAACAAGCAGAAAAACTCAATGCCAAATGGGAAAAGGAAAAAGAAGAAGCCGCACGCAAAAGAGCAATTTCAGCTCAAACTACCAAACGCGGAAAGTCAGTTTATGATACTGGCATACGAGGCCTTAAGATGGTCTGGGTTGTAAAAAAGCGCCCTAATAGCGTACATTACCGCCCTTCTTTTAAAATCCATGTGGCAGAAGGCCATACCCAGCAAGGCGTACTTTCTGTTGGCCACAAAAAGGCCTGGAAACTAGCTGTGCAGAAGTACTGTAACATCAAGAACATTCACAGAAACTCTCATCTTGTTGACAGAATTCCTTCAATAGAAAAGTGGGAAGAACTCAGACAGTACTATAATAAAGAGCTTGGCTGGGAAATCCCAGAGATTGCTATTCCAGAATAAGGCTCAAGCTATTATTTTGTTGATACACCCCAAGTTGTAATTATAAATCGAAGCCACGATTAATAGAGGCTCTTTACAGGGCCTCTGTTTTCCAAAAAAAGCCTAGTATCCGTATACCTTGGTTTGGATGCGAATTACCAGATTAAAGATCGATACCCATTTGGGACAAAAATGATGACCCTGACAGGCATTAATCTCGGATATTGCTCTGAATATTGATCTGCTCTTTGTCCTAGCCATGACTGAATAAAATGCATCACATATTGCCAGGATCTTGGCACCATCACAGATCTCATCCCCATTAGTTCCTTCTGGATAACCAGTACCATCCATTTTTTCATGGTGCTGATAAACTATCCAAGCGGCTTCATTCCAGCCTTCCATAAGGTCAAGATTATCAATTACCCAACCAGGATGACCACGGAGCTGATCACGATGCTCTTGGGTAAATTTTCCTTTTTCATCTAAAAGCTCATCTGGCAAAAAACGCATTCCAACATCATGCAAATATACTGCAGCCTGCAATTGATAAAAATCCACACAGTTACGTGCGATTGCATTCATACCCAGCGCTATCGGCATCATAAAATCAGTTCTGCCTGCCCAGTTTTTATGAATCAGATCCACTTCATCCGCAAGGCTTTTAAAAAAAGTTAGGTCTTCTTCAAGCTTTTCATTTATTGTTTCTCGGGATTCACCCGGTGTTAGCTCTGGAATTTCAACCCTCTTATCAGAAGCCAGTTCAGCAACCGTATCCTTTATGAGGTCATTATGAACAATATTTTCAACGCTTTCTTCCAGAGAGACGATTCCGCCAGTTAGGATTTCTCTGGCCTTTTCAGCAGCAACAAACTCCTTACCTTTTTTAATATTAAGTAATGGAGCTAAGGCACCTTGCACAGCATTAAACGAATCGATACGGATAAAATTGTATTTATAGGCATCTTCAGCCATGAATACTATTCTATCCAATATCATCAACATCGCTTCAGGAAGTGTACCGCGAAAATCGATCCCTACTTCATTCATCCTGTCAACGACAGATTCCACAGCTGTTATAAGCTCTAAGATGGGATCACAATGAGCAGCAAATGCCCGGTTTTTAATAACATCAATTTCTCTGGAAAACTGCTCGGTAAGATCAAGGACATCCTGAAAGTGCAGCCCCCCACATTCCAGCTTTAATAATACGGTCTCTGCATTCCCAACAACCTGGGTAAGCATATCGTAAAAGTCTTCCAGTGTTTCCCTGTCGGAAGCAAGTTCGATAACCTGATCCACAACTCAATCCTTCGAAAAAAGTATTTATTATTCCGTTAATTATAGGCAAAAAAGAAAATTTTGCGCCAATTCAAGCTTTAATTTGCAGAATCCACCACATTTTCAGAAGGCTTATTCTGATTATCTGGATCGTTATTCGCATCTGGCTTGTTTTCCGCATTCGGATCATTTTCAGTTGTTGACGGCTGAACTTCCTGGTCCAGCCCCTGTTCGGGTTGCCCATGCATTATTTCATCCAGGTATTTATTCTTATGCACCTCGCCAAATACAAAAACCTTAGAAACTAACGGCCAACCATCCTCATCGGTGACAAGCACTGTCCACTTACCTTTCACACCCTCGTCCAGGACCTTGCGAGAGAATACCCGCCAACGTGGCCCACCAATATCAAATGAAACCCTGGAAACTTCCTTGCCTTCATACTCCCAGCGATGGATAACCTTATGTCCTGTCATATACAGAACTTCTGAAAAAAAGAATATTTCTGCCGCACCGTCATCAATAAATACAACATCATCGATCGGCTCGCGCTGATCCATTTGAGTTGCAAACTGGGCTCTGGAGATTTTGCCACCATGTCGCTTACCACCAGGGGCTGCATTAACCTTAGAAATAGCAAACATTAAAACAAAAAACGCTGCAAAATAACAAAAAGACCTGCTATATGATTTAGTGAACATCTCCATGCCTCATTTTCTTATATAGAATAAATTCCGTTTTCGTCTGGCACGGCTGTTATCCGATTCTTTTGCTTTGAAACTTAATTGCCAGTACTAAAAAGAATATCAGTAGCTATCACAATAACAACCATTTTTTATATTCCAGACGGGTTTTTATGATAATATCAGTCGCAACTATACTATTACCAAAACGGAATCTATTAATGATCTATTCCAAAATGCCTCCCGCAGTTCTTGTTTTTGCTGGATCAGATCCAACCGGAGGTGCTGGCGTCCAGGCTTCTATTGAGTCTATTACCAGTGCTGGATGCCATCCAGTAACGGTGATTACAGCCGTGACTATACAAGATACCGAAGATGTACACGGTTATGCACCACTTGACCATGAGATCATTATTGAGCAGGCCAGAGCCGTCTTAGAGGATATACCTGTTAGCGCCATCCATATTGGAATGATTGGCAGCGCTGATGCTGCAGAAGCAATTCACAGCATTTTAATCGATTATCCTGATATTCCGGTTGTTCTGGACCCGATTTTATTTGCCGGCGGCGGCACTGCTCTGGCTGATGACGAAATTGCAGAAATCATGGTCAACCTTCTGATGCCTTTGGCAACAGTTGTTACCCCAAACAGCGAAGAAGCATACACTCTTTCACCTGGGGCCGATTCCCTTGACGCCTGTGCAAATTCAATGCTTGATTATGGCTGTGAGTATGTACTTTTAACCGGAACTCACAATAGTACCAGCAATGTAGTTAACACCTTGTATTCTGCCGACAGCGCTAATGCAATCCGTTTTGAATGGGACCGCCTACCTAATAATTATCACGGATCTGGATGCACCCTGGCCGCCAGTATTGCTGCCTATATCGCCAAGGGTGAAAGCGTTGAAATAGCGGCAAAAAAGGCACAGGACTACACCTGGAATGCCTTAAAACATGGAACCAGAATGGGAATGGGACAGTACATACCTAATAGGTTTTATTGGACATCACGCAACCAGGTAAAAAACTGATTTTCATAGCTTTTCTTTTCTGAATAAGGGCTAAGCAATGAGTACTATAAATGGACTTTACGTTATAACCGACGAAAATCTGATCACTCACGACAACCTTAAATACAGCGTTGAACAGGCTATTTTGGGTGGAGCCTCTATTGTTCAATATCGCAATAAATCGGCTGATTCCCAAACCAAAGTTACCCAGGCTGAAAATATTCTGCAGGTATGCAACCTCCACTCGGTTCCACTTATAATTAATGATGATATTGCCTTGTGCGCTGAAATTGGTGCTGACGGTGTTCACCTTGGCCAGGACGACGCTGATATTGCTGATGCCAAAGAGCACCTTGGGTCTGATACCATAATTGGCATTACCTGTCATAGTTCGATTGACCTGGCTGTAAAAGCACAAGAAGGCGGGGCAGACTATGTTGCCTTCGGAAGTTTCTTCCCTTCACAAACCAAACCAGATGCCAAACCTGCTGAGATTTCAATTTTGGAAAAAGCGCAGCTGATGCTTAATATTCCTACAGTGGCTATTGGTGGAATTAATATTGATAATGCCTCACAGCTGATTGAAGCAGGAGCCTCTTCTATTGCTGTGGCTGGCGCTGTTTTTGCTGGTTCTGACCCTAAGGCTCAGGCTGAGAAGTTATCTCGGTTATTTCGAGAGTAATGTGTATCTTTTGTACTTTTTCTAATCAAACACCACGGTCTTATTGCCATGAATCAGTACCCTGTCCTCCAGGTGATATCTAAAACCACGCGAAAGCACCATCCTTTCCACATCCTTACCCAAACGAATCATCTCCTCTTTGGATACACTATGGGAAACCCTAACCACATCCTGGTCGATAATAGGGCCTGCATCCAACTCTTCAGTTACGTAGTGGCTGGTCGCTCCGATAAGCTTGACACCTCTATTATAGGCCTGTTCATATGGCTTGGCACCAACAAATGAAGGTAGGAAACTATGGTGAATATTGATAATTCTGCCTGCGTATTTTGCACACAGTTCGGGAGGGATAATCTGCATATAACGAGCAAGTACAACCACATCACTTTCATACTCTTCAATAAGCTCATTAATCCGAGCAAAAGCCTCTTCCTTTTTATCAGGTATCACCGGCACATGGTAATAAGGTAGATCATACCAACCAGCCACCTTTTCCATATCTTTGTGGTTGGAGATCATGCACTGGATTTCACAGTTTAGCTCACCGCTCTTCCAGCGATGCAGAATATCTAACGGGCAATGCGGATCCTTACTCGCCATCAAGATAACCTTTTTCGGTTCTTTGGCATCAATAAGGCGCCAGCTCATCTCAAACCCAGTTGAGACATCAGAAAACTCTTTACGAAACCCTTCAACATCAAACGGACTCAAACCAGAGCCAATCTCGTAACGCATAAAAAACCAGTCATCTATAAAATCTGTGTGCTGACTAGCCTCCCGGATAGAACCACTGTATTTGGCAATCATATTACTTACCATCGCCACTATTCCAAGCTTGTCGGGACATGAAACAACCAAACGAAACACTTTATCCATCAAGAAGGCCTCTATCTTTTGCAAATACAACTAAAATAATTTTAGCAGTTTATCTGCGGTACATTACATTGAAATAAAAGTATAGAGATAACAGTTTTAAAGATCTATCTCAATATGCTGCGCAACATATTGGTGATTTATTGATTTATTAAATGGTATCTCCCCAAGCAAAGGTGCTGAGATTCGTTGTTTTATTGAATCAGTTTGCTCCTGCAGGCAAAGATCTTCAGTGCTAATATAATTGGCTACCCAACCGGCAACCTCCAAACCTTTTGCTTGTATCGCCTCATAGGTCAACAAAGTGTGATTAATACAGCCAAGACGAATCCCTACCACCATTATCACCGAAAGCCCAAGCTCCAGAGCCAGATCATCCATCCTTTGATTTTGATCGATTGGAACAGTCCACCCCCCAACTCCTTCAACCACAACCAAATCAGCCTGCTGCTGTATTTCCCGGTAACACTGTCTGATTTTCGCCATTTCAATGGCAACACCTGACTGCTCTGCTGCTATGTGTGGAGCAATGGGGGCTTTAAATGTATATGGGTTGATCAGATCATAAGACAGATCGGCATTAGCAGCACTTATCAGCTTAAGGGCATCACTGTTTCGCACACCATCAGCAGTCTCATCACAGCCGGAAGCTATTGGTTTCATACCGGCAACTTTGTAGCCTTTTTGAACAAAAGAATAAATAATTCCCGCAGCAACCTCGGTCTTACCTGCATCGGTGTCTGTACCGGTTATAAAAAAGCCTTTCATCTTATACTCCACGCATGGCCATAAATCACCTCATAAGTGACAGGAACTCCACCATCTTCCCGCAAATTCTCATACTCCGCAATCATCTGCCTCATCTTATCCTTACCTGTCAGCATCCGCGCCCTGCCATGGGTGCGATTACTTGCGCCAAGTGTTTTTAATTCACGCATTACCCGCACCACATCAGGATAATGCAGCGTGATGATCTCGCAATCAACAACCACATCCCTAAAACCAGCCTCAATCAGCAGATCACCAATATCGCCAACGGAATAAAACTGATTTACATGTGATCCTTGCGGATCAATCTTATGCCATGATCGTTTAAACTCATTTAATGTCTGTGGGCCAAATGTCGCAAAATGTAGCAGCCCTCCGGCAGACAAAATTCTTTGGTATTCATTCAAAACTTGCAGAAGGTCATTGCTCCACTGCATTGCTAGATTGGAAAAAACCATACCAACTGATTCTGACCGCAACGGTATGTTATGCATATCCGCCACACCGCAAACTGGAGGATTATCAGCATTATTTCGTTTATTTATGTGCAACATCCCCTGCGCTATATCCAGCGCCATCACGGATGCATTTGGATATCGCCTTATTAGCTTACCTGTAGCAACTCCCGTACCAGCACCAATATCGGCAATTACTTCTGGTTCTTGCTGTACAAAATCCAGACGTGAAAGCAACCTATCCCCAACATCGCGTTGCATAGCAGTCACTGAATCATATTCCATCGCTGCGTTATGAAATGCATTTCTGGTCTTCTGCTTATCAAGATAGTGTATTTGTTTTTCAGTCATCTGCATCCATTACTTCTTCGATTATCTTCATACATGCATCTGGCTGGGTCAGAAACGGAACATGGCCGGCCCTGGCTATTACCTTAATTACAGAGTTATTAGTAACTGGTTTATTCTGTGCTGGCACTAGCTGATCATCCGCACCATAAATCCAGGTTATCTTATGCTGCAATCTGAACATCTGGCTACGCAGATCTGAACTGTGTAACAATTTGAGTGAACGCAGCAATGTTTCTTTCTCAGCCATACACCCCCGCTGCAACCGCCTTATATGGTGCAATACCTTCAGCGAATGCCGTTCCATTGCCGCCAGTTGGGTATAAAAACCTTTTATAGCCGCCCCTCCATTCTCATTAACCTTCTGATAAAACTGATGTGACAATTCGCTATCTGCAGCACGCCCCCAATTGACTGTCTTGGTAAAGCAAGGAGTTGCTGCTATCAGCACCAACTGTTCAACCTTTTGCGGAAAATCAATCGCAATCTGCTGTGCAATCAGCCCACCCAACGACCATCCGACAATTATTGATTCAAAATCGATTTGTGTTGCTATTTGAGCCGCAACATCTTTAAGTAAGCAAGGAAAATCACCCGTATCATTACCATACCCAGGAAGGTCAGGAGTCTGCACCATACAGGCTCTCTTATCAAACTCTGCTGAAAATTCCGCAAATATTGAGCCGGAAAAACCCCAGCCGTGCAATAACACCAACCTCTTCATCAGCAGATACCAGCCTCAGAAATTGCGATTTGCAAAGCCGATAACAGCGTATCTACATCCTGTTCAGAATGGCTGGCACTGAAAGTAACCCTAAGCCTTGCGGTTCCCTTGGGCACGGTTGGTGGACGAATCGCAGTTACCACAACTCCTTGCTCTGCAAGCAGATTAGACAGTTTAACTGTCGCTGCTGCATCACCGATAATAATCGGCTGAATCGGCGTATGGGAATCAACCAGGGTTAGATCCAGCTGCTCAGCACCTCTTCGAAAACGAGCAATCAATTTCTGCAAATGCTCACGACGCCATGGTTCGGATTCGATAAGATCGACGCTCTTCAAGGTAGCCATAGCCACAGCAGCTGGCATAGCAGTTGTATATATATAGGTACGCGCCTTTTGGATCAGATATTCAATCATCTCTTCGCTACCAGCGACAAATGCTCCAGCAGTTCCAAAACCTTTGCCCAGCGTTCCAATCAAAAGGTTGACATCGGATGGATTTACCCGCTGTTCCTCGATAATACCGCGCCCTTGTTGACCAATAACACCAAGACCATGAGCATCATCCACCATCACCATCGCACCGCTTTGTTTTGCGCTATCAATTATTAACTGTAATGGTGCCATATCGCCATCCATACTAAAGACGCCATCAGTTGCAATCATAGTATTATTCGCCTCAGCTATGGCTAATCGTGAATTAAGTTGGTCAATATCAAGGTGGCTATAACGCACCAGTTTTGCATTTGAAAGCTGGGCACCATCAATCAAAGACGCATGATTCAACTTGTCCTCAACAATCAGGTCATTTTTACCCGTCAGAGCAGATATCACCCCCAAGTTTGCCATGTAACCAGTCGAAAAAAGTAATGCACGCTCAGTCTGACAAAAATCAGCAAGGCGTTCTTCCAGAATATAGTGTGCTTTAGTATGTCCCAGAACCAAATGCGCGGAGCCGGTACCGACACCGTACTCTTTCACTGCATCTATAAATGCTTTGCACACCTCGGGGTGATCGGAAAAACCAAGATAATCGTTGCTGCAAAATGCCAACGACTCCTGCCCATTTACAACTGGATGGACACACGAGCTCCCCTCCACCACCTTGCGACTGCGGTAAAGGTTTTGCTGTTTTATCTGTTCAAGTTGTTCTTGGGTTTTCAATTTATCTTTCTATTTCCAATCCAAGCTTGGCAAACAGCGCCAAATCATCTTCCTGCGACACATTTTCGGTAGTCAGCAGCTTATCACCGTAAAAAATACTATTGGCACCGGCAAAAAAGCACATCGCCTGCGTAGACTCACTCATCTCACTACGCCCGGCGGAAAGCCTTACATGCGACTTTGGCAACATAATTCTGGCAACCGCAATCATACGCACAAAATCCAGATGATCTACCTCCTCACAATCCAGCATTTTCGCACCATCCAGCTTTACCAACATATTTATCGGTACACTGTGCGGATGCTCCGGCAGATTCGCCAAGGTGCACAGCATGCTTGCGCGGTCATCAATATTTTCTCCCAACCCAACAATCCCACCACAGCAAACATTCAACCCTGCGTTACGCACATATTCCAAAGTACGCAAACGATCATCATAGGTTCTTGTGGTCACTACGTTTGGGTAATGCTCACGCGAGGTATCCAAGTTATGATTAAAGTAATCAAGTCCTACCTCTTTGAGCTCTTTTGCCTGCTCCTGGGTTACCATACCAAGGGTCATACAGGCCTGCAGCCCCATCCCCTTAACCGTTTTAATTATCTCTTTGATATGCGACATATCCTTTTCTTTCGGATTACGCCATGCCGCCCCCATACATAATCTAGTCAAACCAGCATCTTTGGCTCTTTGCGCCGACTCTTTTACCTGTTGAAGTTCAATCAGCTCAGTATTTCTTACCTCTTTATTGTTATGTACATTCTGGGAACAATAACCACAATTTTCTGTACATCCACCCTCTTTGATATTTAGCAGGGTGCTTACCTGCATCTTATTCGGGTCAAAATTCTTGCGAAAAACCGTATGCGATTTAAATAAAAGGTCGTTCATCGGCAATAAGAATAGGTCTTTGGCCTCTTCAATTGTCCAGTTGTGTCGAATCATTTTACAAGCACTCATATCTGTAGCGGTATTTGACACACAGGATATCTATTTCAGCCTTATTGTCAACTTTTGCATCTCGCCATAAGTTGACAATAAGATCAGTTATTAATAATTTAGCAACAAAAGCACCCCATAATATGCAACCAGCAAATCGCTACTCCATGCTCATAAACAAAATAACCAGGCTTTTATTAGCAAAGATAGTTTGCAAGCTTGATTAATTTAACTATGATAGCAATAATGGACTAGGGGTATTGCTGGGGAATATCCGCCTATTAATTGGTAGGCTTTTAGCGAGGATATCGCGATGGATGCAAAAAAGTTTTTCTATTCAGATAGCTCTGATACGGGTAATACCGGCATTTTTGATAGCTTTTTAAACCAAATTGGTAGAATTATCTATCCAAACTGCTGCCATAATTGCCACAAAGATACTACACAAGAAGACAAAGGCCTTTGCCAAGAATGCCGCTACAAAATTAGGCTTATCGAAAACCCATGCAAGATATGCGGTGAAGAGCTTAAGGATATATGCTCAAAACCATCTGTTTGTGGAAAGTGCCAGACAAACATACGCTATTTTGACAGCGTATTCGCCCCTTTTTGCTATAGTGACCCGATAGACAAACTTATCCAGGATATGAAGTTTTCCAAAAACATCAGCAACTGCAACCTTCTGGCAGAGCTTCTTTATGAACAGATTGTATTACAAGGGATTAAACTACCTGAATGCCTGATTCCAACACCAATCAACCCCAAACAATACATGAACAGAGGTTTTAACCAATCTTTAGAGATTGCCAACAGGCTTGGCAAACTTCTTTCTATACCGGTTAAAAGCGACGTAATAATCAAGACATGTAATACAGAACGGCAATCCAAGCTTTCGTTCACTCAGCGACAAAACAACTTAAAAGGCTCATTTGCCCAAAACAAACCAATTGAATATCAGCATATCGCTATTATTGATGATGTTGTAACCACAGCAGCAACTGCAAATGAGATTGCTAAGGTTGCAAAATGTAACGGGGTCAACAAGGTGCAAGTTTGGGCATGCTCAAGAAGTATTAAACTATGAGGTATTTCAGGCTACAATACTAGCCAGAACACATTTTGAATTTAATACCTTTTACGTTTCAAGAGCTATGACCCCTGAGCATGCAAAATCAAATTTAAAAATACTATCTGAGCAGTGTGTAAAGTGTGGGTTATGCCTACCGCACTGCCCCACATATAAAGTTTTTAATATCGAGCCGGAATCACCCAGGGGGCGAATTTCGCTTATGCAGGGTTATTGCGGAGATATGCTAAAATTCAGCGATAAACTTGAAGAGCGGCTGCAGCACTGCCTAAGCTGTCGCGCCTGTGAAGCAGCCTGCCCAGCTTCCGTTGAATACGGCCAGATGATCGACCTGTCAAAATTCCTGTTGAATCAGGATAGCAAGGCTCCATTTTTTCAGCGTATACTAAAAAAAGCCAGCACCGGGCTACTTACCGGCCCTAAATACACTCTAGCTCTCACCCGACAGCTGGTGAATATCTATCAGGCCAGCTACCTAAGAAAACTTGCACAGAAATCGAAGATTCTCAGCCTGTTTAAACTTGATGACAGTGAAAAAATTCTCCCTACTTACCAACAAAAATCGGTTAATGTACCTGACCTCCACCAGCCTGAGCCGCCTAAGGTATACCTATTCAGTGGCTGCGTAGCTGAAATAGTTGATACCGCAACGCTGCAGGCCGCTGTCGATGTGCTATCAGCCTATGGCTTCCAGGTTGAAATTCCAAAACAGCAGGGATGCTGTGGAGCAGTTTCCTGCCATAATGGAGACCTGGACGGCGCTCACCAATGCATGGAAAAAAATCTTAATGCCTTTGCTGGCGATGCGCCAATTGTCTACGTTGCAACAGGGTGCGGAGCACATATGCTGGAATATAGTTCACCTGACAACCAAGCAGGAGGCAATTTCACCTCTCGCCTATTTGAGATCTGTGAATTTATAAGCGACTATCAGTTTCCGCAAGATACTGTGATCAAACCACTTAACAAAAAAATAGCCTTGCACATACCATGCTCGCAGCGAAATGTATTAAAGAATCAACGCTCATCCAGAGAGATATTAGAAATGATTCCTGAGATTGAGATCATCGACATACCTAGCAATGATATATGCTGCGGTGCTGCCGGAACCTACATGCTCAACCACCCAGACGTAGCACAAGAGCTATTAAAGATTAAACTCGACGACATCAGACAAATTGAACCTGACATTGTTGCTTCATCAAATATTGGCTGCGCACTACATATGCAGGCTGGCTTGCTGGGAGAAAGGTCGAAAGTCGAGGTAAAACACCCAATAGAGATACTTGCGCAGCAGATAATAGATTATTAAAAATAACCAAGAAAATGGATAAGTGAAATTATTTCTGGTGCTAGAAAAAATTGACCCGGGCTAAATACCCCCGCTAGCCCGGGTTCCAATCAATATTGTGTTGACGATTGGTCAATGTGTTGTGTCAATATGTAGCCATATCTACAAACTAAGACTGATAAATAACTTGGTTACGTATCAGAATATCGATGTTGATGAATACAGGTTAGCAACCCCCAGTCGCAGGGTAAATTAGACTTTAGTCTAATACCGATAATTTATTCGCCAACACCCTCAATCAGACACCACACAAATAGTGTTACATATCAACAAATTAACCCCCAAAACCCCTGTCTAACACTTTGCTGAATTTTGTGAGAATAATCACATATTTTATACATTTTTAACACAAATAATAATGATGACCACCGGTCACAATAGTCACCAGAACATATTCGTTAGGAACGAATAAAAAATAGCTAACAAGAAAATCAAACTTTGACTATTATTACCGACCATTTACACCGGTTTTATTATTCAGATTCTCAGCAGGTATCTCAGCGGCAACAGTAGTATCGACACTCTCACTTTCTGCTCCCGTTGGCACGTATTTGGAATCGGTATAATTTACTGTACCTGCTTCGTCAATCCACTTTCTAACGCTATTTTCTAGCTCACTTCCGGTTTGCCTTACATCTTTGGTCAATTTTTCTGAAATTGTATTAACTCCGTTTTGAAAGCTCTGTATACCTGAAACCGGAGCAGGAAAATTCACCATTGCAGCCAAAATGGTTATGATCGCCACAACCAATACCATAAATGAAAATAGATACCTCATCTTTCCTACCTGCCCAAAAATCTAATTAAAGTTTTTACCATAGAAAATCTCAAGCATTTCATTTTCGATCTGCTCGTATATCTCCTTTTGTTTGCCTTCACTTATATCTTCTAGCTTCTGGTTAAATAGATATCCTTGAAGATTAAGATCATTAAGCATCATCTTGGTATGAAAGATATTTTCCTGGTACACATTCACATCAATCGTCTTATAGCGATCACGAGTTTCTTCAGTAAGATAGCTTTGAATCGAGGTTATATCATGGTCCTTGAAATGCTTTTGACCATAGATATCCCGGGTAAAACCACGAATTCTGTAATCCATGGTAACAATATCGGAATCAAAAGAATGGATCAGATAGTTAAGCGCTTTAAGTGGAGAAATCACACCGCAGGTTGATACATCTATATCAACTCTAAAGGTACTTACCCCCTTATCTGGGTGAGTTTCCGGATAGGTATGGACTGTCAGATGACTTTTATCCAAGTGCCCAATAACCGTATCCGGCAATGGCCCCGGTGCCTCGGAGGAGATTTCATCCATGGTGCCATCAATAGTTTCATTTTCTGCTATAAGAACAGTAACGCTTGCACCCTGCGGGTCATAATCCTGATGGGAAACACTGAGGATATTGGCTTCAATAATATTCGCCACTTCAGTAAGAATCTGCTTTAAACGCTCGGCATTATATTCTTCGTCAATATATTCGATATATGCTTGCCTTTGTGCTGGTGTGTCTGCGTAACATACATCGTAAATATTAAAGCTTAAAGACTTAGTGAGGTTATTAAAACCGTGAAGTTTTATCTTGTCGTTTTTCAATGCCAATTCCTACTAAATAAAGCGTTAAAAAATCGAATTTATACCCTTTTTTTTAGGCTTGTCAATCTTATTCTAACCTAATATATTCTTCAAATTAGCCAAATGCGCCTTACCCCTTTCCCGCACTTTTTCCGGATCCTTATTTTCGTTATACCCTTCCCACTCAAGTTCATCCTGCGGCATTTCCAAAAGAAAACGACTCGGAGTTCTTTCCACTATCTCAGCACCTACTCTACGCCTTTTACTAAAGGTCATTGTAAGGGTCTTTTGCGCTCGGGTAATGCCTACATAGGCTAAACGCCGTTCCTCTTCAACTCCATCCTCATCCATACTGGATTTATGTGGCAACAAATCCTCTTCCATCCCCACCATGTAAACATGCGGAAATTCCAGCCCCTTCGAGGAATGCAAAGTGATCAGCTGCACCTTGTCGTTTGCCTCTTCATCTTCATTCTTTTCCAATAGATCAAGCAGGCTAAGATGGGCAATCTGGTGCTCCAGAGTCTTCTCCCCGTTTTCTCCTTCAATATTTTCCACCCACTCGATCAGATCCTTGATATTTTCCATACGCTTGCGCGCCGAAACAATATCCTTGCAACTATCAGTCAGATAACTTTCATATCCGACATCCCGAATAATATCCTTCAAGATTATATCCCCCCGCTCTTTGGTTGAGCGCATACTTATATCCTTCAGCCATTGCGCAAACTCTTTAATACGAAGGGCAGAACGCGCCGGCAACGCTTCGCTGACATCATGATCGATTATCGCACTATGCAGGCTAGACCTATTCCTATTGGCAAAATCGCGCAGAAGTTCAACAGTCTTGGCACCAATTTCACGTCGTGGCGTATTGATCACGCGCAAAAATGCTGCATCATCATCGGGATTAACCACCAAACGCATATAGCACATCAGGTCTTTGATCTCAGCTAAAGAAAAGAAGGAAAAACTACCACTGACCTTGTATGGAATTCGGTGTGCGCGCATCGCCTTTTCAAAGGTCCTTACTTGATGATTGCCTCTGAACAACACTGCAAAATCGTTATAACTTGCCTGCTCAATAAACTTTTTATGCAACATCTCGGTGACAACCTTTTGTGCTTCGTGATCCGGGTCATCACAGGCCACTACCTTGAGCGGATCACCATAGCCCTTGTCACTCCAAAGCTTTTTATCGAAGATATGCTCGTTATTTGCGATGATATGGTTGGCTACCTTGAGAATTCTTCCAAGAGAGCGATAATTCTGCTCCAGTTTTACCACCTGTAGCGATGGAAAGTCGCTAACCAGCAGGCGTAGATTTTCCGGCTGTGCACCACGCCATGCATAGATCGATTGGTCATCGTCGCCAACTACGGTGAATGCTCCTCTAATGCCAACGAGTTGTTTTACCAATGTATACTGGCATGCATTGGTATCCTGATACTCATCCACTAAAAGGTATCTGGTTTTATTCTGCCAACGTTCTAAGACTTCTGTTTTTTGCTTAAATAGACTCACCGGCACCACAATCAGATCGTCAAAATCTACCGCGTTATACACCTTAAGGTAATCATCATATGCCTTGTAGATACGCGCCGCCTGCGCCTGAAGGTCGTTTTCCGCCATCTCTAGAGCCTGATCGTGCGATACCATCGCATTCTTCCAATTAGAGATCTGCCAACGGAATTGATCAGCAAAATCAGGAGAAACCTTCTCAATGCGCAGCACTTCTTTTACCAAACTGATACTATCTTCAGAATCATATATGGTAAAGCCACGCTGATATGGCAAGTTTTTCAACTCTGAGTGAATAATTTTTAAACCAAGAGTATGAAAAGTAGAAACAGTTAGGCCTGTTGTTAACTCCTCGCCCAACATTTTAGCGATACGTTCACGCATCTCTCGGGCGGCCTTATTGGTAAAAGTAACCGCATAAATACTGGCTGGGTCGTATTCACAATCACGAATCAGATATGCAATCTTTTCAGTAATCACACTGGTCTTACCACTACCTGCTCCAGCAAGCACTAGCAGCGGATTGCCAATATTTTTAACCGCCTCAGCCTGTTTAGGATTTAACCTGCGCAATTTACTGCTCACAACAAAAATAAGAAAGGACTAATTATATGGGAATTCGAAAGATAACACTACAGAATCAAATCAATGTCAAACATGCAATTATTGCTTTGATTTTTTTTATGTTCTTATTTGACTACAAATCTTCAGCAGCATACTTTTTATAGATATCATCAAGGCGCCCATTTTGTTTTAATTTAAGAACAACGTCATAAACTTTTTTTACAATATCCTTTGACGTTTTGCGACTCATGGCTAAATAATGACTATATTCTCTAGGTATAACTGGCTGAATAGTAACCTTTTTAAAAAGATCACCTCTTCTTATTTCATGCATTATTCCCAGATTATGGTAATAAACCAAGTCCCCCCTATTGGCAATAAGCATTCTCATTAGGGTTTCAGGTCTTTTAGTAACAGAAGATACTAACTCTTCACCAAAAATTTGTTTTGCGTATTTTGCGCTACCGGTTCCAAGTATTGATATAACTGATAAGCGCTTCTTAATAATGTCCTCGATAGAGTTTATTTGCAGATTCGCATCAGCCCTACTAACTATGACGTGTTTTACTGAATAAAGAGGGATATCAATATATTGAAATCGTTTTTCTCGCTCAGGATTCTTACTTAATCCCAGCATTAAATCTAGTTCACCATCTTCAAGCATTAATTTATATCTTTTTGCCGGAATAAAATTTTCATACCCCGTTATCTCGAAATCAGATCCAGCTTCTTCATTTATCGCTTTAATAATATCTACACATATACCAGTGATTCGCCCATCTGCACCTTTAAAGAATTTTGGAGCACTATCTTGTGCAGCTGTCTTGAGTTCGATACTTAAGGCTTTCATACAAAACAAAAGGTTGAAAATTGCCAATATGACAGTTGATATTAATAATTTCCCTTTTACTTTCATGTG
>QZLE01000082.1 GCA_004796365.1 Gammaproteobacteria bacterium | reverse complement strand
GACCATATGTCTTTTTGACCTCTTTTCTTATTCAAATGGCAACACCGAATCACTCGGAGGCTACCGAAATAGACGGGGGATTTTACTAGATTTTCACAAAAAGTGAAGGACTAATTGCAATAATCTTTTATTTTTTCGGACTTTTCTCGGTTTTTGCGAATTATCCAATAAAAACAAACCTAAAAACCCATAAACCCGCCAGGACCACCCATCCCCGGAGGCATCCCTCCAGGAGGCATCCCGCCCGGCGGCATTTTCCCTGCTAAACCACGCATCAGATTCTTCATTCCCCCCTTAGAGAACTTCTTCATCATCTTCTGCATTTGGGTGAACTGTTTCAGCAAGCGGTTTACATCCTGAATCTGCGTTCCAGAACCGGCTGCAATTCTCTTCTTGCGAGACCCCTTGATTACATCGGGAAACTTTCTTTCGTGTTTGGTCATGGAATTAATGATCGCAATCATATGCACAGTCTGCTTGTCATTGACCTGATTCTTGACCTGATCAGGAATGGCTCCCATTCCCGGCATCTTATCCATCAGAGAGGTAAGGCCACCCATCTTATTCATCTGTTCCAGCTGATCTTTAAAATCAACAAGATCAAAGCGCTTACCCTTGGAAAGTTTTTTTACTAGCCTATCAGCCTTTTTCTCATCCAGCTTCTGCTGCGCTTCCTCCACCAGGGAAAGAACATCACCCATCCCCAGGATTCTGGAAGCCATTCTGTCTGGATGGAATTTATCCAGCGCGGTGATTTTTTCCCCAACACCAAGGTACTTGATCGGCTTGCCAGTGATCTCTCTTATCGACAGCGCGGCACCGCCACGCGCATCACCATCAGTCTTGGTAAGGATTACACCAGTCAATGGCAGCGCATCATTAAAAGCCTTAGCCGTGTTAGCAGCATCCTGACCGGTCATACTATCAACTACAAATAGGGTTTCTACCGGATTTACTGCAGCATACAGATCCTTGATCTCATGCATCATATCTTCATCTACGTGCAGACGACCAGCGGTATCGATCAGCAGTGCATCGAAAAAACCCTTCTTGGCTGCATCAATAGCAGAATTTGCGATTTTAATCGGATGTTCGTCAGCATGACTCGGGAAGAATTCAACTTCAACTTCAGAAGCCAGAGTCTTTAGCTGTTCGATCGCAGCTGGACGGTAAACGTCACAACTAACAACCATCACCTTTTTCTTTTGCTGCTGCTTTAAACGCAGCGCGAGCTTGGCTACACTGGTGGTTTTACCAGCACCCTGAAGACCTGCCACCAGAACAACCGCAGGAGGACGGGCATTAAGAACCAGTTCCTCGCTCTCAACTCCGCCCATTACCGCAATCAACTCGTCATTTACGATCTTGACCAGTGCCTGCCCCGGAGTCAGGCTTTTAATTACCTCTTCACCTACTGCCTTTTCTTTGACTTTGTCGATAAACCCTTTCACTACCGGCAAAGCAACATCCGCCTCCAGCAGTGCCATTCTAACTTCGCGCAGGGTCTCTTTAACGTTGTCTTCAGTAATTCTTCCTTGACCGCTTATCTTTTTCAGCGTCGAGGAGAGTCGGTCAGTCAAATTCTCAAACATTTTCTCACCTTGATATAATTCTTACCCGATTTTTCAATGGGGATTTCTCAGAGCCGGAGATACTACCACATTTAATCTGTAAAGTATTCATGCTAATATCAAAGAATTAGATTAAATTAAGGACAGCCTTTCTTGAACAGCATCCCTTCAGAAGTGATATTTTTTATACTTCTTCTTTTGATTATCTGCTCCGGTTTTTTCTCCGGATCTGAAACCGGATTGATGACCCTAAACCGCTTCAAGCTAAAGCATCTTTCTAAAAAAGGGCACAAAGGAGCCAAACGTGCGTCAAAGCTACTAGAGAGACCCGACAGACTCATCGGAATAATCCTTCTTGGTAATAACTTTGTAAATGTTCTTGCATCAGCCCTGGCAACCCTTCTGGCAATAAGGATCTGGGGCGATGAGCTGGGAATCCCCATTGCAACCTTCGGCCTTACGCTGGTTATCCTTATCTTTTCCGAGGTAACACCGAAGACTCTGGCTGCGCTACAACCGGAAAAAGTAGCCTTCTTTTCTTCTTTAATTTTGCAGTACTTGCTAAGGTTATTTTATCCTCTGGTCTGGCTTATCAATACTATTCCCAACGGAATATTGGCCATATTTAATATCCACCTAAGCAAAAAACAGGGGCAGACTTTAAGCCGCGAAGAACTTAAGACTGTGGTAAAGGAAACCGCCATTTTGATCCCTATCCGCCACCAACAAATGCTGGTTAATATTCTGGATCTGGAAGCAGTTACCGTAAATGACATTATGATCCCTCGCAATGAGATCTTTGGCATTGACCTTGATGACGATTGGAATGACATTATCGACCAGCTCAATCACAGCATGTTCACTAGAATCCCCGTTTATCAGCAAGACATCGACAAAGTTTGCGGCATCTTACATATGCGCAAAATCATTAATAAGCTAGCAGCAGGCGATTTTACCCGTGAAGACCTGGAAGAGTCGATGCGCAAACCTTATTTTGTCCCTGAAGATACCGCTTTAACCACTCAACTCGCCAACTTTCAACATACCAAAAGAAGGGTTGGTTTTATCGTCGATGAATATGGCGACATTATGGGAATGGTCACCCTTGAAGACATTCTGGAAGAGATTGTTGGTGAATTTACCACTGACCCAGGAGATGCCCATAGTGACATTATACCTCAGGACGACGGCAGCTATCTTGCCGATGGTAGCACCAACACCAGAGAACTAATCAAATCATTAGGCTGGGAGCTCCCTTTGGATGGCCCCAAAACCTTAAACGGATTAATTTTGGAGCACATGCAGACAATCCCTAACGCAGGGACTAATCTTCTGCTTTTTGGACGACCAGTGGAGATAGTCCAAGTACAATCTAATGCGGTAAAAATGGCCAGAATACAACCAAAACTTCAAAATCTTTAAATACCGCTAATTATCAACTTGAACTGGCAGGTAAGTTCTACTAACTTTATGGAGTAGAATCACTTCAAGGGATGGTTATGTCTGAAAATAATATTGCTGAACGCCGAAATTTTTCCCGCGTCACTTTTGATGCGCCAGCCAAGCTGATTTTGCCAACCAAGGAAACCATAGAGACTACCATACACGACCTATCCTTAAAGGGGGTTATGCTGAATATTGACACCGGGAACAAACTTCCAAATGGATCCTACCATCTATCCCTGGTTCTATCGGATGAAGTAAATATTGAGATGGAAATAAGCCTTTCGCACCAGGAGGTAAACCACGCTGGTTTTATCTGTGATTATATCGATGTTGACAGCATGACTCACCTACGCCGTCTGGTAGAATTAAACATGGGAAATGTAGATCTGCTTGATCGCGAGTTTCACCAGCTTGGGAGTCAATTGAAGTAGTCAAAAGCCCGAAATACTTAGCGCCTGCTCCAGTCGATCCACCGTTACAATCTCCATCCCTTTTATAGAAGAAGACTTTGACGGCACATTTTGTTTAGGAACAAACGCCTTGGTAAAACCGTGTTTGGCTGCCTCTTTCAAACGATCTTCTCCACCTTGAATCGCGCGGATCTCACCGGAAAGACCTATCTCACCAAAAGCTATTGATTTTTGCTCGAATGGGCGATTACGATAACTGGAAAGGATAGACAAAATCACCGCCAGATCACTACCGGTTTCACTAACCCTTACACCACCAACCACATTCACATAAACATCCTGATCATACATCGGAATGCCGGAGTGTTTATGCAAAACAGCTAACAGCATTGATAAACGATTTTGTTCCAGTCCCAAAGTTACCCGACGAGGGTTGGCCAGATGGGATTCATCCACCAGCGCCTGTACCTCAACCAACATCGGCCGAGTGCCTTCACGAGTTGCCATTACCACACTACCTGAGACTTCCTGTTCATGGCGCGATAAAAAGATCGCAGACGGATTACCAACCTCTTTTAGACCAGCATCGGTCATGGCGAAAACACCAAGCTCATTTACAGCGCCAAAGCGATTTTTTACAGCGCGAATCAAACGATAACGACTACCGCTATCCGATTCAAAATAGAGCACGGTATCCACCATATGCTCCAAAACTCTGGGGCCAGCGATCGCACCATCTTTGGTTACATGACCGACCAAAAAGATTGTGGTTCCGGTCTGTTTGGCAAAGCGCACCAACTGCGCAGAAACCTCGCGCACCTGTCCTACAGATCCCGGTGCGGACTGCAGATCATCTGAATAGATAGTCTGAATTGAATCTACCACCATGATCTTTGGTTTTTCCTGCTGAGCGATACTGATCATCTGGGTCACAGAGGTCTCGGTTAGCAGTTTAATCTTTTCTGCATTCAGATTAAGACGCCTAGCGCGCATGCTCACCTGGCGCAGCGATTCCTCACCGGTTACATAAAGAACCGACTCGTCCTGAGCAATATTCGCCAGAGTCTGCAAAAGAATGGTAGATTTGCCGATACCTGGATCACCACCAATAAGCACTACAGACCCCAGAACCAAGCCGCCCCCCAGAACCCTGTCCAGCTCTGCCATTTTGGTTGTTATTCGAGGTTCCGCCGATAGCTCAACATTAGCGATGGATAATGCCGCCTGTTCACCGGCATAGCCTTTGAATCGAGGGTTAGCGTTTTTATTCGGGTCTTCCTTTACAGTTTCTACCAATGAGTTCCAGGCACCACAGTCAGTACACTTACCGTTCCATTGCGGATATTCTGCACCACACTCAGAGCATCTGTAGCTGGTCTTCTTTTTTGCCAAAATCAGTCCTTCGTCTTAAACTCAATCCGCAGTCTTGAACTCCACACGAGAGGTAACACCACACAAAAGTTCATAAGCAATAGTACCGCAATGCTCGGCAACCTCTTCCACGGCAATATTTTTACCCCATAACTCAACTTCATCGCCGATTGCTGGATCGGAGATATGCGACAGATCTATACAGATCATATCCATGGAAACCCTGCCAACTATCTCTGCGCGGTGGCCATTTACAAATACTGGGGTTCCCGAAGAAGCGTGGCGCGGATATCCATCACCATACCCTATCGCAACCACACCAATCTTCATTTTGTCCGGGCAGATCCAGGCACCACCATAACCAATCTGATCACCCTCTTCACATTCTTTGATTGCAATAATCTGACTAACCAGAGTCATAGCTGGATTCAGGTCGTCACGTTTTTTGGCGAATGGCGATACACCGTAAAGCATAATCCCGGGGCGCACCCAATCGAGATGAGTTTCATCCCAACCCATTATTGCGGCAGAATTGGCTGCACTTAATTGCCCTGACTGATCACAGACAGTATGCAAAAACAACTCCTGTTGCTGCATTGTCATGTTATCGCTCAGATCATCGGCGTTGGCAAAGTGAGTCATGTAGTTAATGCCATCTATTTCGGTAGTTTTCGAAGCAGTTAACATATCTTTAACTCTGACTACATCCTGCGGATAAAAGCCAAGTCTACGCATTCCGGTATCAATCTTTATCCACACATCGATTACTGCTTCAACATTTGATGCCTGCAGGGCTTCTACCTGCCAAAAATCGTGAATCACGCATTCAAAACCATTTTCCACCAATACCGGAATTTCATCGGCATTATGAAACCCTTCCAGTAAGATTATCCTTTTCTGCACACCAAGTTTTCGCAACAACAATGCCTCGTCGATACAAGCAACAGCAAAAGCATCGGCACCTTGTAGCGCCTTTGCAGCTCTTTCCAGTCCATGCCCATAGCCATTAGACTTAACCACCGCCATTAATTTACTGTTAGGCGCATATCTGCGAACCACCTGCAGATTATCGGAAATTGCTTGCTTATCAATTATTGCGTATGTACGTCTACTCATTTTTTTTCTATCAAATCACCAGCTACAAATTACTCGTAACCCATATCTCCATAACCTTCACTTATCCAGTTTTCAAATCTGGTATATTGCCCTAGGAAGGTAAGCCGGTCTTTTCCTGTTGGCCCATTACGCTGTTTTCCAGTAATTATTTCAGCAGTACCTTTGTATTCACTATCTTCGTTATAGTATTCATCACGATAGATAAATACTATAACGTCGGCATCCTGTTCTATCGCTCCAGATTCACGCAAATCAGACATCACCGGGCGTTTGTCTGGCCTTTGCTCAAGGCTTCGATTAAGCTGCGACAGGGCAATCACCGGAACATTTAATTCTTTTGCCAGAGCCTTAAGGGAACGGGAGATCTCTGAGATCTCGTTGGTTCTGCCCTCTTTGTAGCCTGGAATCTGCATAAGCTGCAGATAGTCGATTACGATAAGACCGATATCATGCTCACGCGCCAATCTGCGACAGCGGGCACGCATCTCTCCGGGTGACAAGCCACCAGTATCATCAATAAACATTTTGGCGTTGGACAATATCCCCACAGCCGAGGTAAGACGCGGCCAGTCCTCATCGTCCAGCTTACCGGAACGCACCTTACTCTGATCAATTCTTCCCAACGACGACATCATACGCATAACAAGAGATTCGGCTGGCATCTCCATACTGAAGATCGCAACCGCCTTACCACTTTCTATCGCTGCATGCTCAGCAATATTCATCGCAAACGAGGTCTTACCCATCGATGGTCTTGCGGCGACAATAATCAGATCCCCAACCTGCAGCCCGGAGGTTCTTTTATCAAAGTCATCAAAACCGGTTGAGATACCTGTAAGTCCTTCTTCTTGTTCGTAAAGTTCACCGATCTTATCCACCGTGGATTTAAGCAAGCCATCAATACCCTGAAACCCACTCTTTTCACGATTCTCCTGCTCGGCGATCTGGAAGATACATGTCTCAGCATGCTCCAGCAACTCCTTGCTATCGCGCCCTTCAGGGGCATAGGCAGCAGCACTAACCTCGGTGCCCACCCTTACCAGCTGACGCAATACCGATCTTTCACGCACAATTTCGGCATAGGCCTTAATATTTGCCGCGGTCGGAGTTTCTTTGGCCAAAGTCCCGAGATACATCATACCACCGATATCTTCTAGCTCCCCGCGCTGATCAAACCACTCTGCGACCGTCAGCACATCATGTGGCTTATCCTGCCTCTCACTTAGATCCTTGATCGCATTAAATATTCGACCGTGATCATGGCGATAAAAATCGATATCGGAGATCTTGTCCGCAACCTGATCCCATGCATCAGGATCAATAAGCAAACCTCCAAGCACTGCCTGTTCGGCCTCTATGGAATGGGGAGGAACTTTTAGGTCTTCAACTGAAGCGGTGTCATCCATTTTTTACAACTTTCCATTAAGCAGATTCACTGCTTTACCAATTAACGAGTTCGAACTGCATATTTAACCATATTCGCTGAGTCTGGAATAGAGCTGAAAAACAAAAAAAGCCCATGAGCAATAACTCACGGGCTTCTATTCTTAAGAGAATTTAAGAGCTTACGCTCTATCTACTACTCTTCAGCAACAACTACAACATTGATAGCAGCATCAACGTCTGTGTGCAGGTGCAAGCCAACCTCAAACTCACCAGTTGTTCTTAGCGGACCTTCCGGTAGTCTTACTTCCTGCTTTTCGATCTCAACACCAGCATCTGCAACTGCAGATACGATATCAGCAGGGCCGATAGAGCCAAACAGTTTACCTTCATCACCAGCTTTTGATGCGATTGTAACTGTTAGATCAGTTAGTTTTTCTTTACGCGCTTCAGCTGCCGCAAGAGCTTCTGCTGCTGCCTTTTCAAGCTCTGCTCTTCTTGCTTCAAACTCTGCAACATTTTCAGCAGTTGCTGGCTTTGCCTTACCTTGTGGGATAAGGAAATTTCTTCCGTAACCTGCTTTTACTTTTACCTTGTCGCCAAGGTTTCCAAGGTTTTCAACCTTTGATAGTAGAATTACTTCCATCTTTAGACACCTTCTGTAAGATTGTTCATATTACCTTAAGACAAACACAAATTAGTGCTGATCTGTGTAAGGAAGAAGCGCAATGTAACGAGCTCTTTTGATAGCT
>QZLE01000106.1 GCA_004796365.1 Gammaproteobacteria bacterium | reverse complement strand
TATTGAGGGGAACACATACAATATCAATAGAAAAAATCAGGCTTTTCAACTAAGCTACATTGATCAAACAAATATGGGATAAGATATGCTGCTATTAATACCTCTTGAAAAAAAGCTAGAACTTAAACGCTTTCCGATAATCACGTTTTTACTGATTCTGATTAACACTCTGGTGTTTTTTATCGGTCAGAGTGGTGATAACGATGCCTATGATAAAGCAGCAAAGCATTACTCTGATTCTGGTTTAGCTAAAATCGAAATTCCCGCCTATATTAAATATCTGGAAAATACTCCAGGGCGTGGTGAGAGTGGGGATGATAAGGAAAGAATATCATTTTTGAAAGACACCCAGAAATTTAGTAAAGAACCGCCAGCGATGATGGGCTTGATGATGATTTCATCTGATGATCTATTTTTAGATGAGTTGCTGGACAAAAAAAGCATCATCACCAGTGATATGAAAGAGTACCAGCAGTGGAATGAGAATAGGGAAGAGTTGCAGAATATATTTAATAAATCCCTTATTTATAGCTACGGGTTTATACCCAAAGAGAAACGCCCAATTACATATTTAACCACTCAATTTTTGCATGGTGGAATAATGCACCTTGTTGGTAACATGGTGTTTCTTCTTTTTTTGGGGATAGCAGTTGAAAATATATTCGGATCATTACGTTATTTACCCTTTTATTTATTTTCTGGTGCTTGTGCTACTGCCTTTTATATGTTGTTCGATATGACCAGCAGAACCCCTTTGGTTGGTGCTTCTGGTGCTATTGCCGGGCTTATGGGGATGTATGCCATTAGTTACGGGTTGCGTAGGATTAGGTTCTTTTACAACATTCTATTTTACTTCAACTATGTTAAAGCGCCGGCTCTGATTATGTTCCCTCTGTGGCTGGGCAATGAGTTTTTGCAATACTTCTTTGTTGAGGGAAGTAATGTAGCGTATATGGCCCATGCTGGTGGGCTATTGGCTGGAGGTGCTATTGCTGGGTTTATGTCCTTGTTTAAAAAAGGTGTTGATCGTGAGTATATGGATGAAAATGTCAAACAGGATAACCTTGCCGAGCTTATGGCTGAAGCTAATACGCTTATGGGGCAGCTAGAGTTTGATCAGGCCAAAAAGATCTACAATCAGATTTTACGAGATCACCCTGATAATCTTGATGCACTCAAGAAGTTATTCACTATTGAAAAACACAAGCCGGACTCACTAGATTTTATGTCTGTGTGCAACAAGCTTTTTAAGCTAAATAGCAATGCTCCAGGTATAGTTGCGGATATCAACCAGATATTTAAAGAGTACCTGAAGCTTACTAATCATAATGCGCAACTTGATACACCGCACATGGTAGATCTTTCTATTCGGTTTAGTAATCATGGATTCATTGAAGATGCTGAGATGATATTAACTGCGCTTATTAATTGCGGTCATAACGTTAATAATCTTGATTTAGCGATAAAGGTTATTGCCAGAAAACTTGAGGATATAGATAGTTCGAGAAGCCTATACTATAAAAAGATGTTAACTGCAGAATAATATAATGCGCCATACTGGCGTAAACCTGTATCCAAAAAAACTAGGCAGGGTGGGCAATTCCCACTCTCAACCTCTATTTATTCTGGAACTGTTTCGAGCAACGAATCAATAAACTTCATATATTCACGCATCTGGTCGGCAACCTCTCCGTCAGGATATTTGCCCAGCATTGCCTGAAGGATCTTTTTCGCTTTGGCATCTTCTCCCAAGCCATCACAAAGCGCTTTGCACATAAGTAGGCCTGCCTTGGGAATATTTGCGTCCATTGGGTAGAACTGGTCAAATTTATCTAAAATCTGCAGTGCAAATTTGTGTTTGCCAGAGGTAAAGGCGTGCTCAGCAATGGTAATTGCGTGAATAGACTTTTCCGGACGGAAGTTTTTATCCTTTTGCAAAGCCTGCTCAGCAGACTCGATCAGTTGATTAAATTGGTTATTGGCAATCAAGGCAGGAATGTAGCCTTTGGCGTGGGCTACCAGTTCGGCCTTGTCATTGGTTTTAACCAGAAGCTTATGGTACTGGTCATGAAGCTTTAATTCCATCGAGTGCCGAATTAAAGCCTGCTTTAATTTAGCTTTGGCGTCATCAAACATACCTTCCTGAATCAGTATGCTCACTTCATGCAAAATTGAGTCTGTAATATTCTCTGCAGTTTGCGGTTGCGAAAATGAATCTTCATCAGCATCTTTATCGACTGTTACTCCTAGCCTTTCATGGTATTGGTAGATTACATAACCCATCATTAGGAACATGACCATCAAGAAATAAGTATTAAATAATACAAAAAGAGGCAAAATTACCATCGGGTTGATGAATGGCGAAATAAGGAAAATTGCAGCACTGGATCCACCATTTAGAATCATAAGGAAGAAAAGTAGTGTTAAATAGTGGATCCCAATGCTTTTAACAATAACAAACCAAGCTAAGGGGTTAATTGATTGTGAGAAGCTTTCAGTGACACCTATAGTCATAATGATTGCTGGTATGAGTAAAACAAATATCACAATGGCTATTATAGAAAGCATAGCTAAACTTGGGGATTGAAGCCATGCAGGAACAACACCAACAAGCAAGCCAAAAAGCAAGGTGATTCCAAAGAAAATTATATGCATATTTGAACTGGTATTAAGTCTTGCTCCACCGGCGGTTTCTTCCGGGGTTACATAACCCCTTGCAGTAAATTGAAGCAGGGCAAAACCATAACGATACATGGCAAAAACAATGGCTATATAGACTGCAAAGCCAACTATTGGCAGATAAGTTAAAAAAGATATCAATGAAAGGCCAATGACATATACCATTGAATCAAAGTTAAATGGATATTTGAAAAACTGTGGTATTCGCTCCCAAAATGGCGTTATTACATTTTCCATTCCCAGATCGTTTACTTCATTTTTGCAAACCGGGCAGAGGTATCTATTAGAACCAGCTGTCTCAGGTTTTATACACTTTGAACATAGATTACTATTGCAGTGAGGGCAATATTTGCGTGCCGGATCTTTCGGGTGGTATTTACAATATATTTTTGCCATTAATACTTACCTGTTGGTCATTATCATATCCATTCTAATTATTCTCAGGTCGTGTTGATTTTTTCAATGCGGCCCCATAGGTAGAATAATTTATCCTAAATTTAACAGCACTTAATGATGTTTTCCAGTCTTTCTTTGCGCCCAGGGATGCGATAAAAATCGTTAGAAAGTGCAGAGAAAAGTTGTTCATGGTTGACAACGTTCAGTGTAGAAATAAAGTCATAAAATATCTTCACCAGATTCTTTAGTGAAATCTTATGGGTTTGACCGGTTTTTATCCATGTGAATTCGGTGAGCTGTAAGAATGATCTGAAATAGTCACTATCAATGCTCCACAATAACTCCATGGATTCCGGGAAATTTTCCGAATTGTAGTACAGATCAAAATAGCGCGAGAATTTTTTAAGTTGGCGCATCTGTTGGAATGAGATATCGCGGGTTTGCAGGATCTCAAAAGGCGCTTCATTTTCAAAGATAAGCTGGTAATTATCTGTATGCCTAATAATCGGTGTGCCTTTGAGGCGCTTTAGGAAGCCAATCTGGATTTCTTGAGGGCGTAGTGCGATTAACTGGTTAAAACCGTAGGCAAATGAATCCCAGGTTTCTGCCGGAAGGCCGATCACTAAATCTGTGTGTACTAATGCCCCTGTGTCAGACATAAGGGATCTAAGGTTGATCTTGGTAAGTTCAAAGTCCTGGCTACGCGAGATTAGTTCTTGAGTTTTAGTGTTATAGCTTTGGATCCCAATTTCAAGATGAAGTCCATGCAGGGGGAATAGCTTCATTTTAGTTAATAATTCTGACTTAAGCTTATCAGGCACTATTTCAAAATGAAGTTGCATACCATCACGCCAATTTTTTAAAAAGAAATCAAGGATTTTTATTGCGCGCGAGGTTCCCACATTAAACGTTCTATCAATAAATTTAAAATGTAGGACGCCTTTGTCTATTAGAATTAGCATCTGCTTTAGGAACTCATCTGTATCAAAAAATCTAACCTTGTTATCCAGCGAGGAGATGCAGAATTCGCACTTAAATGGACATCCGCGCGAGCTTTCAACGTATACCACTCTGTTGGCAATGTCCTCATCAGAATAGGCAGAGTAGGGCATTTTAATCGTTGTTAGGTCATTAATTGGCGGTGCCTTTACAACTTTGTCTGTTGCTGCATCAGATAATATGCAGTTGACGAGTTTAGGAAGCTCAATTTCTCCTTCACCACAAATTATGTAGTCCACAAACGAAAACCATTTGGCTTCCTTATATTCATAACTAGCCTCTGGGCCGCCAATGATGATTGTAATCTGTGGTGCTAATTGTTTAATATTGAAGATAAGACTTGTTAAAGGTTCAATATTCCAAATATAAGCGCTAAAGCAGATGATTTTTGGGGATATATCTAACAGTTCTTCGGTTATTTGAGCAACCTGCTGATTAATGTTGAATTCCATAATCGTAGTTTTATCCTGCAGAATTCCCATATTGCTCCATAATGAGCGAAGCCCGAACGCTGAATGGATATATTTGGCATTGATTGTGGCAAGTATAATATCTGGCATGTGTGTAGTAATTGAAAACTAAAATACTAAATAGATTATGATTTTAACAAGTTTTCTGCCATTCTGTGAAAATAATGATAAATAGATAACATTAGCCTTTATATATAGAATATATTATCTGCATGGACTGCAATATATAGGATTATGGTCTATCCTTTGCTTAGTGATGTTGTGAATAAAAATTGGTTAAAATGACAGAAAATAATAGCGATATTTTTGTATTAGTTGACGAATATGACGATATTAAAGACTTTCTCGATGAGGTGGAAGAGAAACACGTCGAGGTTGAGTCTGCCCTTTTGCGCCTGGAAGATGCCCCTGATAGCACCGAATTGCTAAACCAGGTGTTTAGAGCTCTGCATACCATAAAGGGCGATGCAAATATCTTCCATATTGACCCAATGGTTGATTTTGCTCATTCTGTAGAAAACCTGGTTGAAGGGTTGCGAGAAGGTGAGATTAAGTATTGCAAACAGATTAGTGAGATTATTCTTTTGTCGATGGACAGATTGCTGTTCATTACCAGAGAAGTTGCTAAAAATGGTAAGGTTGATCTGGGAGAGGTTCCTAAGGTTATCGAATCTATTAATCTTCTTGTACAAAGTGGGGAAGATAAAATAAAAGAATATGCCCCCCTTGTTCAGGCATATCTTTCTGGCGATCCTGATAAGATCAGGATTGCCGAAAATGGTGGTGCGATTGAGGTAGATGAACCTGAAGAAACACCGGCACCAGAGCAACAGGTTGTTCAGAAAAAGCAGGACATAGATATTGAGTTAGTTCAAAAAACTCATAAGAAAATATTTGTACTTACTGAGACTCTTGACCCAGATCTTCAGCTTTTTCGCTCTTTGGGTGAGGCAGTTGATGATTCAAATCACAGGTGGGCGAATCGAACTGCATTCATCGCTTCAATTGCGCTTGGCACAAATGGTGTAGCAGGCACTCCAGTTGATTATTTCCAGCTGGAAGCTGCGTGTTATATGCATGATATTGGTATGGGTTTTCTTCCAGATGAAATTTTTAATAAAAAAGGCAAGTATACCAATGAAGAACTAAAAGAGGTTCAGGATCATGTATATGTTGGATCTGGGTTATTAAAGCGTATGATGGGGTGGGAACCTGCTGCTGAGATTGTTGAGCAGCATCATGAACAATTTAATGGATCTGGCTACCCCAAACAGCTCGTGGGGGAAGAGATATGTGACGGGGCAAGAATTATGCTGATTTGTGATGCATTTTTTGCGATGACACACTCGCGCCCGGATCGAGTTAACAGAAAGTCAATTATGCGTGCAGTAGCTGAAATTAATGCATCTGCAGGAAGTCAGTTTTGTCCATTTTGGGTTGAACAATTTAATAAAGTAGTCAAGATTCAGCTGATGGCTGGCGCCTTTAAAGACCTGGAAAAAGGCGAATAGCTGGATAGGCTGAAATAGTCTAAAGGAATTTTTTCAAATGGAACCGCAGCAGGCTGATAACGATATTGCGATCAGCTATCAGCAAGTTACTAAAAGCTATGGAAAACAAAAGGTTCTTCAAGGAATCTCATTAGAGGTTAAGAAAGGGGAATTTCTGGGGTTGGTTGGAGCTAACGGCGCTGGAAAGACAACAATGATAAAGTCTCTTCTAGATTTTATTGAACCTGATTCGGGAACGATTCTAATTGCCGAAAATGATAACCAAAACCCGCAAGCCAGAGAGCATTTGGCATTCTTGCCGGAAAGATTCAACCCCCCATATTTTTTCAAGGGTAATGATTTTCTAAAATTTACGTCTCAGATTCATGGAGTTGAATTTGATGATTCGAGAGTTATCATCCTTTGCGAAAATCTTGATCTGGCAAAAGAAGCACTAAACAAACCGGTTAGGAGTTATTCCAAAGGAATGGCGCAAAAGCTCGGTCTTATGGGGTGCTTTCTTGCTGAAAAGCCTGTTGTAATTTTGGATGAGCCAATGAGTGGTCTTGACCCAAAAGCGCGTGCCTACTTGAAAAAGCAGATAAAAAGCCTTAAAGAAACTCAGACCACATTGTTTTTTAGTACACACATGCTTGCAGATGTAGATGTTATCTGTGATCGAATGGCTATTCTGGATCAAGGGGTAATAAAATTTGTTGGTACTACCGACGAGTGTCGGGAAAAGTTTGGCTCTGATGATCTTGAACAGGCGTATTTAAACTGTATTTCAAATTAGGGGAACACCATGACAAGAATACTTATATTGGCGGTTGCATTATTTGCTAGCGTTGGTTGCAGCTCAGATAGTAATTCAGACAATAAGCCTGAAAAAAATGAGAATCCGGTTGATACCTATATGGATTACAATAAGAACGTAATGAAAAAACCGCAGCAAGTGCAGCAGCAAATGGATAAGATAATGCAGCAAAGACAGGAGCAGCTTGAAAAAGCAGAAGATAATCAGTATTGATATTCAATTTGATATATATAAGCAAAGCCCCTCATTTAGGGGCTTTGCGTTTTCATAGTTAACTAATTATATAGTTGACTAGTTACAGCTAGCTACTTTTGTCCAAACACCATTTGAAGTTTCTTCTAGTGATGTTGTTGTGCTGTAGTACTGTGAACCATATAATCCTAGGTCATCGTCAGAACCAACTGCATAAGCATATAGGTTTGAAAGACCACCCTGGTATGCTCGACCGGCAGCTACGTGATTGTAGTTAGTATCAGTAATACATTCGCCGACAGGATTTTCAAATGTGAATGAAAATTCTAGAGGAGTGCTCTCATTTCCATATGAATCTCTAGCTTGAAGAGCAACATCATACGTTGTACCGTCAACAAGATCAGGCATTACACATGAAAATGAAGTTGTACCAGTACATTGGAAGCCTCCAAGACCAACAAGGAGGTGAACTTCAGAAAGGTCTCCGTCAGCATCAGATGCAGTACCTGTTACTACTAGTGAGTCCCCATCGAATGAATAGTCATAGCTATCAATCTGTGGAATAGCTGGTTCAATAGTAAATTGGGATGCTGAACCATCAACATAGTAGTACCACTTATCTTTTCCACGTACTTTAAAGTAGTGTTGCCCAATACTCAGGCCTTCAATAGTTGGGCAGGTCCAAGTTGTTGTGCCTGTACAAGAAATCCATTCCCCATCATCAATCGAAATACTGATTTCTTGAATGTCATTTTCCAGGTCAGATGCAGTACCAGATATAGTAATGCTTGAGCCATCTACTTGGAATGATCTGCTTTCAATTATGACTTTAGCAACAGATTTAAGTGCCCTTGCATCATTGTATAAGTAAGTCATATTGCCATTGGCATCCACAGCTCTGATTCTAAATGTTCTTTCACCATACCAGTCTGGTTTATAACTCCATTCAAGAGTTTCTGCGATAGTAATCCAGTTGCCATCTTCATTAAACTCAATCTCGATGCGTTCAAAGTCTCCATCTACATCAATAGTGGATCCAAATATTTCAGTATCGATAGGCTGTTTATAGCCATAAGGGTAAATGAAACGAGGTGGATGATTCGAGTGGCTACGTACAACATTTACAGTTCTATATTGAGGTGTTGCTTGGTTACCTGCGGAGTCTTCACCAAGATACTCTACAGTGTAAACAGCTTCTTCAGTTAAGTATGTATAAAATGGATTTGATATCTCTTCACCAGCTTCATTATAGATTTTCTTGGTTGCTGTTGGATATCTATCCAGCTCATCGTAAAGAGAACCATTTGGCTCAACAAACTTATCACCAATTTCAACTGTTATTTCTGAATCACCAAAAAGGGTAATAACAGGTGGTTCGGTATCTTCAACCACATGAATTGTTTGTTGAGCAGTTGTTGTATTGCCATCTGGGTCCGTTGCACTGAAAGTGATTACATAATCACCAACTACAGTTAGATCAACCTCATCGCTTCCTGTAACAGTAACAGCTTCATCCCAGTTAACTTGCTCGCTATCTGTGAATTCGGTTTTTAGATCGAAAACTGCGAATTGAGGATTAACATAGGTTGAATCGCCTTCTGATCTTCTCCATGTATAGTGATCATAAGAATAGCTATTAAATTCATATAGGCTTCTTTTTTCTAGTGGTCTTACCCAAATATGTGGCATTTCAGGATCAAGAACGGCTATTGTTCTATAACTACTGGTGTATCCTTGATTTCCAGTGCTGTCTAATACGCTGTAATAAAGGAATCTAATGCCTTCTTCTGATGTGTTTTCCATCGAATCCCCAGCAGTGAATACTTGGTCTGATAGATCTCCATCTACAATATCATAAGCAATGTACCCCGGCTCTTGATATTGAGTTCCAGTTTCCATTTTGATAGGTAAACAGAATGACATGTTACATTGAGGCCCTAACAAACCAATATATGGTGGATCATCTTTGTCTGTTACGTGTATATATCTTGATACGCTTGCAGCTTTGTTTCCAGCAGAATCGGTTACGCTGTGAGTAATTATATATCTACCTGGTGTTTGTGCATCAAAGCTACCCGCAGTTGTGATTGATTCGGAAATATCTCCATCTTCTCTATCATATGCAGTAACAGGAATAGCAGGAAGAGAGTAATCCGAACCAACCATAATGAATTTTTCACGGTCGCCGTTTAGGGTAAGAACTGGAGGAGCATCAATATCGCCACTCATTTGGCAATTATCATTTTTTGAAAATACCCCTGCTTGATTTTCGTATAGGGTAGTAGTAGTGAACCCATAAGGTCCAAGCGATTCTTCAGTTCCAACAGCCTTATACGTAGTTGTTCCACCAAAGCAGAAAGTGCCTATACAAGTTTGCCCTGTAACTTCTTTTGTTGCTCTACTGGCTGATACATGGCTGTCATTTGTTGAAGTATAACTTTCGCATTCTCCACCTTGGCCCTTAACAGCAGAAAGAGCATTGAATAGATTTAATCTTCCACCACTAGCTGAAACTTCAGATAGAGCATCAATTCTATCAACTGTATTCATCAGAATAGCTTTGATTTCAGCAGGGTTAAGATTAGGGTTTTCTTCTCTTAGTAGAGCTGCTGCTCCTGTTACATGTGGTGCAGCCATAGATGTTCCATGTATGGTGGTAAATGTATTACCCGGATAGGTACTATAGATAAATTCACCCGGAGCTGCTATATCAACAGATGTTTTACCATAGTTTGTAAACCAAGATGCAGGCTCATCAAACTGGTTTGAACCAGCAACTGAAATGATATTTGGAAGCTCAAGGTCAGATGGAGTGCTCATCCAATGGTCATCAAGATTTCTAGATTCGTTGCCAGCGGCAGCAACAAATAACATTCCAGCATCATTTGCTGCGTTGATTGCATCATAAATAGGCTTTTCTACAATGCCAGCTAGAACACTATTTGGAAAATTTGCGCCATAGCTGTTATTAGAAACTTTTGCACCATTATCAGCAGCATATAAAATTGCATCAACAATATCAGAAGTAAAAGCACCGCTACTTTCATCGCCAAATATTTTAAGTGCCATTAGCTTAGTATTCCAAGCAATACCTGTGATATTGTTTCCATTGTCACCTTGAGCTGCGATAGTTCCAGAGCAGTGTGTTCCATGACCACTTACATCCATAGGGTCATTGTCGTTGTCTGCAAAGTCATAACCGTGAACATCATCTATGTATCCATTTCCATCATCATCAATGCCGTTTCCCGCTATTTCGCCAGGATTTGTCCACATGTTAGAAGCTAGCTCGCTGTGGTTGTAATCGATACCTGTATCGATTATAGCGATAATTGTATTGTTTGCATCATGGCGGATATCCCATGCTTCTGGAGCATCTATGTCAGCGTCTACAGTACCGGTTTCGTTAAATTGGTTTCCATCAGGGTCGGTATGACTTCTAGTTTGCCCAGTGTTATTTAGTCCCCAAAGAGCAGAATCTAAATCATTCGGAGTTGTTGCTTGAAGTTCGAATATATAGTTTGGTGCAACATATTCAACTTCAGGGTCTTTCATAAGATCTTTAAATACCTTACCTAGATTTGTTCCTTGCGAAAATGAGATTACTTTTAATTTACTAAATAGTTCTTTACTGGCAGCAAGTACGTTTTTTGGAGTATAGAAGTCTTTAATGTTTTCAACACTAAAATTAGCAAGAGCTCCAAAAGAATAAGATGGTGCGGTATTGTTTTTAAATTTAACAATAAGTTGAGATGATTTAATCTTTCCTTGTTCACTTAGTTTGCTAATTTCAACAGCTGAAGATGTCAGTAGGTCATTATTATTTGAGCCACTGAATTCTTGAATAAAAGCATTAGGTAAAGTTTGGTTGGATATAGAAGTATCAGTTTGAGCATTTGCAGATGCTGTAATTGCACCGACAAGCATTACTGAAGCAATACTATTATAAATACATTTTTTGATCTTCATGAAGAATCTCCATAAGAATAAATAATTGTGTCCATAGATAATAAGATTCTACTTAAATCCATTTAGTAGAGTTTGTCCTACTACGGGTTTTGCAGGACAAATGCCATGCATACGTACTGGTTGGTATACGTAGCATACTATAAGGTATTTAGACTGGGGCGTCAATTTATGTGACGTGGTTCACAAAAAATTCATATTGTTGAAGCTGAAAAAAAGCCCCTAAAAAAAGGGGCTTAACAAATTTATTAATGATTATTATGTGCTATTGACAGGTGTTAACTTTGCTCCATATTCCTGGAGAAGTTTCTTCAAGGGATGTTTCATTGGTACCCATTCCAAGGTAGCTTCCAGAACCGTTAGCATAAACCAGGATGCCGTATCTTAATTCAGCTCTTCCTGCGTCAATATGCTCGTTGTTGGTTGCTGTAAAGCATGATGTTTGAATTTGCTCTTCATAGGTAAATGAGAAGATCTCTGGCGCGCTACGATTATCTAATGCATCTCGAGCCTCTAATACAAGATCATAGGTTTCATCATCAATGAGTCCAGGCATCTCACAGATAAATGAGGTTGTGCCTGTACACTGATAGCTATCACCCTGAACAACCATCAGAAGAATAGATGCAAGGTCTCCGTCAGCATCTGATGCGTTACCAGTTACTACCAGTTTATTGCCATCAAATGTGTATTCATATCTGTCAATCTCTGGCATTGCAGGAGTTATATCAAAATACTTCTTTGGTGTTGAACTATATATAACTTCATGTGAGTCGATACCCCTGATGCTATAATAATGCTCACCAAAATCTAGATCATCAATAGCACAGGTATAGTTGGTGGTGCCGTTGCAGGTTACCCATTCAGCGCTGTCTATTCTGATCTGAATTTTAGTGATGTCATTTTCAGCATCAGAAGCTGTTCCTGTAACAATAATGCTGCTACCGTTGATTTGCAGATTGCGGGTTTCGATGATTACCGGTGCTGTTGGATAGAATTCATATGAATTGGTAACAGTCATATTTCCGTTATTATCAACAACGCGTAATCTAACTATTCGCTTGCCGTAGAAATCCGGTATATATTCGAAGTTCTCAATACCATTGGCCAGGATCCAGTTGCCGTCACCATTAAATTCAATCTCTACACGATTAAGGTCAGAGTCGATATCAAAGGTTGTGCCTGTGATTTTAGCCTCAGCATAGTTATTAATTCTCCAGCTTTCAAAGATCGGTGCATGATCCCAATGACTGCGGATAACATTTACTGTGCGATATTTTGGCTCAGCCTGATTTCCAGCCCCGTCTTGCGCAAGGTATTCTATAGTGAATGTTCCTTCAGTAGTAACTCTGCCTGAGAATGGGTTTTCAATCTCTGTTCCTGTCTCATCAAAGTACTTTCTGGAAATGCTTGGGTAGAAGTCAAGGTCATCAGATGTTTCGAACCATGGGTCTTGAAAATACTCGCCGATCTCCATATCTATTTCAGATTCACCCAACAAGGTGATTTCAGGTGCAGTAGTATCTTCAACTACATGAATTATCTGCTGCGCAAAAGTGGTATTGCCCTCAGTATCAGTAGCAGTAATCGTTACTGTGTAGTCACCAGTTGTTGCATAGTTAACTTCATCTTGCCCAGAGATTGAATATGTACCCCAGCCAGTGTAGTCCCTGCCTTCATCAGCATTTTCTGGATCGTAGAAGCGCTCTGTTTTCATATCAATTACGGTGAAATTTGGGCTGTAATACCAGTATTCACCTTCTGGTCTTTTCCATGTGTAAAACTCATTGGCATACTGGAAATAGTTGCCACCTTCAGAATTTCTAATCCAGATATGCGGAAGCTCAGCATCAAGAACTGCAACCAGACGTATTGCACCATTAACGCTACCACCCTCAATACCATTTGAGTTTGTTACGCGGTAATCAAGGAATCTGAAGCCTTCAGTAGTTGTATCGTCCATTTTGTTATCAACGATGTATACGTCATCGGTTAGGTCTCCATCAATAAGGTCAAAAGCTATATATCCATATTCGTGATATTCAGTACCTTTAACCATCTTTTGAGGTATGCAGAACCAACCATTACAGGTAGGTCCATTTACAACAACTCCTGGTGCATAAGCTTTTTCTAGAACATTGATAGCCCTGGTTACTGGAGCTGCCTTGTTGCCAGCAGAGTCTTTTGCGGTGTAGGTGATTAAATATCTGCCTGGTATATTTTTATCAAAACTTCCGGTTTTGATGATAGCGGCAGTGATATCACCATCTTCCCTATCTATAGCGGTTGCCTCCAAAGTCGGAAGAACATACTGGGTGCCGGCTATAATGTGTTTTTCTGCATCACCTTGTAGTGTGATTACCGGAGGGGCATCATTAGACCCACCCATTTGGCAATTTTCGGCTTTAGAAAATATACCTGGCTCATTTTTATATAATACAGTAGTCGTGAAACCGTATGGTCCAATTGACTCATCACTGCCAACAGCATAATAGGTCGTAGTTCCGCCTAGGCAGAAGGCGCCCCAGCAGGTTTGCCCGCTGGTTTCTTTGTATGCCCTGCCTGCTGATACATGAGAGTCGTTAGTAGCAGAATAGCTTTCGCAACTACCATCAACAGTTTGCTGCAAATACTCCAAAGCGCTATGAACATTTAGTCGGCCATTACTCGCAGATGATTCTGCCAAAGTGCTGGGCGCATCGGCTGTATTCATTAGAATAGCTTTTATTTCAGCTGGTGTTAGGTCGCTATTCTCTTCCAGCATTAGTGCAGCAGCACCGGCTACAAGTGGTGCGGCCATAGATGTGCCGCTCATTGTATGGTAGGAATTTCCTGGGAATGTGCTGAATATATCAACACCAGGTGCCGCTAAGTCAACCATGCTTGAGCCAAAATTTGAAAACCTTGCAAGCTCGTCATTTTCATCAGATGCTGCAACTGAAATAATGTTTGGCAGTTCAAGTCCAGCCGGGCTTGAATAGGCCTCAGTGTTAAGGTCTACGCCGCTATTTCCTGCTGCTGCAACAAATAACATTCCCGCATCATTTGCAGCTGAAATAGCATCAAACAAGGGTTTATTGCCAGCGTTTGCCCATTCTGAGTTAGATACTGTTGAACCATAGCTGTTATTAGAGATCTTGGCGCCATTATCTGCTGCATAAATAATTGCACTAACGATATCCGAAGTGAAGGCAAATGGCTCTCCGTTTCCAAATATCTTTAGAACCATTATTTTAGTATTCCAGGTTATACCTGTTATTCCTTTACCGTTGTTGCCGATAGCGGCAATAATTCCTGCGCAGTGAGTTCCATGACCTCCGGTAGTAAAATCACCAGGTATCCATTTATGCTGGTTTTCAAAGTCGTAATTTACAACTACGTCCATAGGGTCAGAGTCGTTGTCAGCAAAGTCATAGCCATGAACATCATCGATGTAGCCGTTGCCATCATCATCTAAACCATTGCCGGCAATTTCACCAGGGTTGGTCCAGATATTACCAGCAAGATCTTCGTGCAGGTAATCTACGCCGGTATCAATAACTGCAATAACAGTGCGTTCAGCATCTTGCCTAATATCCCAGGCTTCAGTTGCATCAATATCAGCATCAGTTGTACCTGTTCTGGTTAGTTCGGTTCCTTCGTAGTCATAGGAAATAATATTCTGGCCCGTATTATTTAGTCCCCACTGACGTGAGTTTAGGTCATTTGGTGTGGCCTGGTTTGTGAAGGTGAAATTTGGTGTAACATATTCAATCTCAGGATCTTTCTGCAATTCCCTAAAGGCCATATTAAGGTTTGTTCCTTTTGCGAAGGATATAACCTTTAATTTGCTGAATGCCTTTTTATAGGCAGATAGCAATTTACCAGGGGAGTAGAAGTCAGATATCTCCTTAATGCTGTATTTTTGCAAAACAGAATTAATTTGCGGCATGGCTGCTACTGCTGAGCTTTTGAATTTCACGATAAGCTGGGAAGATTTAATTAGTCCCTGTTCGCTCATTTCAAGTAAATTTATTTGGTTACGTGGTGGCGTGGTTGTGTTTTTTCTGTTAGCTGACGTCAGACTTTGCAAAAAATTCTTGCTATCCTGATTGAAGTAGTTTGTTTCTTTAGGTGTTTCCCCAAAAGCTATTGAGGAAATTGATATAGCAATTATTGCTATAGTGGTGGCATAGCCTTTGATCTTATTTCCAATATTCATAGTCGCGTCTCCATTTAGTTTTGTACTTCTAAGCTAATTATTTAGCCAAATAATCCATTTCATAACTGAAGTGCAACTTGCGTCCATCAAGTGCCTTAGTATGTAAAGATTTACATACTCTTTATAGCTAAGTTTATGTTGCGGCGCAGCACAAATCAACCAAATTGTGAGCTGATTAACAAAAATATCTCAATTTTTTTCGAATATAAAAAAAGGCCTCATTATTGAGGCCTTTTAAATATAGTTCCTGCTTTATTAGTGCTTAGTTACAGCTGGTTACTTTGGTCCATACTCCCGGAGATGTTTCTTCCAGAGAAGTGGTGGTGCTGTAATAAACTGAGCCATATAGCCCAAGGTCATCATCAGATCCTACTGCATAAGCATACAGGTTAGATAGACCGCCTTGGTATGCACGTCCTGCAGCTACGTGGTTGTAGTTAGTATCTGTAATACATTGGCTTATGATTGGAGCTTCATAAGTGAAAGAGAACTCCAAAGGTGTGCTTTGGTTGCCATATGCATCACGTGCCTGTAGAGCAACATCATATGTTGTCCCATCGACAAGATCAGGCATTTCACAGGTAAATGAACTGGAGCCAGTACATTTAATGCCACCAATACCGATCAATAGATGAACCTCTGTAAGATCGCCATCTGTATCAGAGGCGGTTCCTGTTACAACTAGCTTGTTATCTTCAAACTCATAGCTATAGCTATCGATTTGAGGTATGGCAGGATTTACAGTGAATCCGTGTCTGTTGTCGTTATAGTAGTAGAATGTCCACTGGTCTTTGCTGCGGATTTGATAAGTGTGATGGCCGTATTCGACACCTTCAAATGTGCAGCTCCAGTTTGTTGTGCCTTCACATTTTAACCACTCGCCATCATCGATTCTAACGATAATTTTTTCGATATCATTTTCGTCGTCTGTAGCTGTACCAGAAACTACAACAGTGTTGCCGTTAATTTGTACCGAATGCGTGATCAAGATTGGCGCACTTGATAGTAGAGAATTTACAGGTGATACATACATATTGTTGTTATCATCAACAAGGCGGATACGGAAATCTCGTTGGCCGTACCAGTCTGGAATGTATTCCCACTCCTCAGGTGTTCCTGTTTTGTCTTCAATCAGAATCCAGTTTCCGTCTTCATTGAATTCGATTTCTACTCGGTTCAAGTCACCGTCAACATCAAGAGCTGTTCCATAGACGCGAGCATTATCGAAATTGTCGTAAGCTCCTTCTGGCATAACTGGGGCGTGGTTCCAGTGACTGCGAACTACATTAATAGTTCTGTATTGAGGTACAGCGTGATTGCCTGCTCCATCTTCTCCAAGATACTCGATGGTGTAGGTTGTTTCTTCAGTTAGATAACTTCTGAAAGGATTATCAATTTCTGTACCTTCAGCATCGTAGAACTTCATATATGCTCTTGGATAGTAATCCAGGTCATCTTTAAGAATTCCGCCGGGTTCATTGTACATGTCACCAATTTCAACAGTTATTTCAGAGTCGCCCCATAGAGTAACTACCGGAGCAGTAGTGTCTACTTGTACATGAATAACCTGTGTTTCAACAGTAGTGTTGCCATCAAGGTCAGTAGCTGTAAAGGTAACTGTATAGTCGCCAGCTTTGGTGTAGTCAACTGCATCTTCGCCAGTTACGGTTACGTGCTCTTCCCAAACAACTTCTTCACTGTAGAAGTCGGTTTTTAGGTCGAATACTGCATAACTTGGGCTGTAGTACCAAGATTCATTTCCATCAGGTCTTTTCCAGGTATAGTATTCATTTGCATAGCTGAAGAAGTTACCTGAAGGTGGTCTTACCCAGATATGTGGCATTTCCGCATCAAGAACTGCAACCAGTCTGTTGGTGTGCTGTGGTGCGTGATTACCAGCGCTGTCGATAACATCGTAGTTTAGGAATCTGATTCCTACAGTAGATGTTTCAGCCATTGGATCATCGATTATGAATACTTGATCAGTAAGGTCGCCATCAATAAGGTCGAAAGCAACATATCCTGGCTCTTCATAAGGAGTATCTTTTTCCATGAATAGTGCAGAACACCACATCATGTTACAGAAAGGTCCTTGAAGCATAACCTGAGGAACATCATCTGTTTCAGTAACGTTGATGTAGATAGCTACTGGTGCTGCTGCGTTTCCTGCAGAGTCAGTTACATTGTATGTTACAGAGTATCTACCAGCTTTAGTTACATCAATTTCACCAGTAGCTACAACAGATGCAGTGATATCACCGTCTTCTCTGTCCATTGCAGAAACGGGATTTTGTGGTAGTGTGTAGTCTGTGCCAATCAAAATATATTTCTCACGTGGAGCATTTAAGGTTAGCACTGGCGGGGCGTCAATGGCACCGCCTGTATCGCAGTCTTCAGTTTTAGAGAAAATGCCGATTTGGTTTTCATATAATGTAGTAGTTGTGAAACCGTATGCTCCAATTGACTCATCACTACCAACAGCATAATAGGTCGTAGTTCCGCCATAGCAGAATGTTCCCCAACAAGTTTGGCCTGACGTTTCTTTATACGCTCTGTTTGCAGCTACGTGATTATCATTTGTATCAGAAAAGCTTTGGCACTCGCCGCTGAAGCCACCACCTTCAAGTGCAGATAAAGCGCTGTGAAGGTTAAGGCGACCCCCACTTGCTGATGTATCTGCAAGAGCATCTTTTTTGTCAACTGTATTCATTAATACGGCTTTGATCTCAGCAGGTGTCAGATCTGGAGCATGCTCGCTTAGCAGTGCTGCTGCTCCAGTTACGTGAGGTGTTGCCATTGAGGTGCCGTTCCAAGTTGCATAAGCGTTGCCAGGTAAGGTGCTATAGATGAACTCACCCGGAGCAGCAATGTCAACCGAATTTTTTCCGTAGTTTGTAAACCATGCTGCAGGCTCGTCAAATTGATTTGAAGCAGCTACTGAGATGATATTTGGCAGTTCAAGATCAGAAGGTGTGCTCATATAGCGGCCATCAAGGTCTGTAGAGTCATTTCCTGATGCTGCTACGAAAAGCATGCCCGCATCGTTTGCAGCACTGATAGCATCGTACATTGGCTTTTCAATAATCTCAGCTGCTACAGAGTTACTGAAAATAGACCCATAACTGTTATTGGAAACTTTTGCTCCATTATCAGCTGCGTATAATATTGCGTTAACGATATCGCTGGTGTAAGCACCGTTGCTATCATCAGCAAAGACTTTCAGTGCCATTAGCTGAGTGTTCCAGGCAACACCTGTTATGTTGTTGCCGTTATTACCTTGAGCTGCGATTGTACCTGAACAGTGAGTACCATGACCATTCACATCCATAGGGTCAGAATCTTTATCGGCGAAGTCATAGCCGTGAACGTCATCAATATAGCCATTGCCGTCATCGTCAATACCATTCCCAGCGATTTCACCTGGGTTGGTCCACATGTTTGAAGCAAGTTCGCTGTGGTTGTAGTCGATACCTGTGTCTATTACAGCGACGATCGTATTAGAAGCATCATGGCGGATATCCCATGCTTCTGGAGCATCTATGTCTGCATCTGGTGTGCCTGTTTCTTCGTATTCGTTTTCGTAGTCATCTGTAAAGGTTCTGGTTTGGCCTGTGTTATGCAATCCCCAAAGGTTTGCATCAAGGTCATTAGGAGTTGTCGCATGGAGTGTGAAAACATAGTTTGGCGCAACATATTCAACCGCTGGATCCTGAATTAGGTTGGTAAAAGCCTGGGTAAGATCAGTACCTGAAGAAAATGAAACAAGCTTCATTTTTGAGAATAATTCATTTGAAGCTGAAATAAATTTAGTTGGATTATAGAAATTCGCAATGTTTGTTACAGAGAACTTATTTAGTACATTGCTAAAAGTTTGGGAATTAGCTTCTTTGAACTTGACGATAAGCTGGGAAGATTTGATCTTACCCTGCTCAGATAGTTGCTTGATATCAAGGTTTGGGAATGATCTAGGTGCATGATTTCCGTAGGTACTTACTACTTGGTCTAGGTTGCTATTTGCTTCATCAATTGGTAGTAATTTGGTTGCTTGTGCGAATGTTGCTGTCGAAAGTGTGCCAGCAACTAACAGTGAAGCCACTTTAGTATACAAACTTTTCTTGGTCTTCATGGCAGAAGAGTCTCCATTAGGTTGAATTTTAAGGTGTCCTATCTAGTAAAGCTATTTGCATTCCATCAAACAGCATTAGTATTCAATTCGTGTCTATTGCATACTAATGAGTATATGCTATGTTGCATCGCGGCAAAAATCAAGGAAAATGTGATGTGCGTCACAAAAATATAATATAAAAGATGTGCCGAGCAGATTGCGTATTAGAAATTAAGCGTTCTAAAACGGATGCTTATTGGCATAATTGCAAATAAAGTGTGTCCTTAAATTAAGCGGCTGCCATTATAAGCAAAAGCTTATTATCGGTCAAGAAAAATGTGATGTAGTTCACATTCAGTGTTTTACAGGTTTATTTTTTATGTGGCTTTGGTTAAGGATAGAGCAGCATATATGGCCTATAATATAGCTGTTTTCATAGTGATTATATGGTAATATCGCTCGCCTTCGCGTAAACGTTTTTGAAGCGAAAGATGAAAAAGATCAAGAATTGACTTTTTTCAGGATAGATTTTTTAAAGGGATAATTAAGATTCAACCGCAGATAATACCGCACTCTCAATCAATGATACCTGAGCAGGATCTAAATAATCGGGCTTTGAAGGTTCTGCGCACCCTTAAACAGCATGGTTATGATGCTTATATTGTTGGCGGTGCTGTTCGCGACCTTATACTTGATCTGCATCCTAAAGACTTTGATGTTGCTACGAATGCCACGCCTGAGCAGATTAAGTCTGTTTTTAAGAATTGCCGTTTAATCGGCAGAAGGTTCAGGCTTGCTCATATCTATTTTGGACGTGAGATAATTGAGGTTGCTACTTTCCGTGGCTCTCATGAATCTGCTGAACACGATTCTCATGCTCAGACAGCAGATTGTGGACGAATTTTGCGTGATAACGTCTACGGGACTTTAGAAGAGGATGCTCTGCGGCGTGACTTCACGATTAATTCCATGTATTTCGATGCCTCTGCCATGGAAGTGGTAGACTATGCTGAAGGGTTTTCTGATCTTAAAAAGAAACTAATAAAGTTAATAGGGGATCCTGAGCAAAGATACAGGGAAGACCCAGTCAGGATGCTGCGCGCTATCAGATTTGCGGTTAAGCTTGGCTTTAATATTGCTAGTGCTACCGAAGAACCAATAAAAAGGCTCAGTCATCTATTGAGCAATATTCCCCCGGCGCGTTTATTCGATGAGTCATTAAAACTGTTTATGGGGGGGAAGGCCTTAGCTACCTATGAAAAGTTATGTGAATATCGCCTATTTCAGGTTATGTTTCCTCTGACTGCAGAAGCAGTAGCAAAAGATGACAGCGGTAGGGCGCAAGCGATGCTTGTTCAGGCATTAAAAAACACTGATATCAGAATCGCTCAGGAAAAACCTGTTACTCCGGCATTTTTGTTTGCAACATTCTTATGGGAACCGGTACGCCAGCTTATTGAAAACAATACTAATGAAAGAAGGTCTGAAAACGAGATCTACTATGAGGCGGCAGAAGAGATTGCTCGCGAGCAGGCGCAGATAGTTTCTATCCCGAAAAGATTTTCCATGCCTATGAAGGAAATCTGGCGCATGCAGCCAAGATTTATGTCACGTAGTGGTAAGCGCCCATTTAGGTTATTGGAGCATCAACGTTTCCGCGCCGCCTATGACTTTCTATTGCTGCGAGCCGATTCTGGAGAAGTCGATAAGGAAATTGCAGATTGGTGGACCAGGTTTCAGGAGGTTGATCCCGCACAAAGATCATCTATGCTGATCAAGCAACCTAAAAAGCGTAAGCATAGTAGGGGCAAGCACAACAAGCATGGACGCAACAAACATCTCCCACCCCAGGCCTAGCAGCTGACTCCGGTATTATTATAAATGAAGAATACCGTTTACATTGGTGTTGGCAGTAACCTTGATAGCCCGTCGTTACAAATCGACAGGGTGATGGAGTATTTGCGTCTTTCTTCAATACTTGATATAGCATCCATCTCTTCAAAATACTTTACTAGTCCAATGGGACCTCAAGATCAGCCGGATTATGTGAATATTGTTTTTAAGGCCAATACAGACCTGGAGCCGCTTGAACTGCTTGATTTTCTGCAAAATGTAGAGAATGAAATGGGGCGCGATCGGGATGCTATTCGCTGGGGAGCCCGGATTATTGATCTTGATATCTTGTTATTTAACGATTTTGAGATTGATTGTGATAGACTCACCGTACCGCATAAAGGGTTAACTGAACGCTGTTTTGTGCTTTCCCCTTTGGCGCAGATTGATCCGGATTTAGTGCTTCCCGGAGGGGATCGAATAGGTTTTATAGCGCAAAAATATGCGCATGAGATAAAGAAGATACAGGATTAAGTGTGGTTGAATCAGAAAAAGGTTATATATCCTCCAAGCCAAGATATATTGTTGTAGAGGGACCGATTGGCGTTGGTAAATCCAGCCTGGCGAGAAAGCTTGCAGATTATTTTGAGGCAGATTTGTTTATGGAGAAGGCGGAAGAAAACCCTTTTCTTTCCCGCTTTTACTCAGGTGTTGCCAATATGTCTTTACCAACCCAGTTGCACTTTTTAATGCAACGAGCAGAACAACTAGAAGGGTTGGATGATAAGATGAGTCAGGACCCTACCAAGATGGTAGTTGCAGATTTTCTTTTCGAAAAAGATGGGTTATTTGCTGCAGCCAATCTTGATGCAGATGAACTGGATATATACAACAAGGTAAAAAGCAAGCTGGATATCGACCAACCAGTTCCTGATCTTGTTATTTATCTTCAGGCAGATGAGGATACTTTAACCAGTAGAATTAACCTGCGTAACAATCCTTTTGAAACATCTATAACCCATGATTATCTGCAAAAACTTAATGGAAAGTATGCCGAATTATTTCATTATTACGATAAATCGCCGCTGTTGATAATAAATGCTAGTAGTATAGATTTCGTTAACAATCAAAAAGATTTTGAGTTGCTTCTAAGTGCAATTACTCCTATAAAAAAAGGTAAGCACTTCTTTAGCCCATCAAAGATACATATTTAGTCCACTTAAGAAAAAGTGTTCAACATTCATAGCTAACACTAACCATTGGAGAAACTATGTACTCATCAAATGAACAAAGTCAGCCAAGAAAGCCGGTAACGGTTGCAACCATGGCGAAGATGAAGCGTGAAGCGGAGAAGATCGCAATGCTTACAGCATATGATGCGAGCTTTGCAGCACTGTGTGATATGGCTGCTGTTGATATTATCCTGGTTGGTGATTCACTGGGAATGGTGATGCAGGGTCAGGACTCAACTATTCCTGTAACTGTTGATGAAATGGTTTATCACACCAAATGTGTGTGCAGCAGAGCGGGAGATTCTTTTGTTATCGCTGATATGCCGTTTATGAGCTACAACACCGCCGAAGATGCAGCTTGGACTGCAGCACGCCTGATGAAAGAGGGCGGTGCCCAGATGGTGAAGCTGGAAGGTGGAGAAGGACAGATTGAAAAGGTAGAATTTCTCACCAGCCAGGGGGTGCCGGTTTGCGGTCATCTTGGCCTATTGCCGCAGTCTGTTCACAAGTTAGGTGGTTATAAGGTGCAGGGCAGGGAGGATGCTCAGGCGCAGGTTATCATCAATGAGGCAAAGATGTTGGAAGATGCCGGTGCGGATATCCTAGTTATTGAGTGCGTTCCTGCTGAGCTGGCAAAAAGTGTTACCGATAGTGTTTCAATCCCTGTAGTTGGTATTGGTGCTGGTGTTGATTGTGATGGCCAGGTTTTGGTATTGCAGGATATGTTGGGAATTACCCCGGGTAAACGCCCCAAGTTTTCCAGAAACTTTATGGAATATGCTTCTTCAATTGGAGAGGCAATTTCCAATTACGTTCAGGCGGTTAAAGGGAGGGAGTTTCCCGCGCCGGAGCATAATGTGTAGTCGAATATTTTGGTATCCAAGTTATGAAAACAGTACATACAATCGCAGAATTAAGAGAAGAAGTCAGAAAGCAAAAAGCCGCAGGAAATAAGGTGGGTTTTGTGCCAACCATGGGCAACCTGCACGAAGGCCACATCTCTCTGGTTGAGAAGGCAAATGAAGTATCAGATTTTGTGATTGCAAGTATCTTTGTCAATCCCCTGCAGTTTGGCGCTGGTGAAGATCTTGATACTTATCCAAGAACTTTGCCGGAGGACCAGCAAAAGCTAGAGGCAGCAGATACCGACCTGCTGTTTGCACCTTCGGTTACAGAAATGTACCCGAATGGAAATGCTGCTCAGACTACGGTTACCGTTCCGGATGAACTGACTGATACCCTATGTGGTGCATCAAGGCCTGGACATTTCTGTGGTGTTACTACGGTTGTGACTAAACTATTTGGAATGGTACAACCGGATCTGGCTGTGTTTGGTGAGAAGGATTATCAGCAGCTAGCGGTGATTCGTCGTATGACTAATGATTTGTGTTTGCCGGTTGAGATCATTGGCATGCCAACTGTGCGTGAAGATGATGGCCTAGCAAAAAGTTCGCGCAATGGTTTTTTAACTGATGAGCAACGTTCTAAGGCGGTATTTATAAATCAGCTGCTAAAAGAAACGATTGCCAGAATTGAATCTGGAGACAAGGCATTTAAGGATATGGAACAGTTGGCTATTGAAAGGTTGAAGCAGGATGGGTTTGAACCTGATTATTTTGCTATTCGCCAGCAGGATACCCTTAAAGATGCAACTGCTAAAGATAACAAAATTGTTGTGTTGGTTGCAGCTAAGCTTGGAACTCCAAGATTAATTGATAATATGTGTTGCGAGTTGATATAGTTTTTTTGAAACCTCTCAATTAGCTTGTTTCATATTCAGACCATAGGGCAAAGAATGGAATCGCAAAAAAACCTAACTCTATTTGCAGCATGGAAAGAGTTGCAAAAACATCAGCAACGAGACTTGAATCTCAAACAGCTTTTTGTTGATGACCAGGAACGCTTTGAAAAGTATTCCATCTCTTTGGGTAGTCTGCTATTTGATTATTCTAAAAACCTACTTGATGATGAAATCAAAGAGCTATTGATTTGTCTGGCAATGGAATCAGGGTTGAAGAAGTGGATCTATAAGCAATTTCATGGTGAAAAAATAAATAATACTGAAGAGCGTGCTGTATTGCATACTGCTCTTAGGGCTCCTGATTCTAGGCAGGTATGTGTCGATGGAATTGATGTTACGCCAGTTGTGATGATATCGCAGGAGAAGATGTACCGTTTTGTTGATAGAGTGCATAGTGGTGAGTGGAAAGGTTATACAGGAAAGCAGATAACTCATATCGTGAATATTGGTATTGGCGGCTCACATCTGGGGCCAGAGATGGTCACCAAGGGATTGGCCCCATATCAAAAAGAAGAAATAACCACACTTTTTATTGCTAATCTGGACGCAGACTATCTGGTTAAACAGCTGCAAAATTTACCTCATGAGCAAACTCTGTTTATCATTGCCTCTAAATCATTCAGTACGCAAGAGACATTGGAAAACGCAAAAGTGGTTCGTGAGTGGTTTTTAACACAGTCAAAAGATGAATCAGCAATTGCATCGCACTTTATTGCTGTATCTAACAATATTGTAGCTGCTACTGAATTCGGTATTAAAAAGCAAAATATCTTTGAAATGTGGGATTGGGTAGGCGGCAGATTTTCTTTGTGGTCAACTGTTGGAATCAGTATTGCTCTGTCTATAGGGGTAAGTAACTTTAAGAAAATGTTAGCTGGTGCACAAAAGGCGGATTATCACTTTTCTACCGCTGAATTTGAACATAATATCCCGGTAATCATGGCCTTGTTGGGAATATGGTATCGTGATTTTCATGATGTTGATAGCTACGCAATTGTTCCATATATCGAGAATCTGAACTTGTTGGTTAATTACCTACAACAGGCCGATATGGAAAGCAATGGAAAGTCCATTGCCAGAAACGGTACTGCTGTTGATTATAAAACCGCGCCAGTAATCTGGGGTGGTACTGGTGCTAACAGTCAACATGCATTCTTCCAACATTTGCATCAGGGCACAGGCTATACTCCAGTAGATTTTATCGCTGCGGTAGATGCAAACTTGCCTGTTGCTGATCATCAGGATCTTTTGCTGGCTAACTGTCTGGCCCAATCATGCGCACTAATGAATGGTAAAACCGAAGTAGAGGTGCGTGAAGAAATGCAGGCAAAGGGTGTCGCACCTGAAAAAATCGAGCAACTACTGCCATTTAGAATCTTTGAAGGTAATCGCCCAAGTTCCACTTTTATGTTCGATAAGATGACACCGGAATCACTGGGTTTGCTAATAGCACTTTATGAACACAAGATATTTGTACAAGGTGTAATTTGGCAGCTAAACTCATATGATCAGTGGGGGGTTGAGCTAGGTAAAAAATTGGCTGATGATATTGCCCCTGATATTCAAAATCCAAAGGAAAAACTTGAGCATGATGGCTCAACAAATGGACTTATAAGGCACATTTTAAAGTGTAGAGAGTTATGAGTGCAGAAAGCGTGAGCACAGAACAGGCTAAACAACTGGGGTTGTATCGTGCAGACCAGGTTCGTGAACTTGATAAACTGGCAATAAACAAACATGGAATACCCGGCTTTTCTCTTATGAAAAGGGCCGGTGTTGCTGCCTTTGTTGCTGCTCGTGATAAATGGCCGGGTATAAAAAAAGTTCTTGTAGTTTGTGGTACTGGCAATAACGGTGGTGATGGTTTTGTCGTTGCCAAGCTGTTTAAAGACGTTAAGGTAAATCCAACCGTTCTTCTCTTAGGTGAGTTTGAGCAGATAAAGGGTGACGCCAAACGTGCCGCTGAGGAGTTCATTGAAGCCGGTGGAGAGATCTATTCTGAACTTGAAGAAGGCATAAATGAATTTGAGTTAATTGTTGATGCGCTTTTAGGTACTGGTTTAGAACGCGATCTGGAAGGTCATTTTGCCGAGGTAGTATCTGCAATAAATCAAAGCCATGCCAAGGTTATCGCAATTGATATTCCATCCGGTATTAATTCGGATACCGGTGCGATTATGGGTTGTGCGGTGCATGCCGATGTCACCACAACATATATAGGCAAAAAACAGGGTTTGTATACCGGTGATGGAGCCGAATACACAGGCGAGGTTATTTTTGATGATCTTGCTGTTCCCGCTGATGTTTATTGCTTGAGCCCAAGTTCGTATCTGCACAATGAAGATCTGCGCTACGATAATCTAAAACCGCGCAACAGAAATGCTCACAAGGGCGATCATGGCCATGTTCTGGTAATTGGTGGAGACATTGGAATGTCCGGTGCGGTACGCATGGCAGGGCAGGCTGCGCTGCGAGTTGGAGCTGGCCTGGCAACTGTTGCTACACGTCCTGAACATGCTTATATGGTTAATTCCGGCAGACCAGAGCTTATGTGCTATGGTGTGGAGACCAAAGACGAATTGCAGGAACTTATGGCGCGTGCAAGCGTAATTATCCTTGGGCCAGGATTGGGCCAAAGCGAATGGTCACGAGTGATGTATGCTGAGGCTGTAGATTCAGTCCTTCCCAAAATAATCGATGCTGATGCACTTAATATACTGGCTGAAGTTAATAATCCACAACCATTTCACGATCAGACAGTAATAACTCCGCACCCAGGTGAAGCTGCAAGGCTACTTGGAAAAACAAATTTAGAAATCCAAAAAGACCGCTTCTATGCAGCGGATGAATTGGAAAAGAGATATGGTGCTGCTGTTGTGCTTAAAGGTGTTGGAACCATTATAACCAGCCAGGGTCAATTCAATGTCTGCCAGTACGGTAATCCCGGCATGGCAACCGCTGGAATGGGAGATGTACTATCTGGCGTGATTGCAGGACTAATGGCACAAAACATTAAGGCAGATATTGCCGCAAATCTTGGGGTTTATATGCATGCCAAGGCGGGTGATGTTGCTTCACAGAGTGGAGAGCGTGGCATGGTTGCAGCGGATTTATTTCAGCCTCTCCGAAGACTATCCAATCCATAATAATTATTGTCCAGCTATCCATCTAACGTCATTTAAAAAGACTTCGAAAATCTCTTTATAATTATCAAAGGTATTCTCTATTAGTTTTTTTTGCCTATTCTTTAGGGCTAATTCAAATTCTATTGCCGCATTATAAAAAGCATCGCATGCGAAAGTGCTGGCAATACCTTTTATAGAGTGCACCAACCTTTTGGCATCTGTTAATTCATCATTATTAATATGTTTATCAATCATATAAGGACTTTCTTCGTAACTATCTATAAAGTCATTTGCTATAGAAACTAGCAATTTTTTATTGTTGGCTAGCATCCTTAATGCTTCTTCCAGATTTACTATTTGAAGATTTTCATTATGGATAACAGCGTTTTCTATAGTTTGGTTTTTGATGTTATGAGTTTTTATTAAACGTTCTAAATCTTTATGCCCTGATGATTCAAAGTCGAGCACATTGCTTCTCTTATTTGTTTTTAAATACTGTAATAGCAGCTTATAGAGCGCTTCAGTTTTAATAGGTTTAGCTATGTAATCGTTCATGCCTGCTTCAATTGACTCTGTACGATCACTTTGCATAGCATTTGCTGTCATTGCGATAATGGTTTGGTCTTTAGTATGCTCGCTATCTCGGATGATTTTCGTTGCTTCAATACCGCCCATAACAGGCATTTCCAGGTCCATAAAAACTACATCATATTTATTAACTTTGAGCTTATTTACTGCTTCAAGGCCATTGTTTGCAATATCAACGATGATTCCAACTCTTTCCAGAAGTTCAGAAGCAACTTGTTGGTTTATTCTATTGTCATCTGTGAGAAGAACAGTTGCTCCACGAACATTCTTCTCAACCTCTATTTCATTGTAGGCAGAGCACTTATTTGCAGATGACTCATATATAACATTGCCATCCTGCTCAGAACCTAAGCTGATACAAATACTATTGATAAGCTCTGTCATTTTTATTGGCTTGTGTAGTATTAAATCTGTTTGCTCGACTATTTGAGACGATAAGTGATCATCATTTCCAAAAGCAGTTAAGATAGCTGTTTTGACGCCACTCATGCTTTTAATATTGTTAACCTGCTGCAAAGCACTAATGCCGTCATCAGGAATGCTTGTGTCAACTATTACCATGTGAATGTTCCGGGCATATTTGGACATCATCTCTAATATTTCTGAGCCAGAACTTACAGTTTCTACTATAAAATTATGGTCTTGTAGTGCATTTGCTAAATAGTCACTGAACTTATCATTGTGTGCAGCAACTACTATTTTTTTACCCTTTATTTCTTCCGAAATATTTTCAACGATTTTTGAAATATTATTAAACCCACCTTCTGGAGGTTCAAATTGAGTAGTAAAAGAAAAAATACTTCCATTACCAAGAGCGCTCTTAGCTATTAGCTTTCCTCCCATTAGCTCAACTAAGCGTTTTGAGATGCTTAAGCCAAGCCCAGTACCTCCAAACTTTCTTGATGTAGAACCATTTGCTTGAGTAAATGAGTCAAATAAGGTTGGCAATACTTTCTTATCAATTCCAATTCCTGAATCAATAACGCTGAATTCTAAAGTCACCTTTTCTTCTGAAGCTTTTTTTGTAGAGATATTAACCTGAATTTCACCACTTTCTGTAAATTTAACAGCATTATTAATAATGTTAATTAGTACTTGGCTTAACCTAAGAGGGTCGCCAATAACACAAATTGGCATATCTATATCAGGTTTGAAAAACAGCTCTAACTGCTTTTCTGCAACTTTGGTGGCGAAGATATCTGAAATATGACTAATAATATCAAGCAAGCTAAACTCAGTTTTTTCTAAATCAAGTTTACCTGCCTCGATTTTAGAAAAATCTAAAATGTCGTTGATTATTCCTAGAAGAGTTTCTGATGAGGCGTTAATTTTTTGCAGATAATCTTCCAATTTTGGAGTTAGATCCATTCGCAAAGCTAGGTAAGTTAATCCTGTTATTGCGTTCATTGGTGTTCTTATTTCATGGCTCATATTAGCTAAGAAATTACTTTTTGCTTCAACTGAAGCTTCTGCAATTTCTTTAGCTTTTCTCATTGCATCTGCTCGTTTTCTTTCGGTTTCAACTAGCTTATCTTTTGTTGTTTCAAGTTCTTGCAGGGTTGCTTCAATTTCCTCTTTTTGGTGCTCTACAGTTGTGTACATCTTGGCATTTGTAATAGCTGATCCAAAGAAAGAACCAAGTATTTCCATGAATTCTATATCTGCGCCAGAAAGCTCTATTTTTTGATCAAGACTACTAGCTGTTATAACCCCTATGGCTTTTCCATCTTTTCTGATTGGAAAATGCAGCGTAGATATAGTTTTTTTTATTGAATTTAAGGCACCGCTATCCTTTTTGGACATTGGTAGGTGAAGCAGGTCGGGAATATACGGAAAGAATAGATGCTGATTTTTTACATAGCACAATGAAAATGCACCTTCTTCGGACTTAGTTTTATATGGGTTTTTATCCATAAACTCGTCCCAATCTGAAAGATAATTCTTATATTTTTCCCCTTTAGAATAGCTTGATACTCTTTTTAAATACCCATTTTCTTCAATTAGTATTCCAATTAAATCGAATTTATATAGATTAAGAAACTCCATTGAGAGCATCTTATAAATTTTTTCTAGTAGTGTGAGGTTATTTACGTCATTTAAAAAGTTTAAAAATCTTGTCCTTTCTGAGACAGCAGAATCTATTAATCTTTCTTTTTCTTTAAAGTCTGAATACTTATTGGCATTGTCAATTGGATCAACGAATAAAAAAAGCTTGTCTTTAATTGTCTGGATAGATTTTCCATCAACTTTATTGTTCTCATTAAATATCATTATTGTGCCGATTGCTTGGCTATCAATATCTTCGAACTTGGCGATTGGAATGATAATTAAGTGTTTCATCTTCCAAGCCATATATCTGGCGCTGGTGATTGATGAAAAGCCGCTTAAATTGGTGTTATCTATATCAATAACTTGCTTATCATATATTGCTTTATGGTTTTCATTTCCCTTTTTTACTGGGAAAACAAATTTTTGATATGTCTTCTCCATGATTTTGTATTCTTGTGATAAGGAAACTTTGTTGCATATTAGTTGGTTATTATTCTTGTCGAAAATATTAATGCAATAACCATCAACGCTATCTAGCTTATCAATTTCGTCGCCCAGTATATCTAAAATTTCATCTAGCTTTATGGTGTTAACAAGCTTGCTAAAAAGATCCAGTGTTTCTTGCTGCTGTGTCTTTAAGTTCTCTTGTTCGATTTTGTTTTTAATGATCTGAATATGGGATGATAAGTTATTTAAAAAATCAAATATTTCGTTGCATATATCTTTGTTAAGATTTGTTCTGTTATCTGTAGATCCTAAGTGAAATACACTTATTGTTTTACCTTCATCGATAACAGGGACTATAAGGTTTTCTATTAGCCCCATTTTGTCTAAACTATTACGATCAAGTTCGGATAAGCGCTCTAGGTTTTTCTTTGTTCGTTCAAAATCCGCATAAAACCATTTTTGTGATATTGCGACTGCAGCTGAAATTGATGATTCTTTTTCTAATGGAACATCTACAGTAATAGCTTCATTTATTGGGCCATCTAATTTTTCGACTGTATTAAACGTAAAAAATTTTAAGGTATTTGTTTTTTCATCAACAATTTGGCTTGATAGCGTATTAAATCCCCACTTCCCATTTAAAAAAAGCAAAATTTCATTTAATACTTCCTCTAATGATGGTGATTTAGAGATTTTATTAATTAATTCGATTTTTTCCTGAAGGAATTTATTTTCTTCCAAAACAGCATCAAACTCTTCGGGACTTAATTGCTGCTGCAAAGAAGTGGATGGTGTATTTTCCTTATGGTCCATTATAATTACGCATTTTGATTATTATCTATACAATAAATATAGTTTATATTGACTTTATTTGGTTAATATAAACCTGTTTTTTAGGTGGAAATATGAAGCCTTTCATAGTTCTATGTTTAATTATCGGCAGTAAAACTGCAATCAGAAAATTGTATTAGAAATAGTTCGCTAAATGCATAAATATAATCGCACAAATCTTTTCTGCCACATTTTTGCCACAATTCATCCTCTTATTTCCATAATATCACCCCAGCGCCTCCCCATTGTTTTGTTCTAATTAGAGTTAAGACAAACAAGAAACGCAGCTGGGAGGTTGTTATGAGTTATTCAAAGAGAATTCCTCGTCACATGATGATTGAGGAGTATAAAAGAGATTCCATTGGCGCAATTATCATGAAAGTTGCGCTCTATCTTCTGGGTTTAGTAACCACAATAATTGCGGTGGCGTTGTTTTCGCTAGCGCTGTTCGGTAATGTCCATGCCGCAGATTATTCAATTGACGAGTCGATGCAAATTCAGATGCATGAGGTTGAATCGGGTAGTCTGCTGATGAAAACTGATGAACCGGGTAAGTACCTTTTGGCGATTAACCTGGATACCGATGTTGATATGGAAATCAACGGCATGATTGCTGAGGTATCTGTAAAGCAGAGTTTTAAAAACACAAGCGATAAATGGACTGAGGCGGTGTATGTTTTTCCGCTACCGGAAGATTCGGCTGTGAACAGTATGCAGATGACAATTGGTGATCGTGTGATTAGTGGGGAGATAAAGAAAAAGGCAGAGGCGAAAAAAATCTATAAGGAGGCCAAAAAAGCCGGAAAAAAGGCAAGCCTGGTTGAACAGGAAAGGCCAAACATGTTTACCAATTCAGTTGCCAATATTGCACCCGGAGAGGAGATTACGGTTGAGATAACCTATCTGCAAAAGATTAAGTATGATCAGGGCAAGTTTAGTTTGCGTTTTCCGATGACGATTAACCCAAGATATATTCCTGGAAATATAATTCCAACAGATATTGTTGAAATAGAGCATGCAGAAAAGACCTTAAATCTAAATATGGGTGATGGTTGGGCATTAAATACCGATAAAGTGTCTGATGCATCCAGAATTACACCATATATCGTCCCGGCAGTTGAACATAGTGAATCTGAATCAGTTACTTTAGTTAACCCGGTTTCAATAAACATCGTATTGAATGTTGGATTAGAATTGGATTTCGTGCGCAGTACCTATCATCAGATAACGGAAACTGACGAAGCTGGTATTAAGAAAATAATGTTGGCAAAGGGCAAAGTATCAATGGATAGAGATTTTGAATTGGTGTGGACGCCAAAGGTTGGAACCAACCCTGAGGCGGCAATTTTCAGTCAGGAAGTGGGAGATGATAATTATGCAATGCTGATGGTGATGCCGCCGCAAAAAATATCGCAGACAGTTAATCTACCAAAGGAGATGATATATATTATCGATACCTCGGGTTCTATGGGGGGGACTTCAATTATTCAGGCCAAAAAAAGTTTGCTGTATGCCCTGGATCGCCTGAAAGCCAATGATAAATTTAATATCATTGAGTTTAATTCTCATACCAGATCGCTGTCTACACAGCCAATGCTGGCGGATTACACTAACCTTAAAACCGCAAAAAGGTTTGTTAATAGACTGGTTGCAGATGGTGGCACCGAAATGGCTCCAGCACTGCAACGCGCATTTGCCAATAAGGAGACACAGGGTTATCTGCGTCAAGTGGTATTTATTACCGATGGGAGTGTCGGCAATGAAAGCGAATTATTCAGGTTGATTCAAAAAGACTTAGGTAAATCGCGGTTGTACACGGTTGGTATCGGTAGTGCTCCTAATACTTATTTTATGAAAAAGGCAGCTCAATTTGGGCGTGGTACCTTTACCTATATCGGAGATTATCAGGAGATTTCCAGTAAGATGTCTGAATTATTTGCCAAACTGGAAAGTCCGGTGTTGCATGACCTTGAAATTGTTTGGCCTGAAGGCACCAGACAAGAAGGAATTAACCCAGAAGTATGGCCGCAGAGGATTCCTGATCTTTATCTGGGTGAACCGCTAATCATCAGTGCTAAGATCGTTGGATCTTCTGAAGAAGGTTTTGAAGGAGATGTGGTCGTGAAAGGCAAGGCCGCAGATAAAGAGTGGTCGCGTACCCTAAAGCTATCAAAGGGAATAAATCATAGCGGAGTTTCAACCATTTGGGCACGCTCTAAGATTGAGTCTTTAATGGATAAGCAGATTGCCAGAGGTTACTCAGAAGAGTTTAAGGACGAGATTGTCGATATTGCTCTGACCCACAAATTGTTAACCAAATACACCAGTTTTGTGGCAGTAGAACAGAAAATTAGTAGACCCCAGGATCAGAAATTGAAGAAGTCTCTGGTTCCGAATGCACAGCCGAAAGGGCAGTCACCACAGACCTATGCCTACCCTAAGACAGCAACACCGATGCAGCGTAATCTAATACTTGGGTTGTTATTAGTGATGCTCGCACTAGTACTTTGGAAGATAGACTTTGTTCCGTCTCAGACAAATTCATCTGCAAAAGGAGAGTGAATATGAAAAAGCTAATTGTAATTGTTCTTCTTGCTGTTGTGGGTGGTGGTTTAATTGTGGATTCAGGGTATATCTATGCCAAGGCTGAATTAGCTCAAGAGTTTATCGAAGACGCCTGGCAAGAGACACTGGAGAAAGCTAAAGCGGGAATAGAGGATAAGGTTAAGCCATGGTCATGGGCTGATACCTGGCCTGTTGCGCGCATGCAGATGGCCAAACACGACATAGATCTTTATGTGCTGAATGGTACTACGGGCAATGCGCTCGCCTTTGGTCCCGGGTATATGAACGGATCCTCCCAGCCTGGATACCCGGGGGCAATGGTGATCGGCGGGCACAGGGATACCCACTTTAGTTTTTTAAAGGATGTAAAAATAGGCGAGCAGTTTTCAATGCAAACAAAAACAGGAGAGGTATTTAACTACAGAATAATCAGCATGGATATCGTAGATGTTACTCGTGATAAGCTGGTTGTGGATGGTTTTGATGATTCGCTGGTGAAGCTGGTTACTTGCTATCCGTTTGATGCTGTGAATCCGGGTGGGCCGCAGAGGTATGTGGTTACGGCTGGGTTGGGTTTATAAATAAGTAGGGGCAATTCATGAATTGCCCCTACGTAAAATGCAAAGAATTATAATCTACAAATCCTTATCTAGTTCAGCTTCTTCTTTTTCCCACTGTAGCTCTTCAGCGATCTCTTCTGCCTCGGTATCAGCACCCTTATTCCAGTTGATTATTCCGTAAATCACACAGACTGTCACAGCTACAATATTGGCAATGTAAACGAAGGCAATACTGGTATCTTCAAATCCTAACATTTTAATCTCCTTATTATTCTATTCAGCGTTTTTGGTAGCAAGACTAACTACAATAAGCACTATTGCTGATATCGGCAGGGCAATAAGTATCGGGTCAACAACCGGCCATGGATGGGCCTCGATTAACATCTTTTTGCCAAATATCATCTCGCATAGTCCAATCGCAGCTGACTCTTTGGCATGCAGGAATAGCAGTGAAAACAGGCTGGCAATAAAACCGGCAATAATACTTGCTGTAGCTCCGGTCTTGGTTGCTCCTTTCCAATAAAGAGCTGCAACATATACAGGCAGGAATGTTGCTGCACATATACCAAAGAAAATTGCAGTGCCTCGAGCAATAATCCCGATTGGTAGTTGATAGCCAAGGATAATACTGATGATGATAGCTATAACAATACCGACCTTGGTGATTAATACAGTATTGCCTTTGTTTGGGAAAAACTTTTTAAAGAAGTCATGGCCTACTGATGTTCCCATGGCGTGGAATTGTGAACTTAGGGTAGACATACCAGCAGATAGCAGGCCGATCATAAATAGGTAAACAAACCATGTTGGCATCGCTTCATTGATGTACTGTGGGATGATTAGATCGTGATTGCCTTTGGCTGCAGCAATCGCAATTTTTCCTGCGGTTTCATGGAAATATACATTGGAAAGTGATCCAACGATAAATGCCACACCTGTGCTGACCACGATAAAGATACCGCCAATTAGTACAGCCCGGTTCAGTTCGCGGTTACTTTTTACAGTCATAAAACGTACAGCAAGTTGTGGTTGCGCCAATACACCGATACCTACACCAAGGATAATTGTGGATACCAGTGTCCACCACCATTTGGATCCGGTTTCCGGCATGGCAGTCCAGCCTGCGTGACCGATACTTTGCAGTTTTCCAGGTACCAAATGTGCTAATGCCGTTAACTTTTCGTGTGCTGCACTGATACCCCCAAGTTTTGAGTAGGTGATAACCAGAAGAACTATCATACCCACAAACATAATGGTGCCTTGTAGGGCATCGGTGTACATAACTCCGCGCAGACCACCGGCAAGTACATATGCCGCGATAATGAGAGAGAACACTAAAAGAGCAGTGTTGTAATCAATTTGCAAAGTGCTTTCCAGAAATCTTGCTGCACCAATCAGAACCACAGATGCATAGAGTGGCATGGCGGTAAAGATAATCAAACCTGATGCGCCCTGAATAAAATTGCTGTTAAATCTTTTTCCAAGCAGTTCAGGGAAGGTATGAGCGCTTAGTTGGTGACCAAGCTTTCTGGTTCTCTTGCCAAAGACTACAAAGGCTATGAATATCCCAAATACGACGTTACAAAGTGTTAACCATAGCAATCCCATACCAAAGATTCCGGCAACCCCCCCAAAACCTACGATCGCCGAAGTACTGATAAAAGTTGCTCCATAGGAGATTGCCATGACGAATGGGTGAATCTCCCCGCCGGCAACCATGTAGTCTTTAGCGTCTTTTGTTTTTTTGAATCCAAGAAAACCGAGGTAACCGATGGCTAGTAGGTAGGTAATTATGATTACCGAAAGCAGCATTATATTTGTTTTTTCCATTTAACACTTCTCCATAGCGTACTAGAAATTTGCCTGATATTTTAAGGGGGATAGAGTTACTTATATTGCTATTAAAGTCAATGGTTATGACTGGGGTTCATTTTATTTAAAGGGATTGCCATTGCCCGGTTTGACCGGGCAATCCAGAGAGCCTTATCACAAGGCAATAACATTGAGAGATTACCGGTCAAGTTGTGTAATGATAGGTAAGTGGAGGGTAGGTGGTTATTCAGTTATCGCAAACAGATCAGCTTCACTGATAACCTTCACATCCTTTGAAGATAACAGCGCTATCGCCTCTTCAGGGTTATTAAATCTGAATACCATGATGGCGCTTTCCTTGGCTCTGTAGGTAAAGGCGTACATGTATTCAATATTCAAGTGGCTGGAGTCGATTATCTCAAGGATTTTGTTAAGCCCGCCTGGTTTGTCTTCAACCTCAGCGGCAACAAGTTCAGTTACTTTGACAGTAGCGCCATTGTCGGTAAGAAGCTGCTGTGCTTTTTCCCACTCTTTAACGATAAGTCGCACAATGCCGAAATCTTCGGTATCGGCAAGCGAAATTGTGACTATATTAATTTGTGCATCTGCAAGCAGTTTGCAGATAGAGCTCAGGTGGCCGGGTTTGTTCTCCAGAAATACCGAGATCTGTTTTATTTTCATATCAATATCCTTATCTGTTATTTGTGCAATTGGGTTCGTGCTTACTGTTCACGTTTATCAATTACACGTTTGGCCTTGCCTTCGCTTCTGGCAATGGTGTTTGGTTCAACCAGTCTGATTTTTGCACTTATTCCAATTGTAGTTTCAATTGCGTGGGTAATCTTCTTTTGTAATTGTTCGATTTTGCTCACTTGGTCGCTGAACATTTCAGCTGTTAGCTCTACCTCAATCTCTAGTTGGTCCAGACCTTTCTCTTTAGTCAGGATGATCTGGTAGTGCGGCTGCGCATTTTCAACCTTGAGCAGGGCTGATTCGATCTGTGATGGGAACAGGTTAACACCTCGAATTACCAGCATGTCGTCCGAGCGCCTGCCGATACGGTTGATGCGACGCAAGGTTCTGCCGCACTCACATGGTTCAGTAATAAACGAGGTGATATCTCTGGTTCTGTAGCGAATCATTGGCATTGCGTCTTTGCTAAGAGTGGTCAGCACCAATTCACCTTCTTGACCTTCGGGAAGAACCTCCCCGGTTTCAGGGTCGATGATTTCTGGGTAAAAGTGGTCTTCGAATATGTGCAGACCTTTCTGGCAACGGCACTCACTGCCAACCCCGGGACCGATAATTTCAGAAAGGCCGTAGATATCGTAGGCCTTCATATTTGCTGCAGCCTCACAGTGAGTACGCATTGGCTCTGACCAAGGCTCGGCACCGAAAATACCAACCCTTAACGGCATATCTTTCAAATCTATTCCTAATTGTTCCGCGCGGTCAATAATATGCAGAAAATAGCTTGGTGTAGCGCATAGTGCGTTGGCACCAAAGTCTTTCATAATCATCAACTGACGATCGGTATTGCCACCAGATACTGGAATTACAGTTGCACCTAGAGCTTCAGCGCCGTAGTGGGCGCCAAGACCGCCGGTAAACAGGCCGTAGCCATATGAGTTTTGTACGATATCTCCCGCATGAACTCCGCATGATGCAAAAGCGCGCTGCATAACACTGGACCACACATCAATATCATCCTGGGTGTAGGCAACAACAGTTGGTTTGCCGGTGGTGCCGCTGGATGCATGCAGCCTGACAACCTCGCTCATTGGGCTAGCAAAAAGGCCGTAAGGATAGGTGTCCCTTAAATCTGATTTATAGACGAAAGGTAGTTTGGAAATGTCTGCCAGAGTCTTGATGTCTTCTGGGTTAATACCGACATCATCCATTCTGTTTCTTGTGAGTTCAACATTGTCATAGGCTCTTTTTACAATCCGTTTTAGCCGTTGCAGCTGTAAGCGCTGAAGTTGATCTTTCATTAGAAAGTCTGGAGCACTGACTGGGTTAAAGTATTCCGGCTGGTCGCCCGCCAATGTTGTCATCTTGATTCCTTCTTTGAACTAATTAAATTGCTGAACATTTAACATAAAATGAACTTTACGCTTTAAAATGCAGCCCATTTTATATAGCATATGCGATCGTCTTAAACTTAATGAACGTCGTTTATTTAAGTTGCTGAATGTTAACACAGCATCTTTTAATCATAAACTGCAGGGAACTGTACGAATGAATAAATCAGAACTTTTTCTGGGAGACGAGGCTTTAGCGCAAGGTGCGCTTGATGCCGGTATATCCGGAGCCTACGCTTATCCAGGTACCCCATCTACTGAAATCCTTGAATATATCCAAAGTCTGCCAGAAACCGCAGAAAATAGTGTTCACTGTGACTGGAGCAGTAACGAAAAAACTGCTATGGAAGAAGCCTTGGGTATGAGCTATGCCGGTAAAAGAGCTATCGCATGTATGAAACATGTTGGTCTTAATGTTGCGGCTGATGCATTCGTAAACTCTGCTATTACTGGTGCGAATGGTGGGCTAATTGTTATTGTGGCTGATGACCCTTCGATGCATTCCAGTCAGAATGAGCAGGATACCCGTTTCTATGCCAAGTTTGCCGGTGTCCCCCTACTTGAGCCTGCAAATCAGCAGGAAGCTTACGACATGGTTTTTGCCGGATTCGAACTTTCCGAAAAAATGAAGCTGCCGGTAATTATCCGCCTTACAACGCGTCTTGCGCACTCGCGTGGTAATGTTATCCGCAAGGACAAACTGCAGCAAAATGAGATTCAGTACCCTGAAGATGATAGGCAATTTATCCTGCTTCCGGCAAATGCTAGAAGAAACTACGATGCGCTTATCGAAAAGCAGAAAGAATTAACCAGCCTGTCTAATAGCTCTGAATATAACACTCTAAATCTTGGGGCAGAAAACAGCGAGATGGGAATTATTGCTACCGGCATCGCTATCAATTATGTAGCAGAGCTGTTTGGTGGCAGAGATGCAATTCCATATCCATATCTGGCTGTCAGACAATACCCAATACCTGCACAGCAGATTCAAGAAATCTTTTCTAAGTGCGACAAGATTTTATTTGTGGAAGAGGGAGCTCCGTTTATTGAAGAGATGGCCTGTGGCATTCTGCCAAACGATCTTAAGATCAGCGGACGTCTGGATGGTACCTTGCCACGTACCGGTGAATTGAACCCTGATGCTGTTGCTAAAGCACTGGGCATAGCTACAGAGGGAGTGGCTCAGCTTCCAGAAGTATGTAAGCCACGTCCACCGCAGCTTTGTAAAGCCTGTCCGCATATCGATAGCTATAACTTTATCAATGAAATTATAGCAGCAGATGCGAATACCCGTGTGTTTGCAGATATTGGTTGCTATACCCTTGGTGCACTTCCTCCATACAACGCGATTCACACCACTGTTGATATGGGGGCATCCATAACCATGGCAAAAGGTGCAGCTGACGCCGGTGTACATCCATCACTGGCAGTAATCGGCGATTCTACTTTTGGTCACTCAGGTATCACTGGCCTGCTGGACGCGTGCTATGAAAACACCAAAATGGTTGTGCTTATCCTTGATAACGATACAACAGCGATGACTGGAACCCAGGACTCTATCGTAGCCAACGGTATTCTGGATAAGCTTGTTAATGGTTGCGGGGTAAATCCAGAGAACGTACATGTTCTTAATCCATTGCCAAAAAATCATGAAGAGAACACTGTGACTCTGAAAAAGGCGATAGATCAGGACGGAGTTTCAGTTATTATCGCGCGTCGACCTTGTATTCAGATTAGACGCAGCAACTAATCCCTAGAAACTAAACACGAATAAGGCAAAAAAATGAAATACGACATTATTATTTCAGGAGTTGGTGGCCAGGGGATTCTGGCTATCGCCATGGTATTAGGTAAGGCATGTATCGGTGAAGATCTGCAGGTACGTCAGTCAGAAATTCACGGCATGGCGCAGCGTGGTGGTGCAGTTCATTCTCACTTCCGTATTTCTGATGGTGAGATTTGCTCAGATGTTATCCCTTTAAAAAAGGCAGATATGATTCTTGCAATGGAACCAATGGAGGCACTTAGATACATTCCTTTCCTTAAGGAAGGTGGCAAGGTTATCGCCAATGTTGAGCCGGTGGTGAATATTCCTAACTACCCAGATCTTGAAGAGGTAAAGCAGCAGCTGGAAAATGCAGCGGACACATTTATCTTTGACGGCAGCACCATTGCGGCAGAAGGTGGAACGAAAAAAGCATTGAATATGGCGATGCTTGGTGCGGCTTCACCGTTTCTTCCGCTTTCAGAGGAAACTTTGACTGAAGCGATTAAGACGCAGTTTCAGGGAAAGAAAGAGGATTTAATCCAGAAGAACCTGGACATCTTTGCAGCGGCGCGAGAGGCTGCTAACGTTTAGTTGTGAATACGCGCTCATATCGGCGAAGGCCGTTATTCTGAATAGATAGCACATCATTCCCGCTTTCGCGGGAATGATAATAATTATATAAATGCCTGATTTATGACCTACAAACTCCACATAAAAAATGAATCTATGACTGAATTGTTGGCGCAGAAATTTGCTCAGCACTTCAGTGAGGCGTTGGTATTTCACCTTGATGGGGATTTAGGTGCTGGTAAAACTGCATTTGTGCGTGCTTTTTTGCGTGCTATGGGGCATGAAGGTGCAGTTCGCAGCCCAACCTATACCTTGATGGAAAACTACGACCTAAAAGGGTTCGAGTTTTACCATTTTGACCTTTACCGCCTGGAAGACCCTGAAGAGCTGGAATTTATAGGAATCAGGGACTTAGATATAGCAGAGCATACCTTTTTTATCGAATGGCCGGAGAAGGGGCATGGAGCAATTTATGACCCGGATATTCAGTTTTTTATCTCTGTTAATGGTGCTGGACGGATATTTAATGTGACGCCTAACACAAAAAAAGGTGCCACATTGTTAGAAAAGATAGATTTTTCTTTATTTACAGAATAAACTTCATAGTAAGTTTAAGAACAATCTATATCTAACTGAGTTTATAGAAAAATATGCTTGTTTTTGAATTTGAAAGACCATGATAATGGTTTGTTAATATATTATAAATAACGCGTTTGTGTGTAGTGCTAAAAAAAACATGGAATTATAGTTGTGTTGAAGAAAACGCTAGGCATATTTATAACAATAATCCTCTCAATGGTGGTTTCCACACCAGTATTTTCTGCAAGTAAAAAAAGTGTCAGCGGTATTAGACTATGGTCTGCGCCAGATAACACTCGTGTGGTTCTAGATATCTCTAAGCCGGTAGAACATAAGATCTTTCGCCTGTCTGGCCCTGATAGGGTGGTTATAGACCTAAAAGATACTTCTGTTAATAAAAAGATTCTTAAAAACAGTATGTTGAAAAAAGGCGTGCTTAAGGGCGTGCGCGGTGCGGTTCGAAATAAAAAGAACTATCGTCTGGTGCTAGATCTTTCTGAAAAGGTCAAGATTAAGAGTTTTTTGGTAAAACCAAATGAAAAGTACGGTCACAGGTTAGTTGTAGACCTGCAGACATCGCAGAAGGTAAAGAAGACCGAGCCGGTGAAAACCGCCAAAAAGGCTGTAGCCAAACAGCGTGACTTTGTGGTGGTTATTGATCCTGGACATGGCGGTGAAGACCCAGGAGCTGTTGGTCCATCACGTGTTTACGAAAAGAAGGTTGTGCTGGCGGTAGGTAAAAAGCTTGCTGCGCAGATAAATAAGCAGCCAGGAATGAAGGCCTATCTTACTCGCAAAGGTGATTATTATTTGCCATTGCGGAAACGGATGAATATTGCGCGTAAATATCAGGCAGATATGTTTATATCCCTGCATGCCGATGCATTCAGAGATAAACGTGTCAATGGAGCGTCAGTGTATACACTATCGAATCGTGGTGCTTCTACCGAGGCAGCAAAATGGCTGGCCAAAAAAGAGAATGCATCTGACCTTGTTGGCGGTGTAAGTATCGACGATAAGGACGATATGCTGGCATCAGTATTGCTTGACTTGTCCCAGTCAGCAACACTGGATGCAAGTACTGATCTTGCTCGCAACGTATTTAAAGAGATTAAAAAAGTTAGCAAATTACACACAAAGAAGGTGGAGAAGGCTGGGTTTGTGGTACTTAAATCACCAGATATCCCTTCGATTTTGGTTGAATTGGGTTATATATCCAACCCAAGGGAAGAGAGGTCGCTGAATTCGTCTAAACATCAGTTTAAGTTGGCAAAAGCGATTACTTCCGGGGTAAAAAGATATTATAAGAAGACCGGTATTGCGCGTGTCAAACAGTATGGTGAACAGTATGTTGTTGCGCGGGGTGATACCATATCCAGCATAGCCAAGCGCTATAAGGTTAGTACGTCTGATATAAAGCGTGCCAACTCACTTAAGGGTGATCGTCTGAGAGTTGGGGATGCGTTGTTTATTCCTGCCGGAAGTTAAAATATACTTCCCAATATGACCAAATACTCCAACATGACCAATTGGTGGCAAAACCTGCCGACCGCTTATGATTCCATTTGTGGAAAAGCAAAGTTTCGTGTAATCCCCGAAGATTTTATCGTTGATGAAGAACTGTCTTTTACCCCTGACGGTGAAGGGGAAAACGTGTTTCTTCGAATTGAAAAGCGCGGATTGAATACCGAGCAAGTAGCCAAGCAATTAGCGCGTTTTGCCAATGTAAAATTTATGGACGTGGGTTATGCCGGACTTAAGGATAAAAACGCAGTTACCCGTCAATGGTTCAGCATAAGGGTGCCGGGTAAAACAGAGTTTGATTGGCAGAAACTGAACGATGAGCAGATCAGTGTTCTTGAAATCAGTCGCAATAGAAAGAAACTGCGTCGCGGTGTAATCAAGCAAAACCGGTTTGAGATAACTGTTCGTGAGTTTGATGGTGATTTTGCAAATATAAAAGATATCGCACAATTGATTTCTGAAAGAGGTGTACCTAATTATTTTGGTGATCAACGTTTTGGTAATGATTGCGGCAATATTGAAAAAGCTATGCATATATTCAATGGAGAATATAAACCTAAAACTAAAGCAGAGCGTGGCATAGTATTATCTTCTGCTAGATCGTATCTGTTTAATGAGATTCTGAGTCGCAGAGTGCAGCAAAAAAACTGGAACAAATTATTGTCCGGCGATGTTGCAATATTTGATGATAATAATTCGATTTTTGCTGTTGAAGATCTGGATGATCTAACGCTTTTGCGGCTAGAGTCGATGGATATCCATCCTGCTGCTGCGCTTTTTGGTTCCGGTGAATTTAAGACCTCGGGCGCGCCATTTCAAGTCGAATCTTCTGTTGTAGAGGAAAATCCCAAATTAGCGCTTGGATGCAAAAACAACAATATGAAGTTGGAACGCAGGGCAATGCGGTTAAGGATTATAGATTTGGTTGTTGAGCAGGCTTCTGCAGGTGTTGTCAGATTTTCCTTTGCTCTTAAGACAGGTGCCTATGCTACTGTGGTTTTGCGAGAGATAGTGAAAATTTAGTTATTTTCCCACGCTGATTGAAAATCTGGCTTGATTAGCAACACGAGTATATATTTATGGCCGGAATCTGATTTGGAAGAATGAAATAAATGGATTTATTGAATCAAATAGAAAAATTGGCTGATAACGGTGATATACGCTATATCGATCTGCATTTTTTACGATTTTTAAAGACCATAGAACCAGAAGTAAGGGATGATGTATTGCTTGCGGCATTGTTGGTAAATAACAATCTGGGAAAAGGCGATGTATGTGTTGACCTTAACGAGCAAAGTGAATCACTGATAGTTGAAAATTCCATAGATGTAAAACTAAATACACCGCCATTGCAGCAGTGGTTGGAAGCATTAAACGAGTCTGCTCTGGTCAGTACAAACGGTAGATCAGCGCCGCTGAGGTTGGTAGATAATAATTATCTTTTCCTGACCAGATATTGGGATTACGAGCTTCGCCTGGCTAGTGATGTAAACAAGTTTGCCAGTAGTCGTCCTAAGGTTGACTTAGAACAGTTAAAGCATGGTGTTGGTCATTATTTCCCCAAAACCGGTGATGAAACCGACTGGCAGATGGTAGCAGCAGTATCTGCATTAATGAACCGGTTCACGGTTATAACCGGCGGGCCTGGCACCGGTAAAACCACAACGGTGGCTAAGATTCTTGCATTGTTTGCTGAGCAGCATTCAAATGTTGAAAAGAAGATTGTGCTGGCTGCACCAACCGGTAAGGCGGCCAATCGCCTTACTGAATCAATTAACAATGCAAAGAACGAGCTTGATCTTGATATGTCGATACAGCAGCGCATTCCCGATATTGTACTTACGTTACACCGTCTGCTTGGCGCATCTCCTTATAAGTCTGAGTGTCGATATAATGCTACAAATAAAATAGATCTGGATCTTCTGGTGGTCGACGAGGCCTCAATGATTGATTTGGCAATGATGTCCAAATTGATGCAAGCAATGCCTGAGCAAGCGCAGATAATATTTTTAGGGGATATGAATCAGTTGGCCTCTGTTGAATCAGGTAGCGTGCTGGCTGATATATGCGTTACTGGAATGCAAAGTCGGTTTTCTGAGGAACGCAGGCAAATATTTACGGATGAATTTGGTATCAACCTTAAAGATTTTGGCTTTGAAGGTAATGGGTTAGAAGAGGCATGGCCGCTACAAGATCATGTTCTTGGCGACTGTGTAGTTAGTTTGAAAAAAAGCTATAGATTCACTGAAAACAGCGGTATAGGGTGCTTGGCGCGAGCTACAAATGAAAAAAGGCCAGATGATTTTATTTCTGCATTTAATAATGACAGATATAAAGATATCTTCTGGAGGAACACAGGAGCATCAAATCTTAAAGCTTTGGTCGATAGTATCAACCTGGATTATTATCGTGCCTATCTTAAGGCAGAAACACCTAAGCAGGCCTTGGAGTTATTGTCAAAATTCCAGGTATTAAGTCCTATACGTGATGGTGTCTTCGGTATTTATAATTTGAATCGCCTGATTCAGGATCGATTACAGCGTTCCGGACTTATTAATACAACGTCCAGGTATTATCATGGTCAGCCAATTATGATCACGGAAAATGATTACAGAATAGGCCTGTATAATGGCGATATAGGTATTATTTTGAGCGACTCTGGACAGCTTAAAGCGTATTTCCCAGATGTTAATTCAGATGCCATTTCAGGTGCCGGGGGTGGGGTAAAACGTTTTTTATTAGCCAAACTACCGGCATTTGAAACTGTGTTTGCAATGACAGTTCATAAGAGCCAAGGTTCTGAATTTGATAATGTATTGGTAGTCTTGCCCGAACAATATGCCGAGTACATGTCAAAAGAATTACTTTATACCGCGATAACCAGAGCAAGAAAGAGTGTGGAAATTTGGGGAGGAAAGGACGTAATTAAGAGTACAATAGAAACAAAAATAACTAGAAATTCTCTACTTCAGCAGCAGTTAATCTAACAATTGTTATTTTAGGATGAAATGCCAAGCATATAACAAATATGTTGTATAGAAGTGGATTATATATTTGAATGTGCTTTAATAAGAGTGTGTTGTGATATTACTATTTTCATAAAACTCGAATAGAAACTATATGAAACTAAACTCATTAACGTTTTTGTGCTTTTCTTTGTCTATTGCCGGCGCAGTATCTGCAAAGGCTGAAGAAACTATTGTTCTGGCAACTCAAAACTGGCCACCCTATCAGATAGATACTGGTAGTGGTCTTTCAGGTATAGCTGCTGAGAAGGTTAGCTGTGCACTAGAAAAGATGGGTAAACCATTTGAATTTAAAGTTTATCCATGGCGTCGTGCGCAAAAAGAGGTCAAGTCCGGTTATGCTGATGCGTTTTTTTCTGCATCACCAAACAAAGAGAGATCTGAATATGCAACCATATCCGATAAGGTGGCTGATCAGAAATGGAATTGGTATCTTCTAAAGGAAAACCTGCTAAATCCCGAAAAGCCACAATTCAAAACCCTTGCCAAAACTACAGCCCTGCTAGGTAGTAATACCCAAACTTGGCTGCAAAGTAATGGCTATAAAATTGGAGCAACTTCTGTAGACCTTAAGGAAGTTTTTCAATTTTTAGATAATAAGAAAATTGATGTTGTGTTATCGACCGACAAGGCGGCTGAAAGTGCAATTATGGCTAAGGGTGGTAAGCTTAGTGACTATAATATTTACACTCTAAAATCCAATATTCTTGGAGTGTACTGGTCAAAAGAGTTTTTGAAGAAAAACCATCTTTTCTTGCAGAAATTTAATTCGGCATTGGGAAAATGCAACTAGTTTTAAGCAAGGGTTTACCAACTTCCACAGTTTTCCATTTCTTTCCACGGGCTTTGTGGTTGCAGGGCATCACCTTTTTGTAATAACTCTATAGATATCCCATCTGGAGAGCGGATAAATGCCATGCGTCCATCACGCGGTGGGCGGTTAATTGTAATGCCTGCATCCATAAGCTTTTGGCAGGTGCTATAGATATTATCAACCTCATAGGCAAGGTGACCAAAGTTGCGCCCACCTGTGTACTCTTCAGGATCCCAGTTATAAGTTAATTCAATAAGGGGGGAGTATTCACCTTCTGCTCTATCCTTATCGCCTGGGGCAGCGAGAAAAATCAGAGTAAAGCGGCCAGCTTCACTCTCTTTGCGGCGAACTTCAATTAATCCAAGCTTATTGCAGTAAAAGTCTAAGGACTCATCGAGATTATTAACTCTAACCATAGTGTGTAGATAGCGCATTTATTGCTCCATTGTATTTTTTCTTAACTACGTATTATAGGGTAGAAATAACCTGATCCCCAGCTTCGCTAACGGTTGTTATTACTGCTGTTTCTCCTGGGTCAAAGAAGCCAAGTTCACCTGCGACCAATAGATCAGGATTTTCAAAGTTTGCAGCAGCTATTAGCCCAAGAACAGCTGTTTGATCATTTGCAAATGAAGCTGAAAGTTGACCTAGTGAATTAATAGATAGCCCTGAAAATTCACCAGCTTCATATCCATCTTGTTCAAGCGAAGTTACAGAAAAGTTAGCTGCATATTGAGTAAGAGACGATAGATCAAGTTTAATGTCTAAATCTGCTTTTCCTGGTAATGTAAAGGGACTAAATTCTGTTGCCTCTATTTCATTCCAAACATTACCATTGTCAACAATGGTGCTTAAGGACCCAAATTGATCAAAGTTTAAAGTAATATACGTTTGGTCGTTTGGGGCAATACCAGTATAGTTTT
>QZLE01000021.1 GCA_004796365.1 Gammaproteobacteria bacterium | reverse complement strand
CTTTCATAGCTTGCTCTTCTTTCATTTATTTTCTTAGAAGAGCATCCGCTAAGAATGCAAAAGCCCCGAAGAAATTCGGGGCTTTTTTTATTGCTTTGTAGCTTGGTGGTGAGCCTGCGAACCCCAACAAAGCACAGTTTAACCAATAAAGTAAACGTTGGGGTTCACTCTTCACCCCAACCTACAGTTCTCTACTGTTAATCCAAATGTAGGGGCGAACCCGTGTGTTCGCCCTCTGTGATTTTGCAATAGAAAGGGCAGACACATGGGTCTGCCCCTACAAATGATATTGCGGAAATTTAGATTAAACTTGGGATATCTCGAGTAATACTTCCCGCCTGAGCAGCCATTGCCAATCCACTATCTGCACTCATCTGCTCTTTCAGGCGTGCCAACACATTCTCAGCAGCAGATGATGTCTTGATATTACCTGTAGCAACCACTGGCTGCTCAACCTCTTTGGCAGGTGATGAAGATGTCTTTACCTCTGCCTCACCTTTCTTTGCTGATTGTAGAAGGTCATCTTTAATAAAATTTTGAGTTGGGTTATTGCTGTTAATATTAATAGCCATGCTACTTCTCCTATGCCTTATAACGACCGGTTCGTCAAAACAATTTTGGTCAAAATACTTCAAGTCAAAAATACGCCATTTTCTAGCTTAAAATACACTTAAGCACTACAGCTGCAATAACCAAGCCAATTTGTTACAGTTCAATCCCTGATAACAGAACTAGCCTAAATCCACATCAATATCGCCAGCTATCTGGCGCGCTTTTAACATAGCATCTGCAATTTCATAACCTTTTTCGGCCAACCCTGCAGAATCTGAACACTCTTCGCGCGCCAGAATTCCCTGCACAGCTCTAACTGCGAAATAATCACGTAGATCCATGCCGCCTGAACTGGTACCGTCTTTTTTTGGATATGGGAATGCCTTTTTCTTCATTTTTATTCCTTTGGTTGTATTTGAGTACGATTTTCAAAGTATAGGTTAATTTTTTTTGGGATTCTCACCAATATTGGCTATTCTTTAAATGAAAACTGATTATAGAGTGAACCACGTACTATTCTTTTCGAAGAAGAGCCAATAAAATGGACTGGTGTACGTGGAAGTATGGAAGTGTGTGGAAGGATCCTATGAATTATCAAAACGTCTCAATTATCGTTGTAGATGACGCCCGACTGAGCTGCGAGGTTATACGCAGAGCCTTGGCTTCAACAAACTATCAGGATGTGAGAATCGCCAATAGCGCTGAAACCGCTTTGAAAATGCTTCATGAGCGCCCTGCAGACGTGGTGCTTGCTGATTGGATGATGCCAGAAATAACCGGTCTGGAACTGACTGACCATATTCGCCAGCTGGATGAGGAAAACGACCATTACACCTATATCCTCCTGTTGACTGCCAAGGATGACATCGACTCATTAGAAGAGGCTTTCAGCCATGGAGTCGATGACTTTATCAACAAATCACCGGAGAGCAAGGAACTACTAGCTCGAGTGTATGCAGCCGGCAGAATTGCCCATCTGCAAAACACTTTACTGCAAACCGCCTCTCATCTAACCACTATAAACCACAAGCTTGAACAGCAAAACTCATTCGATATACACACCGGCCTGGGCAACCGCTGCTACTTGGAAAAACAGCTGGAAAACATTCTTAAGCACACCCTGGCTCGCGGCGGTGGTGCATCCTGTGCTGTTGTTAAAATCGCTGATTTTGGCAAAATAGCCGATGAATATGGAGAGGCTGCCCAGGAAGAGATTACAATCGGCATCAGCAAGCGCCTACGCCAGAACATCAGACCACTAGATACCATGGGAATGCTCGATAGCGGCGAATTTGGCATCGTTATGCATCAGCCAGATCCATCCAATTGCCATGCAGTATCTTTTAAACGTATCTTTCAAGCAATTAACCTAAGAACCTTCAAAACCAAGGCTGGGAATATTCCAATTTCAGCAGCCGTATGCATAAGCTCGGTTGAAAGCGCCAAAAACAAACGCAGCGCAACGGAAATAATGGATGTGATGCAGAAAGAGATCCCGAATGCGTTTGAGTATGGAAATATCTACGAAGTAACAGAATTAGAGGATTAATTTAAGATAAGCGAGACTATTACCTTACGAGAATGTAAGCCAATATCATAGTTCTGAGGATATTTTTCAAGATCGAGGAATAATTTGCTTAAATGCTTTTAGCGCACGAATAGTGCGTGACTAATTTATTAGCTGATTACAACAAAATTATTGGAAAAATAGACCATAATTACTTACGTTCAAAGCGGTACAAGGCAATTTCAGCCAACATATTCGGCCACATCTTAATAAAAAACTTATCCCTATGCGACTTGTCGACGAGGCTACGCTCTAGAATACGAAAGCCTTCCTCTTTGCATAAAACCTCAAAGTCCTTCACGGTACACAAGTGGATATTCTGGGTCTCATACCACTGGGCCGGCAACGCCTTGCTAACAGGCATGCGCCCTTGTAGCATTAGGCCAAAACGACAGTCCCAATAACCAAAATTGGGGAAAGTTACAATCGCCTGTTTACCGATACGGAGCATTTCGCGTAGTGCCTCAACCGGGTATTTCAACGCCTGAATCGCCTGGGTCATTACTACATAATCAAACGAATCATCATCAAAGCTAGACAACCCTTCGTCGACATTGCCATGAATTACATTGAGGCCCTTATTGATGCAGGTGATGATGTTATCGTCATCGATTTCAATTCCATAGCCGGTAATACCCTTTTCTGCAGCAAGGTGCTTTAGTAGGTCACCGTCACCACAACCAAGGTCGAGTACATGCTTATCTGGCTCAATCCACTGAGCAATCTTTTCTAAATCAGCACGCATCTTGTTTTACTCCAAGTTTCGCTGCCACTCTATCTAGATATGACCTTAAACCATTCATATAAACCGGAACATCCATCAAGAAACCATCGTGCCCATGAGGAGCCTCTATCTCCATATAGCTGACATTCTTGTTCTCGTCGATAAGTGCCTTGACGATCTCCATTGACCGTTTTGGGTCAAAGCGCCAGTCACTGGTAAACGACGCCACAAAGAAATCACATGTCACATGGGAAAGAGCTTTACCAAGGTCATCATCATACAATCGCGCCGGGTCAAAATAATCCAGTGCCTTGGTCATCAGCAGATAGGTATTTGCATCAAAATTGCCGACGAATTTTTCCCCTTGATATTTAAGATAGTTCTCTATCTCGAACTCGGTATCAAAGTGGAACTTAAACTCACCCTCGCGTAGATCGCGCCCAAACTTGTCTTTTAAAGCCTCATCAGATAGATATGTAATATGTCCTAGCATACGTGCCAACATCAAACCTTGGTTTGGCTTTTCACCCTTATTATAATACCTACCATCGGCAAAATTCGGGTCCGACATAATCGCCTTGCGCGCTACCTCATTAAAGGCGATATTTTGGGTGGAAAGCTTAGGCGCCGCAGCAATCACCGCACAATTCTTCACGCGATGCGGGTAATCAATAGCCCACTGCATCGCCTGCATGCCACCCATACTACCGCCAATAACCGCTGCAAGGGTATCAATACCTAAGCTGTCTATTAGCAGCGCCTGGGATTTAACCCAATCTTCAATGGTTACTACAGGAAAATCTGGACCATACGGCTGACCCTTATCAGGATTTATCGATGACGGACCAGTGGAACCAGAACAGCCACCAATATTATTGCTACAGATAATAAAAAATTTATTGGTATCAATAACTCTACCAGGGCCAATAAATGAATCCCACCACCCCGGCTTTTTATCGTTATGGGAATGATAGCCAGCAACATGATGGTCTCCAGACAGTGCATGGCAAATCAATACAGCATTTGACTTATCGCTATTCAGCTTGCCATAGGTTTCATACATCAGGTTGTAACTCTTTAGTACCTTGCCGCTTTTAAGCTGCAAAGGCTCATCAAAGAGTTGCGAGATCGGGGTAACTATTCCTACCGAATCTGCTGGAATTTCTTGCGTCATCTACCTTCCGAGGTTTTTCATAAAGGAATCTGCAAGTTTAAATTGCTTGATAACGCTTAGCAAGAGAGGAATGGGAAATATAGAATTATAACCAAGCAATTTACATTCCGACCGGTTTGTTAAGCGCCTGAAAAACATGAACAATTTCACACGGCACCACTAATATCGACATCCAATATAAGCATTACCTAATATTTGAGAACTGCTTCGCATTATGTACGGGCCATTATATGTAAATTTATACATAACGAGTTTACTTATTATTATTTTATTAAAGGTGTGCAAAATGAAATCAACAAATCTTAAATCAACAAATTCATTCTTAAAGCTTACTCTAACTGTTTTACTGCTTGCCCTAGCATCCGTTACGGCTTACGCTGAAGAGTGTAAAGATGCAGTCGTACTAGTACACGGCAACACTGGCAAGCCTAGTGACTGGAATAATACATATGACAAGCTAATAACTGCTGGTTACTACGAAGACCAAATTTTCAGACCTGACTGGGGTAGCAAATATTGCCCATCATGCAATAACCACTATGGTTCAGAAGAATACCCAGTAAGAGACGCAATCGAAGCAGCAGTGAATACATCATGCACTGGTAAAATCGACATTATTGGCCACTCAATGGGTGTAACCCTTGCTGCACAACAGATACTAAAGCTTGATGTCGCTCATAAGGTTGATACTTTTGTAGGTATTGCTGGTGCGTGGAAAGGCCTTTGGTCGTGCGGCATGTATCCATTTAACGTTTGGAGCTCAACTTGTGGTTCTTCTGGTCTATCTATAAGTAGCCCACTACTTGACTCACTAGAGAACCAAAAAATTGCAGACAAAGTGTATTCAATGAAAAGCTACATGGACGAGATTGTATGCGGAACTGGCGTATGCCTTGTAAACGGCCGCCACAGCAGCCAAATCGATGGCGAGAACGACAGCTTTACTTATGCGTATGGTCACTTCGGTCTACAGCTATTCACTTCCAGCAAGCAAATTGAATTGATTAATTAAGTTTCATCCACTCCACACAAGTGATTTGGGCAGCTTCGGCTGCCCTTTTTTGATATTGAGCGCAATTTATAATACGCGACTAATTTATTAACGAGCTGCAACAAAGACATTGGGAAAATCAACCAGAATTTACTGGTTGATTTTTACCACCATAGCCGCTCTATTCTCCCTAGCCTGAAAAACCTTCGCTGTCTCCAACGCCTTGCGATAGCTAACGAAATAGCCAACTCTTACCGCCAGTGGAAGGCGTTTTTTCTGCTTGTTTTCGAAGATGTAGGCGCTTGGGTATTTTTGTTTTATTTTTTTTAGGAATCGGTCTGCATTGCGCTGAACACCAAATGCTTCAATTTGAATTGAATAACGTGCCCCGGCTGGCTTTTCTGTTTGTTTTTCTAGGTCAATTTCTTGAATGACTGTCGCGCTAACCGGAGTTTGGGACTGGTTGCCAGCATCCCTTTTGATCTTTTCTACTGTTTTATCGGCATTTGCCTTTTTTTCAACTGGGTTACTGGCCTGCTTTGTTATTTTTTTATCAGCATCATGTTGTTGCGTCTTTGACTGTGACTTTGCAGCTTCTTTCTTTTTTGCATTTTGCTGCGCAGATTTCGTCTTACTATCGCTTTTCTGCCCATCGTTCAAATTCTCTTTAGTTTCTGCCTTTTCGGTTTCTGTGTTTGCTCGAGAAACCTGAGGCTTGGTTACATTTTCTATAATTTCATTATCTGCGTCTTCTTCAGTGAGCTGTTCTTTGTTAGAAGGTAGATCTTCTTCTGGGCTATTACCATTTTCAACGACACCCTGCACTGGAAAGATCATTGCTATTCTAGCATCAGGGTCGACAATGTTTTTTTTGCCAAGCATATACCCCGCTACAAAGAACAAAATGCTCACTAAGGTCGCGCAAATTAAAGAGAATATAATGGTTCTATGTGACGTTATAATTACACCCATGCTATTTCCTTTGTCGGGTTTTATCTCGAGTTCTTCTGCTTGGGGGCGAAGATTATTCCTTTATTTCGATTAAAGATTGCCTGAATACATATTCAATAAAAGGTATCTGATCTACCAGTGTGTGTCCACTTTCCAGGATATGCAATTCTGTCTGAAACTGCTGTGCTACTCTGTAGGCACTGGAGACCGGAACGATATCATCATTTTTACCGTGGATAACAATTGTTTTTCGCGCTGCTATTTCCGGCTCTTTTTCATAGCCTGGCATATAAAGCGCTGGTGCCAGTAAAAACAATAAATCTGCCTTTAACAATGCACTGGCATGCGCTGAAACATAGCCGCCCATGCTGGAGCCTACCAGTGCCAGTTTTTTATTTGACTGCGGCTTTTGCTTGAGCAGATATTCTACCCTTTCATCCGGGTCAAATGTGAAGGTATAGTCCGGGCTTTCTACGGCAAAGCCCAGCTCTTCGGCTATCTTTGCCATTGCCTGGATTTTGGTACCCCAAGGGCCACTTTCCTTGCCGTGAGCGAAGTAGATTAGATAGTCTTGCATGCTAGTCCTTTTTTAAGTTCTTCCGGTATCTTCTTCGGCGCTATTATCCGAATACGCTTTAGTCTTGAACAATCACCTCTTTCGAGCTCTACTCCACTTTTGATAACTCCAAAGCTTTTGGCGAGAAACTTAATCAGGTGTGCGTTTGCTTTGCCATCAATTGGTGGCGCTGTGATTTTGATTTTTAGATGGCCTTCTTGCACTTCACAAATCTGATCTTTGCCGCTCTTAGGTTGCGTCTTGATACTAAGTATCAGGTCTTCACCGTCCCAGCGATACCATTGCTGTTTCATCGGGAAGTCTCAAAACCTACAGCATTCCAAAACCAAGGTACTGGCCGTGAGCGCTATGCAGTGTCAGGCTTATCGCATAAAGAACTATTCCGGCAATAAAAGGTGAAAAATCCATCGCACCGAATACGGTAAAACGCCTGAATGGCAATAGAATAGGGTCTGTAAGGGCATATACCACTGTAAGCGATGATGTATAGTAGGAGCCGCTTTGCGCTACCCAACTGATAATCACACGAACCAAAATAGCATACAACATCACTACTAGAATCTGATTGGCAACTGATAATGATGCCGATATTGGTAAAATTACCGGATTTATTATCTTCCCACCGCTGGCAATGAACAGCCAAAGAAATGTGCCTAAGATCTGTACGATTAATGCCAGTATCAGCGAGGAAAAGTCAATACCACGCCAACCTGGAATAACTTTACGCATCGGTCTTAAGAAGATATTGGTCGCCTTTACACAGAATTGTGAAAGCGGGTTATGGAAGTCTGCACGAAAATACTGCAATAAGAAACGCAGAATTATTATAGATAGATAGACCTCTATCGCGGTATCAACCAAAAATTTTAATGGCTCTGTTAACATTAGGCATCCTCTCCTAAGATGTCTCCCAGCTCAATGGAACGATCGCGAGCTGCTTTTAGTGCTTGTGAAAAAGCTTGCCTTAAACCACCTTTTTCCAATGCTAATAAGCCTTGTTCGGTGGTTCCGCCTGGGGAGGTGACCTTTTCACGCAATACGGTTGGGGAGTCTTCCCCTTGAGATGCTATCTTGGCAGCACCGAAAGCAGTTTGCAACACTAGTTGACGTGCGCTTTGCTCATCTACACCTAGCTCTTTCGCGGCATTTTCCATTGCTTCCATCACCATAAAGAAGTAAGCAGGGCCGCTGCCAGAAATGGCGGTTACTGCATCAAGCTGAGTCTCTTCATTTAGCCATACGGTTGAACCGACGGCGCTAAGAACATCGTTGGCAAAATCTTTTTGCTGCTGGCTTACCAGTGGATTGGCAAACATTCCAGTGACACCTGCCTGCACCAGTGCCGGGGTATTGGGCATGGTGCGCACGATTGCTAATTCATCACCAAGCCAACGTGAGATCTCTTTTTCCCTGATTCCTGCTGCGATTGAGATTACCAGCGGTTTATGCATCTGCACTGCTTGCTGCATCTCTTTTAATACTGGGTGAAATACCTGTGGCTTTACCGATAAAACAATCGTAGATGCCTTGGCGACCAGCTCGGCATTATCCTGCGCAGGGGTGATGCCAAAATCTACCTGCAGCTTTTCCAGCTTGTTGCTATCAAGATCGGTGACAAAGATGTTTTTGGCATCAAATCCGCTTGCTACCAGTCCACCGATAATACTGGTGGCCATATTGCCGCCACCTACAAATCCAATCGTATTCATTTATATTTCCTATTTATCCGTTTTGGCTACCAATTGCTACTTCGCTCTTCGAGCTCCAAAGATTGCGGTACCAACTCTTACCATGGTGGAACCTTCTGCCACCGCACTTTCCAAATCGTCTGACATTCCCATAGAAAGGGTGTCTAACTCGAAACCTTTGCCATTTAACTCCTCAAATTTTTCCCTAAGCTTACGGAAGTTTGCTCGCTGCAACTCAATATCATCGGTAATCTCCGGAATTGCCATTAACCCTCTTAGGTGCACTCCCTGAAGATTCGTTATCGCCTGCGCCAGCTCTTCTACACTCTCAAAATCCACACCGGATTTGTTGTCTTCATCACTAACGTTAACCTGGATGCAGATATTAATCGGTGCCTTTTCCACAGGCTTTTGGTCACTAAGACGCTGCGCTATCTTCTCGCGATCAACGCTGTGAACCCAAGTGAAATTTTCCGCTACTGGGCGTGTTTTATTTGATTGCAATGGTCCGATAAAATGCCATTCAATATCGTAGTCTCTCAATTCTTGAATCTTCGGCACCGCATGCTGCAGATAGTTTTCACCAAAACTGCGTTGACCAGAGCTAAAGGCCTCGATTATGGTTTCTGCCGGGTGAGTTTTGCTGACCGCAAGCAAGGAAACCGAACCTGATTCGCGCCCAAATTTAGTTTCGGCCTCGCTAATTTTGTCTTTTACTGACTGTAAACGTTGATTAATATTGGTCATAACGATATGTTAGAGTAATTTTTTTTGTCATTTTTGTTAAAAACCTGACATTTATGAAAAAAAATAATAACTTTCGAGCGATTTTGACAGCGAAATGCTCAAATTGCTCTAAAATTAATTAAAAACGATTTTATATTATCTACAAGCAGTAATGAAATAGATAGGGGAATATAATGGATATTTCTGATTTACTTGCGTTCGGCGTCAAGAACGGAGCCTCTGACTTGCACCTTTCGTCTGGGCTACCTCCAATGATACGTGTTGACGGTGATGTACGCAGAATCAATGTGCCGGTGATGGAGCACAAACAGGTTCATGGTTTGATCTATGACATCATGAACGATAAACAACGTAAAGATTACGAAGAATTTCTGGAAACTGATTTTTCTTTCGAAATTCCTGGCCTGGCGCGTTTTCGTGTAAATGCCTTTAATCAGGACCGTGGTGCTGCCGCGGTATTCAGAACGATTCCATCTAACGTTCTTTCTCTTGATGACCTTGCTGCTCCAGAGGTATTTAAGGAAGTTTGCCAACAACCTCGCGGATTGGTATTGGTTACCGGTCCTACCGGTTCAGGCAAATCCACCACCCTGGCAGCGATGATTAACCATATCAATGAGAACAAGTACGAGCACATCCTCACGATTGAAGACCCAATCGAATTTGTTCACAAGAGTAAAAAATGCTTGCTAAACCAACGCGAGGTACATAGAGACACCCACGGCTTTAACGAGGCGCTGCGTTCAGCACTTCGTGAAGACCCTGATATCATTCTTGTAGGTGAGCTACGTGACCTTGAAACCATCCGCCTAGCACTTACCGCTGCGGAAACGGGTCACCTTGTATTCGCCACCCTACATACGAGTTCTGCAGCCAAGACCATCGACCGTATTGTCGACGTATTTCCAGCTGCTGAGAAATCGATGGTACGTTCAATGTTATCGGAATCATTGCGGGCGGTTGTTGCCCAGACACTTCTGAAAAAGATTGGTGGCGGCCGTATCGCTGCGCACGAGATTATGATCGGAACACCTGCAATTCGAAACCTTATCCGTGAGGATAAGATTGCGCAGATGTACTCTGCAATTCAGACCGGACAATCTGTAGGTATGCAGACTTTGGATCAAAACCTGCAGGAACTGGTGCGCCAGGGGATTGTTAACCGTCTGGATGCTCGTGCTAGGGCTTCTAACAAGGATCTGTTTAACTAAAATATTTAGTCACTACGCAAAGCAACGACCTTTTAACTAACAGCGACGATTAAAAGTTAAAACACAACAATAAGGGATCGTATTATGGACTTTAATTCACTATTGGCATTAATGCTTAAAAAGAATGCATCCGATATGTTTATTACAGCCGGAATGCCGCCAAGTTTGAAGATTGCCGGCAGGGTTGTTCCTGTAACGCAACGCAAACTAACACCAGAGCAGACATATGCCACGGTAATGGCCATAATGACTCCGGACCAGCAAGAAGAGTTTGAGGTTACCCGCGAATGTAACTTTGCGATTAGCGCTAAAAATATTGGCCGTTTTCGTGTAAGTGCTTTCTACCAGCGCAATCAGGCGGGGATGGTAATTCGTCGTATCACCACCAAGATCCCGTCGATTGAAGAGCTGAATCTACCGCCGGTCTTAAAAGATTTTGCTATGACTCAGCGGGGGCTAATTATCTTCGTGGGTGCAACTGGTACTGGTAAATCGACATCTCTTGCTTCAATGGTTGGCTTTAGAAATCGCAACAGCACCGGCCATATTATTACCATTGAGGATCCGATTGAGTATATCCACTCACACGAAGGTTGCGTGGTAACCCAGCGTGAGGTTGGTATTGACACCGAATCCTATGATGTTGCCCTTAGGAACACGCTGCGTCAAGCACCGGATGTGATTCTAGTGGGAGAGATCAGACAACGGGAAACCATGGACCATGCGATTGCATTCGCGGAAACCGGGCACTTGTGTCTATCAACGCTGCATGCCAATAACGCGAACCAGGCAATGGACCGTATTATTAACTTCTTCCCAGCTGAACGCCGTGACCAACTGTTTATGGACCTTTCCCTCAATCTTAAGGCAATTATTGCGCAGCAGCTGATTCCAACACCGGATGGAAAGGGGCGCGTGGTTGCATTAGAAATTCTGGTAAATACTCCTCACGTCAGTGATCTCATCCGTAAGGGTGCGGTAAATGAGCTAAAAGATGTGATGAAGCGTTCTAAAGAGCAAGGTATGCAGACCTTCGACCAGCATCTGTTCGAGCTTTACAAAGAGGGTAAAATTGCATACGAAGACGCTATCAGATACGCTGACTCCGCGAATGAGGTTCGCCTGATGATTAAACTTGATTCATCAGATGGCGATAGATTTGCAGAGCAACCTGCTATGCCTGATGGTAGCGGTGACACCATGATGTCGCTGGATGATTATTAATCCATACTGGCATTGCAAAACTCCATAAAAACGCCCCGCTGTGGGCGTTTATAATTCAATAACTCGAAAAACTATCCTATCGAATCCACCCCCAATCATAATCAGGATTCGCCAGCGCCACAAAATCAGAATTAACCAGTGATTCTTTCTGGTTATAGCTCACTCTTTTTCCATCCAGAGTCAAAACCCTGCCTCCGGCAACCTCTAAAACACACTGCGCAGCTGCAATATCCCATTCACTGGTAGGGCCTATTCTCGGATAAAAATCCGCCTCCCCTTTGGCGAGCATGCATAATTTCAAAGAACTACCAACAGCAATGGTTTCAATACCGGTCTGGGATTCTAGGGCAACCTGTAATCGCTCATCCATATGTGATTTGCTTGCAACAACCTTGATTATATCCGATTTTTTTGCAGATCTCGTCGAAAGCGGCTGGCGGGAATTGCTCTTCAAATCAATCTCGAAGGTCCCAATATCAGTGGCCGCAAAATAGACCTTATTAGCAACTGGATAACCCACAACACCCAATATCGGATATCCATCTTCAATCAGTGCAATATTGACCGTAAACTCACCATTGCGATTAATAAATTCTTTAGTGCCATCCAGCGGGTCAATCAGCCAGTAAGTGCGCCAGTTTTTCCTTATCTCAAACGGAAGATGCGCACCTTCTTCTGATAGAATCGGTATATCCGACTGAATCTGCATTAACCCGGAAACTATAGTTTGATGTGCCTTTTTATCGGCAATTGTGATTGGGCTGGAGTCCTTTTTGGTTTCCACCTCGAATTCACCGGAATACACCTGCATAATTTCCCCACCAGCTTCGATTGCTATTGAGATTACCTGCTCAAGTAATTCCTGCTTTCTTTGTTTAGTGAATAGTTCTAGCATAGCTTTAATTAGTTCATTTATTTCTTTAATGGGTTTTCAATGCTGCAAAAGCATAGAAGCAATTTTCGAATACCGACTGTAGCACCGATGCTGCGATAGAACCTATTTCTTATCCATCTGTTTTCTGGCCCAATTGATAACCGATTTTACTCGAGGAGAGCACATCTTCAGTGCCTCCTCAAACTTTACCCACCTAGACTCAACATGCTCAGGACGCCCCAACTCTGGATTGATTGGCAGCTCGATCTCAATCTGCTTGGTTTTGGCAATATAATAACGCGCCACCTTACCACCTCGGTATGGCCCAGTTTCAAAATACATATTACCCCAACAAAAATCCAAATCACAGATAGTGGTTTCTTCTTTTACTTCACGTAGTGCGGCCTCAAACTCAGTCTCGCCCAACTCCTGCATCCCTTTTGGAAAATCCCAATACTGATAGGCGCGCAATAACAGCAACAGCAATTCATGAGTAGATTCATCTTCTCTAACTACCACTACACCTGCGGATAATTTTCTATTTTTTGACTTATTTACCACAGTACTGCTCTATGGTCTCTCTAAATATTTCCGGGGCATATTTATCAACTACTGCACCTTCACCAATTCCCTTTATCAGAACCAGGCGCACCACGCCATCAAGTACTTTTTTATCTGCCTGCATTAACCTGACAAAATCATCAGTGCTCATGCCTTCTGGCACATCTGCCGGTAACTGAGCTATTTTAATTATGTCAATTCCACGCTGCGCATCTTCTTCAGTTAACCATCCCATAAGCTGTGACATGCTAAGGGCCATACACATACCGGTTGCTATCGCTTCCCCATGCAACCATTGCGAATACCCAGTAAAGGTCTCTATAGCATGTCCAAAGGTGTGCCCAAAATTTAATAGCGCACGGATTCCATGCTCGAGTTCATCCTTGGCTACAATCTCTGCCTTTATCTGACAGGAACGGTAGACAGCATATTCAAGCACATCATAATCACGCTGCAATAGTTTGTTCAGATTTTCCTCAAGCCATGCAAAAAATTCAGCATCATAAATAAAACCATATTTTATAACTTCTGCAATACCAGCCCTTAGCTCACGGTCTTCCAGAGTATCCAACGTAGTGATATCAGCAACTACCACCTGCGGCTGATAAAACGCTCCTATCATATTTTTGCCTAAAGGATGATTTACCCCGGTTTTCCCCCCAACTGAAGAATCCACTTGAGATAAAAGAGTAGTCGGCACCTGGATAAAGTTGACTCCGCGCCGATAGCAAGCTGCAGCAAATCCTGTCATATCACCAATGACGCCACCACCCAGTGCAATCAATGTAGTCTTGCGATCAAAATTATCCTGCATTAGACCATCAAAGATGGAATTTATGGTATCCAGATTTTTATAGCTTTCACCATCAGGCAAGACGATCTCACCTATCTGTTTTTCCGCTGCTACTATGTCGTCTACCAGCAGTTCCTGCTTAAACTTTTCCAGATACAAAGGTGCGACTGTTTCATTGGTTACAATCATTATTTGCTTACCTTTTATATAAGGAAGCAAGTTTTCTGCCTTAAACTGGGATTTGCCAATAAAAATCGGGTAGCTTCTGTCACCCAAATCAACCGTTAGTGTTCTCATTTTTCCGCTGGCCTGTTTTCCTGATTAGTTGTTGTGATTTGTTTTATAAATATCATCAAATTATATTTAGCCTGGACTCTATCTCATCAAGTATTGCTTCGATACCGACATTATCGGTGCTGACAATTATATCTGCAATCTCCTCATACAAAGGAGATCGCTGCTCAAATAGGTCCAACAGCTTTTGCATAGGATCTGCAGTTTGTAATAGGGGGCGATTCTTATCTTTTCTGGTGCGCTCCATTTGCTGCTCGACCGAAGTCAGCAAGTAAATAACAGTGCAGTTCTTGGTCAGATTCTGACGGTTTTCCTTTTTAATTACAGCACCACCACCTGTTGCCAACACCATCTTTTCCGGCGACTCAACCAGATCTTTTATCGCACAAATCTCGCGCTTGCGAAACCCACCTTCCCCTTCGGCCTCAAAGATATAGGGAATATCCACGCCAGTCCGACGCTCTATCTCTTTGTCACTGTCCTCAAACCTGATACCAAGCCTTTGCGCCAACCTGTTTCCAATTGTAGACTTTCCAGAGCCCATTGGCCCAATCAAACAAATCTTCATTTTATTACCATATGTTTCAAGCAGATCTCGCTTTAACTAACATATTCTACTTAACCGTTTCTTATTAGCAAATCATAGAAGGGGTTTCTTTTCTAGGCAGTTACTCTCGCCAATTTTTTAACGCTATCTTTTTCAAATTTCAGAATAGAAAAAGGCGCCGCAGCGCCCTTTTCACAAAAATATATTTAACTGTTATAGTGATACTTTCATATCACTTTTCAGAATCTTCGGTGTAACAAATATCAGAAGCTCAGACCTATCATCAGTAGTTTGAGTCGACCTGAACAGGTTGCCAACCACCGGCAGATCTCCTAGCACCGGTACCTTGGTCTTGGTTTCGCCTGAATCCTGCTCATATATACCACCAAGAACTACGGTTTCTCCATTATCAACCAGCACCTGAGTATTTACCTCGCGAGTATCGATACTTGGTACATTCAGATATACCTCACCAACACTGTCTTTCTTTACGGTAAGATCCATAATAATACGGTCATTAGGTGTGATTTGCGGGGTAACCTCTAGCATTAGTACTGCCTTCTTGAATGAAACAGTAGCTGCACCACTCGAAGATGCTTCAAGATATGGGATCTCTGTACCCTGCTCAATCAATGCTGTATGTTGATCCGAGGTAATTACGCGAGGGCTGGAAACAACCTCACCCTTACCTTCGATCTCCATAGCCTGTAACTCAAGCTGGAGCAGGTAGGATCCAATCTTACCAATAGCCAAGCCAACTGAACCAGCAGCCTGATTTAGTGGCAGATCAACTGCCAATCCAGTATTTCCAGAACCTGCAGGCACTTCATAACCTATTCCATGGTTCCCATAGTCAAACACACCCTCATTTGTTCCACCTACGACAACACCGTGTTCACCAGGCTCATTCCAGTTTCCGGCTCCTGATGCCCCAAAGCGAACACCGATCTCTTCGGTAAAGTCATTGTTGGCAATTACAATTCTGGATTCGATAAGCACCTGTTGTACCGGAACATCAAGCTTCGCGATCATTTTACGTATTTCAACTAGTACATCAGCGGTATCGCGAATCATAATCACGTTGGTACGCGCATCAACTGTAGCACTTCCTCGTGATGAAAGCACCGAATCGCCACCTTCACCAGCTGCGCTCAGTAGCGCAGCGATATCACTTGCCTTGGCATAGTTGATCTCAATAAATTCAGTTCTAAGTGGGGCTAATTCTTCGATCTGCTTTTGTGATTGCAGCTCGAGCTTTTCCTGAGAAGCCAGTTCTTCTGTTGGTGCAATCAAAATCACGTTACCATTTTGGCGCATTGATAGACCTTTTGTCTTCAAAATGATATCCAGTGCCTGATCCCAAGGCACATTTTGCAGCCTTAGGGTTAGGCTACCGCCAACAGAGTCGCTTACCACTACATTCATACCAGTAAAATCTGCAATCAACTGCAACACCGCCCTAACTTCAATATTCTGGAAGTTCAGAGTTAGCCTGTCGCCGGTAAATACGGCATTTTCGCGCTCAATTTCTTCCTTTTCATCTTTGGTCAAAGGTCTTAGCTCGATAGTAAGCAGTTTATCTGACTGATACGCCAACTGCTCATAAAATTCTGTTGATGGCGAGATAACAATACGGGTATTACCATCTCTCATGCCGGTATCAATAGTTTTTACTGGGGTTCCGAAATCCATTACATCCAGGCGCTTAATCAGCTCGGCAGGAACCTGAGTCTCAGCAAAATCTACAATAACCTGTCCAGCCTCACTGCGAACATCTACAGGAACAGTTGCATCTGAAAGTGAGATAATCACGCGACCTTCTCCAGACTCCCCTCTTCTGAAATCAAGGTATTCAACGTGTGGTCCTTCCATTTTTTCCATTGGCTTTTCCATGGTTTTGGCTGGTGCCGTTGATGTTTCTGGCTTGCTTTGAGTAACAGCTTGTTGAACCGCAGGCTTGGCTGCTTCTACCGTTCCTAAAATCAGGGCAACTTTGTTATCCTTGGAAACCACTGTATATGGAACTTGCTCAGTTAGGTAGATAACCGCTCTGGTCCGGCCTCCGGCTTCGGCGGTTGTAACCTTTTGCGCTACCCCAACTCCGATATCCAGCGATTTTTTATCCAACTTGTTGGCCGTATCAACAAAATCAACCGAAACCCTTGCAGGATCACCGATAGTAAAGCTGTTTGGCTCCCCGTTTAGCGGCGATGCAAGTTCAAATACTACCTGAACTCTCTCTCCAGAAAGGGATGACACAGATATATCTTTGAGCTCATTTGCGGATACTGCACTGCTCAGCAGCACACCAAACACTAGAGCCAAACCTTTGGTTAACATCCTGTTTCCAGGGCTCAGTTTAGTTAGCAATTTCATACATCTTTTCATAGTTATATCCTCGCCGGAATTTTCTTATTTGCCTGCATCATTTAAGGTAAGTACCGCATCACGAAGTTTGCAACGCTTCCCTGTCCTAACTCTCTCAACTAATTCTATTTTAGTGCTTTCAATACTGGTTATCTTTCCAGAATTCTGTCCCATATGTTCACCAACTTTGAGTCGATGTACTGTACCTTCGGGTGACCTAACCAGAGCCCAAGTACTTTCATCCTGTGACATAATCCCTACCATAGCAAGTGAATCCAGAGTATAGCCTTCAAGCACTTCTCTTGATCTATCCGGGTCGGGACAGAATCTATTGTCTATACTTGGGTCATAAACTTCATCTCTTATCGGGCCCCCACCAATCACTATCACTTTAAACGGATCTGCAATCCCTTCCATAGAATAAACAACTTTTTCAACTGGTTTTATCTGTGGTGGAGCACCGATCTTACCCCCAGGCCTGGCTTTGATATTCTCAATCTCCTGACGCAGGTCTTCATTATCACTTCCACCAATACATCCTCCAAGAAGCATGGAGGCTCCACCTAACAAGACTACTAAAGCTTTTTTTGATACCGCAGCGACAACAGAGTATTTTGATTTTTTATCCATACTACTCTCCCTTGTCTCTATATCTAAATGTCTTAGCTTTTACGCTCATCGAAAGTTTCCCACCATCTTTACCGCGACTAATTGAAAAGTCTTGCAGTGTAACAATCCTTGGCAAGGCAGCTATTCCACTGACAAACATACCAAATTCATGAAAATCACCGACAAGTTTTAATGAAATCGGCAGCTCGACATATTCCTCTTTTACCTTTTCATCCTCTGGCTTAACCAGCTGAAATTCTAGTGCACTTGCCGCTCCTGTCTGGGAAATATCGCGTACAAATGATTCAACCTCAATCTTGGTAGGAAGGCGACTAATCATGTCATCAAACATCTCTTCCATCATCGCCAGCTGCTTTTTAAGCTCATCAAGGTTTGCCGCCTTTTTTTGCTTAACTTCAAATTCCTTGAGTTTTTCATCCTCAAGCTGCTTTACCTTTTCCAGTTCGGTGTACTGATTTTGCCAATCAAAATGCCAGGCGGCTCCTAATGCTGCAACAAACAGCAGCACCCAAATAATCACCTTGGCCGGAAACGGCCAACTGCCAATATTGCTTAACTCCAGATTGTTTAATTCAGAAAGATCCACTTTTATACCTTCCTATGTTTATCTATCGCTTAATTTACTTCAGCGATTATTGATCCTCTGTCTTTTCTTTACTAGCCAGCTTAACCTGTAAGGTAAAAAGAAAACGCTTTGTCTGCCCTTCACTTTTAGCAGTAATAACTTTTAGCTTTGGAATACCGAAAATTGGTGACTTATCCAGATTTTCCATATATTCAGACACCCTAGACTGCGACAAGGCAACCCCTTTGATCGTCAGCTGCCCGCCTTTTTGCTCAAAGCTTTCAATATAAACTTCTTTTGGTACGATACGGATAAACTCATTAAAAAGTCGTACCATCTCCGGCCGGCCAGACTGCAACCCTTCAATCACCCCAATTCTGGCTTCCAAAGCCTCTTTGCGCTCTTCTATATCCTTGATTTCTTTGATTTTCCTATCAACTATAGTAATCTCTTGCTGGATCATATTATTACGCTTATTCTGATTATCAATCTGGTGCTCATTAAACATATGCACAGCAAGACATACCAAACCTGCAATAACTGCAACCACAACGGTTAAGACAGCAAACTCAGTTTGCTTTTCTGCCCTTAGCTCCTCACGCCATGGTAATAAATTTATCTGTGTCATTAGTCAAAGCTCCTTAATGCAAGGCCGCACGCAACCATTAGTGATGGAGCATCGTTTGCAAGAATTTGCGGTTTAATCTTCTTGGCTAGCAACATTGATGCAAACGGATTAGCTATTGAAGTCTCGGTAGCAATACTAGGAGTTGATTCAATCAACTCACTTATACCTGGAATCGTAGCACTACCTCCAGCCAACACAATGTGGTCCACATTACCGTGTTGATTATTGGCAAAGAAAAACTGCAATGATCTTACTACCTGCTGCACCAGAGTTTCTTTAAATGGTTCCAGCACCTCAAGCTCATAATTGTCAGGCAAGCCTCCCTGACGCTTTGCAATTCCTGCCTCTTCATATGACAGGCCATAGCGGCGCATGATCTCTTCAGTAAGCTGCCTACCACCAAAAACCTGCTCTCGTGTATAAACAATTGCATTATCATGCATGATATTTAGAGTTGTGACAGTGGCTCCAATATCGATCACGGCAACGGTTTGATCTGCACCCTGCTTTGGTAACTGCTCAGCTATGAGTGAAAAAGCATTTTCCATTGCATAGCTTTCTACATCTACCACCTTTGCCGTCAAGCCTGCACTTTCCAGCGCATCACGCCTGATGTCAACATTTTCATCTCGGCAAGCCACAAGCAATACATCAACATTATCCGGATTACCTTCAGTGGGGCCCAGTACTTCAAAGTCCAGGGCAACCTCATCCAAAGGATACGGCACATATTGATCTGCCTGCAGTTCGATGTTTGCCTGCATCTCAGAATCATTAACATCAGCCGGCATACTAATGACCTTACTGATTGAGGCTGAGCCCGGCACCGCTACTGCTGCATGCTTGGCTTTGGTTCCAGACCTTTTCACCGCACGGCGAATACTCTCCGAAACTGCCTCAACATCAGATATATTTTTCTCGACAACAGCCGAAGCTGGCAAAGGCTCCACAGCATAGCTTTCAACGCAATACTTCTTATCTGTCTTGCGAAGCTCTATCAATTTCACAGCTGTTGAACTGATATCAATCCCCAACAGGGTTGGAGATTTTTTTGTGAATAGGGGCACTTTGATTCCTTTTTTTTCTTATCTGACCGGGAGTTTAATAATCTTCCTTATTAATAGCATTAAATAACAGACTTTGATATATATCAACCCGGAAACACAATTTCTTTTAAAAAAAGGCCTTGTCCCCAAGTATTTTTTGCCATTTCAGCCGCTAAATAAGCCTATATTTAACTGCCAAATACCAAAAAAAATCAAAATCTGCTATTTTCTTTATCCATACATAATTTAATTTTAGTAAAAGAAACCCAAATATGAAGTTTTTTTACCGCCCACTTAAATATTTTGTGATTTTTTTGATAACCTGTTCGCTTTTAGGGGCAGCTTCACTTTATATTTCTTACCTTATTATCAAGCCTGACCTACCGGAAGTTTCGACATTAAAAGACATAAAACTATCTGTACCACTTCGAATATATACTTCTGATAATAAGCTTATAGGTGAATTTGGCAAAAAAAGGCGTGCACCGCTTAAGTATGAAAAAATTCCCTCTCAAATGATTAATGCCTTTTTGGCAGCAGAGGACGAGCGTTTCTTTACCCACCCAGGTGTTGATTACCAGGGAATTCTGCGCGCGATTTGGCATATCATTAAGACAGGTGAAAAAGGATCCGGTGGCAGCACCATTACCATGCAGGTTGCCAGAAACTTTTTTCTCACCAAGGAAAAAACCTACATTCGTAAGTTAAAGGAAATCTTTCTCTCCTTGAAGATCGAACAGGAATTTAGCAAGAATGAGATTATCGAACTTTATCTGAACAGAATCTTTCTAGGTAACAGAGCTTACGGCATCGGCGCTGCTGCGCAAGTTTACTATGGCAAACCTGTGAACCTACTTTCACTAGAGCAAGCCGCCATGATAGCAGGCCTACCCAAAGCGCCTTCAGCCAATAACCCAATTTCAAATCCGGTACGAGCCAAAGGCAGAAGAGGTTATGTCTTGCGCCGCATGCTCAAGCTTGGATTTATCACTCAAGAAGAATTTGAACACGCGAACAAGCAACCTATTAGTGCTAAGCTCCACGGCCAGGCCACCGAGGCAGAATCACCATATATCGCAGAAATGGTGCGTAATAAATCAATTAAGCAATTTGGAGATAAGGCCTATACCGACGGATACAAAGTGTTTACCACAATCAGCTCTGATTTACAGCTAAGTGCACAAAAGGCATTAAAAACCGCCCTAATTAATTATGATATGCGCCACGGATACAAGGGCCCTGAAGGTAATATTCCGGATGTTAATATTATCGACTTGGAAGAGCTGGGATCTATTGTCGCCGACTATGGATCGGTAGGTAATTTATTACCTGCGGTTGTAACCGGGGTAGACGAAAACTCTGCTCAATTATTCCTACCAGATGGAACCAGAGCAACGATCAAGATAGACGGACTAAAGTGGGCAAGAAAATATATTTCTGACAATACCAGGGGGCCGCAAATAAAAAAGGTCAGCGATGTGCTTGCGCCCGGGGACCTAATAAGAGTTCGTAAAGAGAAAACTATAAAGGACGATATTGAAACAAATTCCTACATTCTCAGCCAGGTACCTGAGGTTTCAGGTGCGTTTGTTGCAATGAATCCAAATAACGGAGCTATCATCGCCCTAGTGGGAGGATTTGATTATTACACCAGCAAGTTTAATCGTGTCACCCAAGCTCAACGCCAACCTGGTTCTGGCATTAAGCCTTTTATATATTCTGCAGCGCTTAGCAAAGGCTACACCACTGCGTCTTTGATAAATGATGCCCCGGTAGTTTTTGAAGATTCTGCACTGGAAAATACCTGGCGCCCGGAAAATTACTCTGGCCATTTCTATGGGCCAACTCGCCTTCGGGATGCCCTAACCTTCTCCCGCAATCTAGTTTCAATACGCTTGCTAAGAGCAATCGGCACCAGTGAGGGGATAAATCATTTACAAAAATTTGGATTCAGCAAAGAGCAGCTGCCAAACGACCTTTCTCTAGCCCTAGGAAGTGCAAATGTAACACCGCTGCAAATGGTTTCCAGCTATTCAGTAATTGCCAATGGCGGCTATAAGGTTGATCCGTACTTTATTGATCGCATTGAAGACAGCAACGGAAATATTGTATTTAGCTCGACCCCTCTAAAAGTTTGCAAATCCTGCGAGGCATCAGACAATAACCAGACAAGCGACGAAGACACCTACCTTACTGCACTTGCTACCAATATCGCCCCCCGAGTAGTAGATGAACGCAATATCTATCTGCTGACCAGCATGATGCGTGATGTTGTAAAGCGTGGTACTGCTCGTAAAGCCCTAGTCCTGAATAGGTCAGATCTTGCCGGAAAAACCGGAACCACAAACGACCAGCGCGATGCATGGTTTAACGGATTTAATCAGGATATTGCTGCTACGGCATGGGTTGGATTTGACAAAATTCGCTCACTTGGCAACCGCGAAACCGGTGGCAAGGCAGCACTCCCAGTCTGGATTGATTTTATGCGCGATGCACTTAAAAACAAACCGCAAGTTCCATTAAAACAACCAGCTGGCATCATCACCGTACGCATTGACAAAAAGACCGGCCAACAAACCAATGCTAGCAATCCAAATGCCATTTTTGAGATATTCCGAGCAGAAAATGTTCCGCAGATGGATCAATCCAGCGATGCTAACGAAACCGACATTATTACTGGTTCCGGGCAAACCACTGATGGTCTGAATAAGGATGAAGAGGATCACCTGTTCTAATCAGGGCCTGATTATGAAGTCTTATAACCGACAAAAGCATATGATTGCCGCAGAAGCTGCAAATATTGTCATTGAAAAAGGGATAGATATTGAACTTGCCCGACGCGAGGCATGCAAAAAATTTGGTATCTCTGACAGAAAAAAAATACCAAAAGACCAAGAGATTCAGGCCCTGCTGCGCGAACGTTCCGAACTGTTTAATTATCAAGGGATGAAACAAGATAAAGAACTGGAGCAGATTCGCCAAACAGCGGTCAAGGCAATGCAGCTCTTTACCGAATTTCGTCCCAAAATTACCGGGGCAATCCTTGATGGCATATATCATCATGGCAGCAGCATTGAACTACACATATTTGCGAACACCATTGAAGAGGTAGAGCGCAAATTAATACACAGCTCTGTCCCTTTTGAGCTAAATGAACGCAAGCTCAAAGCAGGGAAAAACTCCTGGGAAACTTTTTATCTAATCACGTTCTATGCAGGGGATGATAAGATTGAAGCTTTGATATTTCTTAGCGACGACCCGCATAGAAATATTTTAGACTCTGTCAGCGACGCCCCTTTGGAGAGGCTGTCCCTGAAGCAGTTTATGGAGTTGGGAAAATAGGCGCGAATTACTTACTCCCGCGCTGGAACTCCTCAACGTAATCTCTCATCTCCGGCCCACGATAGGTCTGGCGAGGACGCGCAATCCTTTGGTCCGGGTCGGCAATCATCTCCATCCACTGCGCAATCCATCCGGGAGCTCTACCGATTGCAAACAGAACAGTAAAAAAGCTAGAAGGAATATTCAGCGCCTTATAAATCAGACCTGAATAAAAATCTACATTTGGATACAGATTTCTTTCGATAAAGTATTCATCCTGAAGAGCTATCTCCTCAAGACGCATAGCCAATTCAAGTTTTGGATCGTCCACTCCAAGAGCTTCTAGTACATCATGGCAGGTCTTGCGAATAATGACTGCCCTTGGGTCATAACTTTTATAAACCCTGTGCCCAAAGCCCATCAATCTAAACGGATCGTCTTTATTTTTGGCTTTTTCAACATACTTGGCGATATTATCTACACTGCCAATTTCATCCAGCATATTGATAACCGCCTCATTGGCACCACCATGCGCCGGCCCCCAAAGTGCCGCACAGCCTGCAGCTATAGCCGCAAACGGATTGGTTCCAGTACTACCCGCCATTCTCACCGTTGATGTACTTGCATTTTGCTCGTGATCAGCATGAAGAATAAACAACTGGTCCAGCGCCTTCTCAGCAACTGGATTGATCTCATATGGCTCTGTAGGCATAGAAAACATCATATTCAGCAGATTGCCAGAATAACTCAGCTTGGAATCAGGGTAGACGATAGGGTGCCCCATCATGTGTTTAAAAGCAGCAGCAGCTATAGAAACCATCTTCGCTACGATGCGCGAAGCAATTTGCTCGCGGTGAAATGCATCGGAGATATCAATTCGATCGTGATAGAAGGCGGAAAGAGAACCAACAACGGCTGTCAGCATAGCCATTGGATGCGCATCGTAATGAAATCCATTAAAAAAGTTTAGGATGCCCTGATTTAGCAGCATATGCTTACTAATATTACGCTTAAAATCTTCCAGGCTTTCCTTCATTGGAAGAACCCTGTGAATCAGCAGGTATACCACTTCAAGAAAAGAGCTACGCTCTGCAAGTTGAGCAATTGGATAGCCTCTGTGTAATAAAATCCCTTTTTCGCCATCAATAAAGGTAATTTTACTCTGGCAACTGGCTGTGGAGGTAAATGCCGGATCATATGTAAAGTATCCAAACTCTTTGTATAAAGAACCAATCTCAACAACACTAGGGCCATGAACGCTGTCTCGAATAGTAAAATCAGCACTTTTACCGGTAACATTATCTGTAATGGTTACTGTTTTATTAGTCATATTTACCTCCATTTGAGCCAAATTTGATTGCACTTCCCGCCTATACTGCATTCACACCCGGTCATTTATCCACAAAAAGACCTCGAAAAAAAACCTCTTCGCCAGAAGATTATATTACAAGATCAGGGAAGAAATAGAAAAATGTAATAGTTTATTATGCCTGGTATAAGAATGTGAGACTAACGAATAACCGAAAGCCAGGCACAAAAAACTGAGGCGCGGCATTAATAGCAGCGCCTCAAGAATTTGTTGATACCGTAAATTACTTAGATGCTTTCTTGTATCTTTTACGGAATCTGTCAACACGACCGCCAGTATCAACGATACGCTGCTGACCGGTAAAGAACGGGTGAGTTTTGCTTGAAATCTCAACTTTAACCAGCGGGTATTCATTACCATCTTCCCACTTGATTGTCTCTTTTGTCTCAATAGTTGAGCGAGTTAGAAAAGCAAAGTCAGCACCAATGTCCTGGAAAACAACTTCTCTATAGTTAGGATGTATACCGTCTTTCATCTT
>QZLE01000083.1 GCA_004796365.1 Gammaproteobacteria bacterium | reverse complement strand
CGCCGCTTACAGTGTCATCAGTATTATCTTCCCCGCCATTAGCAGTTAGATAAGCTGAACCATAATAGCTAATGAAAGCTGCTTCAACCGTAGCGCCTTCAGGAATCTTGACGCTCACAGTTCGAGGAAGGCTTAATGAGTTGGCTTGATGGTCACCGTTGTTGTCTGCAACAAGGTCAGATCCGGCAACTGCAACCTGGTAGTTTTTGCCTGAAAAGCTCATCACTTCATCAAGTTGGTTTTCAGGGTTTCTGTCTGGTGTTTTATCTGGGCCAACAGGAATGCTGGTAGTTGGAGGAATTGTGCTGCCGCTACCTGATGAGCAGCTGGAAACAACTTCAAAATATCCAGGAGAAGTCTCCTGTAGAGTTTCATTGCTAGAAAGGGAGTCATTGCTGCCTTTAGCATAATAGTTGGTTGTAGAGTACCACCAGGAATAACTTGTTTCTGAGTAGGCTCTACCGGCACTTTCATGCTCGCTGTTTGAAGCAGTGCCACAGTAAAGAGCAAATGATTGAGACGCGCAGAACGCTAATGGAATCGCCAGTGACGATGTAAGTAATTTTGATATCTTCATAATTAAAATAGGCGAGGTATGCAATATGCTTTATTCGCCATCTCCTAAGTTGCGTTATACATAAGCAAAGAACTTTTGTTCTGAGCCATAAACGCCGTCCTTAGTGTGAGATCTACTATAAACAATTACGCTTCCTTTAGATCTCGAGAGCCATCCGTGAAAATTAGCAATTGCTAATATGTAAATTATTATATATGAATGTACTGGGTAATTAAAAGCATACTAGTTCTCATTTTGAGTTATGGTGTGATTGAGGATATTTAGAATGTGACTGGTTATGCATTTATTGTGATAGCCAAAAAGTTATAAATATCAGTTGCATACCAGGTGTTATGTTGTATGTGGAAGATAAAGGTTACTGACCTGTGTCTGTTTTAATGCGTGGTTGTGTGCGTTTGCGGTATTTAAGTGCGATCTTAAGTGAATAACTTGCTTTAAATAAATTAATGATTATACTGTATGAAAATACAGTATTTTAAAAAGGGTTTTTCAAGCTCATGCAAGAATCATTGGAAGATATAGCCAATCAATTGGCGTTGTTGCTGAAGCAGCAGAAGCTAACCATAGCTACAGCAGAGTCATGTACTGGCGGTTGGATCGGTAAAGAACTAACGGCAATTGCCGGTAGCTCAGCTTTTTTCAGAGGTGGAGTTATCGCCTATTCCAATGAAATCAAGCATAAGTTATTGAATGTACCTGCGGAAATAATTCAGAAGCATGGTGCTGTATCTCAACAAGTGGTGCAGGCAATGGCTCTTGGAGCTAAACAGCGACTGGATGTTGATATTGCAATCGCAGTTAGTGGTATCGCCGGGCCAGCAGGTGGTAGCGTAGAAAAGCCAGTAGGTACCGTATGGTTTGCCTGGACTCTGCCAGGTAATCTGGCTCTGCAGAAAGGCAAGGTTATAGCAGAGGAAAAGATATTCACGGGTTCTCGCGAAGATGTAAGAAAATCAACCGTGTATCATGCTCTGGATAAAATTAAACAAATATTAGCTGATTAGATTTTTAGTAACGAGTAGAATATTTCACCAAATACAAATAAAGGTAAAGAATAGGTAGATAGATATGGATGAGAACAAGAAAAAGGCATTAGCCGCAGCATTATCACAGATAGACCGTCAATTCGGGAAAGGCTCGGTGATGCGTTTGGGAGACCACCCACGCCAGGAGATTCCAGCAATTTCAACCGGTTCACTAGGACTGGATATTGCGTTAGGTATCGGCGGCTTGCCTAAAGGAAGAATTGTTGAGATCTACGGTCCTGAATCTTCAGGTAAAACCACATTAACACTACAGGTTATCGCTGAGGCGCAAAAGAAGGGTGATACTTGTGCTTTTATAGATGCTGAGCATGCACTTGATCCACAATATGCGGAAAAGCTTGGATGTAATGTTGATGATTTGCTGGTATCACAGCCAGATACCGGGGAACAGGCGCTAGAGATTGCTGATATGTTGGTACGCTCAGGTGCGGTTGATGTAATCATCGTCGACTCGGTTGCAGCTTTAACACCAAAGGCAGAGATCGAAGGTGAAATGGGTGACTCCCACATGGGGTTGCAGGCACGCCTTATGAGTCAGGCGCTACGTAAACTTACCGGTAATGTAAAATCAGCTAATTGCCTAGTTGTTTTCATCAACCAGATTCGCATGAAGATAGGTGTAATGTTTGGTAATCCGGAAACAACAACCGGTGGTAACGCGCTTAAATTTTATTCATCTGTACGCTTGGATATACGCAGAACCGGAGCCATTAAAAATGGCGAAGAAGTTGTTGGTAACGAAACCAGGGTGAAGATTGTAAAGAACAAGGTATCGCCACCGTTCAAACAGGCAGAATTCCAGATTATGTATGGTCAGGGGATCTACCGTATGGGAGAGATTCTGGACTTGGGGGTTAAAGAAGGTCTGTTGGAAAAATCTGGTGCCTGGTATAGCTACGAAGGCAATAAGATCGGGCAGGGTAAGGCTAATGCTGCCAAGTTTCTTGAGGATAATCCAGAGATAGCGCAAAAGATAGAGGCGCAGATTCGTGAGCGTCTGCTTGATCTTGAGAATGTATCCGAGGAAGATGAAGCTGCAGGGGCTTAAATTTTTTTAAGCCCGTTTAGTCGACTTGGTTTTAATGCTGGTTAGATTAAGAAAATCACTCACACATTATGAATCAACCACTGCTACAGGTAACCAACCTCAAAAAATACTTTCCGATCCATTCGGGGGTATTCCTGCGCCATACCGGAAACGTCTATGCTGTAGATGATGTCTCCTTCCATGTTAATGAAGGAGAAACCTTGGGAATTGTTGGTGAATCAGGTTGTGGTAAAAGCACCGTTGGTAAAACTATTCTACGACTGCACGAGCCGACTGCGGGTAAGGTTGAATACAATGGTAAAGATATCTGTGAGCTCAACAAAAATGATATGGTATCTCTGCGCCGTGAATTACAGATAATCTTTCAGGATCCGTTTGCATCACTCAATGCACGCCACACTGTCGGAATAATTCTGCAGGAACCTTTTGTAATACATAAAATGGGCACTGAAGAACAGCGGCGCGAGTGGGTGTTTGGTCTGTTGCAAAAAGTTGGGCTGCCCAAAGACAGCTATTTCCGTTATCCTCATGAATTTTCCGGTGGTCAGCGTCAGCGTATTGGAATTGCTCGTGCCATTGCCTTGAAGCCGAAAATGATAGTCTGCGATGAACCGGTTTCGGCGCTCGATGTTTCCGTGCAGTCACAGGTGATAAATCTGCTTTTAGAGTTGCAAAAAGAGATGGGTTTGGCGCTGATCTTTATTGCGCATGACCTTGCAGTGGTACGCCATGTATCAGACAGGGTTGCAGTGATGTATCTAGGTAAAATTGTAGAAACAGCCTCGGCGCAGCAGATCTATCAGGATCCCAAACACCCATATACACAGTCACTGATTGAGTCAATTCCGGTTGCAGACCCGAAAACGAAAAAGGAAAAGCATAGACTGAAAGGAGAAGTGCCATCGCCCATTAACCCTCCGAGTGGATGCTATTTTCATACCCGCTGCCCACAGTGTTTTGAACGTTGCAAGCTTGAACAGCCACAGTTGCAGGAACATCAGCAAGGGCACCAGGTTGCTTGTCACTTGTTAGATGAATAGTTAGGGAACCCTCATGGAAGAGCAGACCAAAAACACAAACCACCTTTTACAAGTAACAGACCTAGCTGTTGCCTTTGGCGAAGATAATTCCGTGACAGTGCAAGATGTATCCTTCTATATAAATAAGGGGGAAACCGTGGCTTTGGTTGGCGAAAGTGGCTCCGGCAAATCTGTCTCTGCCATGTCAGTCCTGCAACTTTTGCCCTATCCATATGCAAGTCATCCAAGTGGAAAGATTATCTACAAAGAGCATTCCCTGATGCAAGCATCAAACCAGGTTCTAGAGTCCTTACGTGGAGGTTCAATCGGCACCATATTTCAGGAACCGATGACATCTCTTAACCCGCTTATGACAATTGAAAATCAGATAGCCGAAACCTTATATATCCACCAAAAAGTAAAAGGGAACAAGGCACGCAACAGGGTTGTTGAATTACTGGAGTTGGTAGGGATTAAAGACCCGCAAACTAGGTTAAAATCTTACCCGCACCAGTTGTCCGGTGGGCAGCGACAGCGTGTAATGATCGCAATGGCGATTGCCAATGATCCTGATTTGCTGATAGCTGATGAGCCAACCACTGCGCTGGATGTAACCATCCAAAAGCAGATCCTGGAATTGCTTAAAGAGTTGCAGCAAAGAATGCAGATGGGAATGCTGCTGATTACCCATGATCTCGGGGTGGTAAGAAATATGGCTGATCGTGTATATGTGATGCAGCATGGCAGGATAGTCGAGCATGGAGAGTGTGCACAGATATTTGCAGATCCACAACATCCATACACGCAAAAACTATTGGCTGCCGAACCCAAAGGTATTGTGCCAGCGCTCGATGCAGATGTTGAAGCAATAGTTAAAGCAGGTGAGATAAAAGTTGAATTTGATCTTGCTCATGGCTTGTTTAATCGCTCAAAAGGAAAGCTTACCGCAGTCGATAGTGTTTCGCTGGAGATTGTCCAGGGGGAAACTCTGGGGGTGGTTGGTGAAAGTGGCTCCGGTAAGAGTACACTAGGCAAGGCGATCCTAAGGCTGCAACAGGCAGAAGGTAAAATAGAGTTTGCTGGCAACCAGCTGAATAGTAAAAACCTGAATCAGATGCGTGAACTGCGAAAAGATATTCAGGTGGTATTTCAGGATCCATATGGTAGTCTGAGCCCACGTTGCAAGATAGCAAAAATAATCGATGAGGGACTGCGTGCGCATTATCTTTATCCTGATGATAAGGAGCGGGAGCAGCAGGTTATCAAAACTATGGAGGAAGTGGGGTTGGATCCGGAATTGCGTCATCGTTATCCGCACCAGCTTTCCGGAGGCCAGCGCCAGCGTGTAGCAATTGCGCGTGCAATTATCCTCAAGCCTAAATTTATTGTATTAGATGAACCAACCTCAGCACTGGATATGACGGTGCAGGTGCAGATAGTAGAGCTGCTTAGAGAACTGCAGCAAAAGTACAAGTTATCATTCCTGTTTATTAGTCACGACCTGCGGGTGGTTCGCGCACTGAGTCATCGCATCGCGGTTATGCAGGAAGGTAAGATTGTTGAACTAGGTGAATCGGAGCAGATATTTTCTTCACCGCAACATCCATACACACAAAGATTATTATCAGCGTCCTTTGTTGGCTGAACTCCTGAATATTTGCTATATTAGCGCAGAATTCAAACGGTTAATAAAAGAATGATCCCAGTAATTGCATTGCTCGGTCGACCCAATGTCGGCAAATCAACTCTATTCAACTACCTTACCCGAACTCGGGATGCTCTGGTTGCTGACTATCCTGGTTTGACACGGGACAGACAATACGGTCGCGGCAAAGTAGGTAAGTATCCATTTATTGTTGTTGATACCGGTGGCCTGGCGGATGATCCGAACCAGATTGAAGAATTGATGGCCAAACAGGTGGAATTTGCTGTAGGTGAGGCCGATATCGTTTTGTTTCTGGTTGATGCAAGAAGCGGTATTACCGCATCGGACGAACTAATTGCAAACCAGCTGCGTAAGCTTGGCAAGCCGGTAATGTTGGTAATGAATAAAACGGAAGGGATTGATTCACAAGCCGCAGCCTCAGATTTTTATGGAATGGGAATGGGTGAGCCGGTAGCCATTGCAGCCTCCCACGGTAAGGGTGTGCTGCATATGGTCGACAAAGTAGTCGACATCTTGCCAGGAATGGACCCAGATGCTGAGCATGAGGAAGACCAATATCCTGGTGTCAGAATTGCAATTGTTGGTAGACCAAACGTAGGTAAATCCACTCTAGTTAATCGCCTACTGGGTGAAGACCGAGTTCTTGCATTTGATATGCCGGGTACAACTCGTGATAGCATCTTTATACCGTTTGAGAAGGACGGAGAAAAGTATACCTTGATTGATACCGCAGGTGTGCGCCGCAGAAGCAAGATAAAAGAGTCGGTGGAAAAATTCAGTATCGTTAAAACCATGCAGGCAATTGATTCGGCCAATGTGGTGGTAATGGTGCTTGATGCGCAGCAGGGGATAGCAGATCAGGAGGCAACGATCCTTGGTCACATCCTCGAAACCGGCCGCGCATTAATAGTAGCAGTAAATAAATGGGACGGCATGGAAAAGGACGATAAAGAAAGTATCAAGGAAGAGATCGATCGTCGTTTTCAGTTTCTCGATTTTGTGAAGTACCATTATATCTCTGCATTGCATGGTACAGGTGTTGGGCATTTGCTAGAGTCGGTTAGGAAGGCCTATGCTAGTGCGCGCAAAGAAATGCAAACCTCCGATCTGACTCGAATTCTGGAGATGGCTGTGCAAGAGCATCAGCCGCCTTTGGTAAAAGGTAGAAGAATCAAGCTGCGATACGCGCACCAAGGTGGCAAGAATCCACCAAAGGTTATAATTCATGGTAATCAGACCAAGTCAGTTCCAGATGCCTATAAAAGGTATTTGATAAATACTTTTCGCAGGGCATACAAACTGACCGGAACACCGATAAGGGTTGAATTTAAAGGTGGCGATAATCCCTATAAAGATCGAACCAATAAAGTTTCTGAACGCCAGGTACGCAAAGAAAGGCAGAAGAAAAAAGAGCGCAAGGGCGGTAAAGCGCGTAATACAGGAATCACTAAATAGGTAGAAGTTAATGCCATTCATAGATCAAGCCAATGGAGATAAAACCCATTACATAACCACGGGTAGCGGTGATAAGAATATTTTGTTTATTCACGGTAATCTGTCCAATACTATTTGGTGGGAAAAGACCATGGAAATATTGCCTGAGGAATATACTTCTTATGCGCTAGATCTTCCTGGTAGCGGGCACACTCCGGAAACCGGAATCAGGCACACCATCCAATATCTTGCCGATTTTGTAAAAGGCTTTGTTGACTCCATGGGACTAATGGACCTTACTGTAGTTGGGCATTCCATGGGGGGCGGCGTTGCTCAGCTATTTACCCTGTCTAATCCAGGACTCGTAAAAGGCTTGGTGCTGTTGGATTCTATGTCCGCAGATGGATTTCATGTCCTTTATGATGGAGGTGAAGAACGGATGCGCAAAGCAATGACTGATTATGACTTCTTGACCACCGCTATTAGAGTCATAGCACCGCAATGTTCCGACGAAGAAATGTTAAAAAGGACGATTGATCTGAGTGCAAAGGCATCAGAGCAGGTATTTATCGAACAGCCAGTCACTATGCACGAGGCCAATTGGATGGATCGCGTGCATAATATCACCTGTCCAACATTATTTTTGCACGGTAAGGATGATCACTTCGTACCTCAGGATGGCAGTGAACGTACTGCAGCGGCAATCCCAAACTGCGAGTTGAGATATATTGATAACTGCGGTCACTACCCAATGTCTGAGCAGCCAGAGGAGTTTTATAAAGAGCTGCTAGAGTTTATAGGTACCGTTTATTGATACTTGTCATGGTATTTATGGTAAGAAAGTTACGATTCTGCTGCGTAATGAATTGAAAAATAAAGAAAAGTGTCTGTATTTGAAATGTCACTGCATTTTCGTGCAAAGAAATACGATTTATCAGTTATAACTAATGCAATCCGATGAACGGTTGTTGCAAAGCAGCAAGAAATAATGAGTCCAGTAACCCCACGTTTCTACTAAATAAAAACTACATCACAGTAAAAATGCCAACTGCTTCACAAAAAAAGCTCGCTGCGTCGCAACATAAAAACTCCTTATATCTGATTGACTTAGGTGAATCTACTGGTTATAAAGTCTGTCACTATGGAAAAGTGCCCAGTCGACAGGAATAAGAATGATTTGGGGCTTTTTATAAAATTCAGGAAAGACAGTAATCAACTACAACAGGTAGGAGGAGAGTATGAAGCTCGTTAAATTGCTAGGTGGCTCGTTAGCCGCATGCGCAATCATCTCAACCGCCCATGCAGGACAGTGGAAAGAAGGTTCTATAGCAGGGTTTACACACGCATTTACTTATGTTCCAGATTCTTATGCACCAAGAGCATCTGATGGGTCTACCAATAAACGTTCACTTGTAATCCACCTTGTTGGTTGTGGCCAAACAGCTGAACAAGCTCAGCAATCTGCAGGCTGGGAGATGGCTGCAGAAGCTTATGGAATGATCGTTGTTATTCCAGATCCAATGAAGCCGGTACATCCAAACAAAGCAGCAACAGCTGTTGAGTGTTTTGATTATGGGTACAACAGCGAGTTTTCAATTAAAACTCTTCCTACCAAAAACTATAAAGATCATGCTGCGATAATGGCAGCTCCTGCCAAAATGCAGGACGTTTACCCAGAGATTGATCTTGAGCAGGTATATGTAACTGGTCTATCTG
>QZLE01000063.1 GCA_004796365.1 Gammaproteobacteria bacterium | reverse complement strand
TAAATAGAGTATAGGACGCTCCGAGCACCATTGTAAGGGCTGAGACTAATGCAATTAAAAAATTTGCCCGAAATGAGGCTATGATCACCAAAAATTCACCGACAAAACCGGATGTTCCCGGCAGTGCAACGTTGGCAAAGGCAAAAAATACGAAGAATGCAGAAAATACCGGTGCCTTTCTAGCAATCCCGCCAAAATCTTTGATTTTTTTGGTTCCGGTAAGGTTATACAGATAACCAACACCAAGGAATAGCGCTGCAGATATCAGACCATGCGACACCATTTGGAAGATTGCGCCATTCACCCCCAAGGCAGCAGTATCGGCATCAAAAGGTTTAAACAGAAAGATCACAAACAGTCCAAGAGTCACAAATCCCATATGGGCAACCGAAGAATACGCAATAAGACTTTTCATATCCTCCTGGCTCAGCGCTACAAAGCTGATATAAACTATCGCTATCAACGAAAGCACAATAACCAGCAGTGCAAATGTTTGCGAAACCCCGGCAAACAGCGGCAGGTTAAAGCGTATAAGACCATACCCCCCGAGCTTCAGCATAACTGCGGCAAGGATTACCGAGCCACCGGTAGGCGCTTGTACATGCGCATCCGGTAGCCATGTATGCACCGGCCACATAGGAATCTTAACTGCAAAGGCAATCAAAAAGAACAGGAACAGCATCTGCTGATAGAACTGCGGGATACCATCAATAGTCAGATCTGCTATTGCGAAAGTTTCAGAGTTGATACCAAGATATATAAGGGCTATAAGCATCAGAACCGAACCCAGAAAAGTATATAGGAAAAACTTTATCGCCGCATACTTGCGGTTCTCTCCACCCCAGATGCCAATTACCAGCAATAGCGGCACCAAAGAAAGTTCCCAGAAAAGGTAGAACAGAATCGAGTCCTGTGCTGAAAAAACCCCAATCAAAATACCTTCCAGCATCAGAAAAAGGCCGACATATTGGTGATAATTTTCACTCGACTTATCTGAGGTAACTACAATAACTATTGTAGTAATGGTAGAAAGCAGTATTAATGGGATAGAAATACCATCCACACCGAGGAAATATTCAATATTTAATATGGAAACCCAGCTGAGGCGTTCTACAAACTGCAAATCTGCACTAGCTGCATCAAACTGGCACCACAAAAATACTGATAGAAAAAAGGTCAATACTGAACCAATAATCGCAAATATATACAGCGTGTTTGCACGAACCTTTGGCATAAGGCATAAAGCCACGCCGCAAAAAAACGGCAAAAAAATCAACAGTGATAGCAATGGAAGCTGATTCATAGTGTCACCCCATTACGGATAGCCATCCAGCCAAATATCACCACAAACAGGAACATCGCAAGCAAATAATGATACACATAGCCAGTTTGAATCTTCTTTAGTGCTCTGGACGATTTTTCGATCACAAAAGCAGTGCCGTTAACGATAACAGTGTCGATCAACGCCTTATCGAAGGCCTTGTCAGCAAGGTGCGCGATGACATGTACAGGCTGTACAATGAAAGTTGCATACAGCTCATTTATATAATAACCATTACTCAGAATTCCTTTGACTGAAATCGGCTTGTGTTCGCTGAAACTATCAAACTTGGTAATAAGCCAGGCAGCACCGGCACCTATTAGAACAAGTAGCAGCGCCATTGGGTGCTTAAATACCGATAGCAACATATCCACCCAATCATTAAAATTTGAGCTGCTTTGAACCAACGGATTGGAGCTATCGGCAAAAGCAGCAATATCCAGCGCATTATCCAATATTATGGAATCAAACAGCACAGCACCACCAATCAGCGAAGGAATGGCCAACAACATCAGTGGTACTGTTATCACTTTTGCAGGTTCGTGCACATGCGAGTATTCCTCATCAGGCATTCTGTGCTCTCCAAAGAACACGATAAATAAAAAGCGGAACGAATATATGGATGTCAACAGGACTCCAAACAATGCCAGATAGTAAAACACTGAGCTAGCAGATGAATGATGCACTGCCTCAATAATAATCTCTTTTGAGAAGAAACCAGATGTCCCCGGAAAGCCAACTAGCGCGAGTGATGCGATAACTGCACATACAGAAGAAATCGGCATTTTTTTTCTTAGCCCGCCCATCTTGCGCACATCCTGCTTATGATGGAGAGCCAAAATTACTGAACCGGCGACCAGAAACATTAAAGCCTTAAAGAACGCATGGGTAACAAGATGAAAGATGCTGGCGCTATAGGCAGAAACACCCAGACCGATGACCATATATCCAAGCTGAGAGATGGTGGAATATGCCACAATCCTTTTAATATCGTACTGCAGTATAGCAACAAAACCCATTGAAATTGCAGTAATTGTTCCAATACTAAGAATAAACAATCTGGCAAATTCCGCCTGCTCATATACCGGTGCCAAACGGACAACCATAAACACACCTGCAGTTACCATGGTTGCGGCATGAATAAGCGCAGATATAGGAGTTGGGCCTTCCATAGAATCCGGAAGCCACACATGCAATGGAAACTGCGCCGATTTACCCATAGCGCCGATAAATAGCAAAATCGCAATAACTTCATACGGGGAGACCATAAAGCCGAGCATATTGATTACGGATACAGATGCGCCTGTGCTGATTTGATTGAATACCTGATCGAACTCAAATGTATTAAAGGTATAAAACACTGCTGCCACACCTAATACCAAACCAATATCACTTATACGGTTAACCAAAAAAGCTTTCAGGCTAGCCGTCGTTGCAGATGGTTTGGTATACCAAAAGCCAATAAGAAGATATGAAGACAAACCAACTGCCTCCCAGCCGATAAATAACTGCAGAAAGTTATTGGCGGCAACCAGGGTCAGCATGGAAAAGGTAAAGAATGCAATATAGGTGAAGAAGCGGTTATAACTTTCGTCTTCCTCCATATAGCCAATACTGAAGATGTGCACACACAGGGAAACAGCACACACCACTATCATCATCAAAGATGAAAGCGAGCCTACATAAACGCCAACAGTGATTCGGGCCAGTTCACTGATCTCCAGCCAGCTAAACATTTGCGCATAGTAAGGCTGTTGCTGCAGGATATAGGTCTGATAAAACAAAATACATGAAACAACAAGGGCTATAAAAACAGAAAAACTCGTTGTCAGGTGGGTAAATCTCCGACCAAAACTGTCACCAAATAAAGCAGTAAGGGCTGCTGCAAAAAGTGGCGCGAGAATAACTACATAACTCATATCCATCTTAGTATCCGCCCTACTCTCTCAGCTCGGTAAGTTTATCAAGGTCTACCGTTTTGTGTTCACGATATAGGGTAATAATCAAAGCCAGACCAACAGCAGACTCAGCCGCAGCGATTGTAAGGATAAAAAAAACAAAAACCTGGCCAGAAATATCTGCCATAGAGTTGGAAAATGCAACGAAATTGATATTAACTGCAAGCAGAATAAGCTCGACACACATCAGCAAACGCACCAGATTACGACGGTGCATAATTACCCCGGCGATACCGAAGGTAAACAGAATAGAGCTTAAAACCAGCACGTCCTTAAGATCTATCATTGCGCTGACTCCTCAAGATTTTGCTCCTTATCAGGAGTGTCCATTTTTACCAAACGCAGTCTGTTGTCTTTGTTCGCCAGCTCTGGTTCAAAGTCATCCTCAAGCTTTTCAGCTGGCTTGATATCAGGCAGTGCAATAGCGGCAATAATAGCAACCAGAAGGATAACAGCAGCAACCTCAGTCGCATAGATATATTCACCAAATAAAGCTGCACCAATCGCCTTAACATCAAAGGCGGCTCCACCATCTATCACCTTATAGTTGGTTTTAGAGGTAACGATTATCAGCTCCAGCAGAAACGCGAAAGAAGGTATAGCAAGAATTACTGAAAAGAACTTAGATGACTTATGATGAACTGTATCGGCATCTGTCATCATCACCACAAACAGAAATAAAACCATAACCGCGCCCACATATACCACAACCAGGATCATTGCCAAAAATTCGGCATTAAGCAAAACCCAAAGCGTGGCGGCAGAGAAAAACGCCAGAACCATTCCCATAATTGCGTATACCGATTTACGCGCAAAGACAACAGACAAAGTTGCAGCAACTGTAACAGAGCTAATGGCGTAAAAGATAATATTCTCAATCATACTTCTTTCCTTTTGCCAACATCTCTTCCTTGGTCATATACCTGCGTTCATCTGCATACAACTCATATTCATGCTCGGTTGTTTGCACTATTGCCTTCTCTGGACAGGCTACAACACACTCACCGCAATAAATGCAAAGAAACTGGTCGATCTCATACTTCTGTGCGTATCTTATATTTTCTTTTACGCCAATCTGGATATTAATCGCTTTCGCAGGGCATGAGGCTTCACATAGCTTACAGGCAACACAGCGCTCTCTTCCATCAGCATACATATCGTGTGCATGCTTACCCTTAAATGAATTCGATATCGGAGTCTTCTCATCCGGATACTGAACCGTGATCTTGGGACGAAACATATAACGCAGAGTAACCAGCATACCCTGCAATAGTTCGATCAATAAAAAGCGTTTTAAAATCCTGTTCATATATCCAATATTACGAAATTCGTATTAACTGACTGGCGCAGCGCAAAAATCAGGCATACGCAAGCCGCACATAATCTCATAAATCAGGGATTAAATATACTGGAAATTGGGTTGATTTTACTCAAGAAAAGGTTTGCAAACAAAAAAATGAAAGATCTAATAATAAATGGCTAACTGGTTTTAAGCTTTTGCTGGATATACTCATTTCTTCTTTTAACCGTTCGTTGCCATATCTCTCTATTTAGATCAGTAATAGTGCCTCTTTCCAGCTCTATTATCGGACTGCTTGACCTGCTTTGCCTGTTTATTTGCAAACAGTCCTCAACCGTAAAGCCAATATTGACCATCCTTGGTATTGAAAAGGCACCTATTTTGTTAAAATTAGGCCACTTTTTCTGAAAATACCGATCATAATGATTTTTTAAAGACACAGCTCCTGAGAAACTCATATGCCGATGCCGCCACTCTGAATCACTTTCACCACCAAAACACATTATATTGCCACTTGCTGCTTCTTTATCAAACTGGCTAGTACTTCTTGATTTGGATACATTAAGAGGGAATATATTTATAGAATCCAATGTACACTCATCTGAATCAACCCATGACATTGTCGATTTGATTGACTCAAGCGGTTCATGCGGTAACCCCAAAATAAAATTCCCATTGATAATAACATTATCACCCCAAATATCCTTACAATGCTTCAACGCATGTTTAACCTTCTTTTCACCAAGACCCTTGCCAATTTTCTGCCCCGCCTCTTTATGCATTGTCTCAATACCAAAACTAACGCCAACCAAACCCATTTCTTTTAACATAACTGCCATATCAGGGTATTTGGATATCATGTCTAAACGCGCAAAGGAGATAAAATTAATTGAAAAAGGCAGTGAAGTTAGTGTTTCATGCAAGTATTCAACTTTACGCATGCTATCATTTAATGTGTCATCCATTATCATGTATACAGATGTCCCAAAAAGTTCATGATTTCTTAACAGCTCATCTCTAATCACCTGCTTTTGCTTGACTATATCACCAAATTTTTTCCCCCTATTGTCATATATACAAAATGAACATTTGAAGGCACAACCGCGAGAAATTTCGATTGGCAGAGCTTCTCCCTGAAAGACAGTATCACTTTCTGTATACTCAATTGAAGATGTGGTAAACCCCTGGTATTCATAATTTTCACTTGTTAAATACTTGAGATTATCAATTGTCTTCACATTGAGACTTTCACCTTCTTTTATATGCCTAAGCAAGGCTACTGCCTGAAGCTCACCCTGACCAGATATAAAATAGTCAACACAATCAGCATACTTTAAGTGAAGCGAATTAAAGCTAGGTAAAGCCTGACTACCTCCCACAACAATCTTAACCCGACTGTTAATAGCCTTGATGTGCCTGCAAAGTTTGAAAAAACTATCATCAGAAACGCTAAAATAATCATTAGTAATATGATTCAATAACAAAGTAGAAGAAAATCCTACAAATGCCGTCTTTTCTGTAATGTATCTCGAAACCAACTGAAACAAATCACACTCGTTAAAAAATGCAAAAAGATCTATTGTTTCAGCAGAATACCCATGATTCCTTATTTCTGTTGCAATACGGTACATACCCGCAGGCTTCAAATATCCTGCAGTATATGAAACATTTCCTAAAAAAATTGCATCAGACATGTAATTCCCCAATCACTTTCTAATTTTTTAGCATTCAAAACATCTCAAACAGAAGGCCAAGTGAATTTATATAGTATTTATAAAGTAATTGATAAGCAGCTAATAATACTTAGCACAATTATCCATAAAACATATGCTAATGCAATTTGGAACTCTATCGATTTTGATTATGCGTAGTACGTTTATACTCAAAAAACCCATACAAAACATTGATTAGTGACACTGACTATACATATAAACATAGCAAGATTTATCAAAGACCATTGTGATATATTTTACGTCATTCAGACTATGGGTTTATTTAATTATAACTATATAGAGATTTTCTCTTTTTCATAATCATAAATTTATTACACAGGAAATCAGCATGAAAGCACAAGTTCCTTTCCTACTTACTGACACTTTTATTGATGCCTATGTTAAGCCTTATTATAACGAAGCACATAGATTTTATTTTAAGTATGACTATATTCAGAATCTTCTAAACCATTGCAAGGAAAATGGGCTCCGCTTAGCGCCTAGTCAAAATATGGCATTACAGTTTTTATACTCCAGATGGTGCCCTATTTTTCCTGACTACCTTGAGCGTGGTTCTAAGCTTCTGAGATATGCGGTTCAGATAGCTTCAATGGAAATTAACCAAGATATCATGACTGCACAGCAAATATTAATTGAACTAGGTAACAAAGATAACCTAACAGACAAGTCAAAACTTATCTACGACCTGGATAGAATTAGATTTGCTGCTCCACAAGAAGAGTACGAGCGCTATGAGAGATTAATCAGATTCGAGTTTTCACACCTTGATGAAAAAACCTGGATTAATGGCAGAATTGGTATTCTAACAAACATGCTAAATAGTGGAGGAATTTTCGTAACGCCTAATTTTCAAGATAAATTTGAAAATGCAGCCAGACAAAATTTAACACAGCAAATTGAAAAGTTGAACGAGTCATTAAGCGATGTATGACGCAGTATTCATAGGAGGCCATCCAAGATCTTTGGGGTATCAAAAGCCTGCCGGAATGTATCGTATAGCCTCTGAGCTAAGAAACAACAACTATTCTGTCCAGTGTATAGATCTCTTTTTAGCAATGGATGAGGCTACTTTGTTCAAAGTTTTCAGCAAAGTTATTTCATATGACACAAAAGTTCTTGGTGTTACAACTACATTATTAAAGGATGTATTTGGCGGAAGTTTTTTTGGAATACCTGATGCAAAATTTATCACTATTGCTGAACAAGTAAAAACAATAAATCCCAATATCAAGATCATTTTTGGTGGTTCACAGGTTAATAAGAGAGCTATTGAAGAACTTGAACCTTTTAAAAACCTTATAGATTTTTGTGTTTCCGGAGAAGGTGAAACAACAATATTGGCAATAATGAACCACATAATTCATGGGACTGATTTAAACGCTGAAATAATAAATGGGTTAGCATTTATATCAGATAAGGAATACCCTTATAAACAATTTAACACGTCCAACATTCAATATGAACATAATGATATTATTAAAAATGGTGAAAGTCTGTGTATTGAAGTTGCGCGCGGATGCGTTTTTCGCTGCGCTTACTGCTTTTATGACCATGGTGGAAAAAGTATAGGTGACATGACAAAGACTGCAGATACTTTGCGCCAAGAGCTAATCAGAAACTATGAGTTGTTTGGAACAACTAATTACTACATTGTTGATGATACAATCAACGACAGCATGTGGAAAATTGAATTTCTTCAAACAATATTCACTAATCTGCCATTCAAAATCCGCTTTACTTCATTTGGTAGGCTAGATCTGATTTGGAAATACCCGGAAATGGCAGATATGCTAAAAGAAATTGGGATGGTTGGAGTTAACTTTGGAATTGAAACACTTCACCAGGAAGCAGGAAGGCTTGTAGGCAAAGGTTTGGGTGAAAAAAGGATTAAAGAGGCTTTACATACCTGCAAAAAATCTTGGGGAGACGATGTCAATATTACAGGTAATTTCATATGTGGCTTACCAAAAGAACCTTTAGAATCGATCAAAAAAACTTTTGACTGGTTGCTTTCTGATGACTGTCCAATAGATTGCGTCAGTGTATTTCCACTGTTTATTTCACGCAAAAGAAATTCAAGCCGAATGGATAAGGATAAAAGCGGTAAATTTCTTTGTGAATTTGTTGGCGACCATGATTATGAGTGGAGGCATGAGCATTTATCTTTTAGTGGTGCTGTCTCATTAAGAAATAGTTTTGATATCAAACTATTTGCGGAAAAGCCTATATTTAATGCATTCAATTCGTTTCAATTACCAAGACTTACCAATATAGGAATACCAATTGAAGAATCCCTTAGGGTATGTAAATCGCTTAGATCTGGGGATAAAACTGTAAAGTTAATAGGGCAGCAAGAAAAAAGCCTTAGAATGGAGATGAGAAAAAGAACTGAACAGCGCAAAAATGAATATATAAATGACCTGATTAACTATTCCCACTAATACAAAGTTTATATTTAATACGAATTACAAATATAACCAAAAAACAGAGTTTAGTAGGCACTTATTAATTTTTACACATACACCAGTAAAGATAGCAAGATTTATCAAAGGTCATTGTGATATATTTTTTAAATAACACTATGGGTTTATTTTATTATAACTATATAAAAATTAACGTTATTCCAAAGGGAATCAGCATGAAAGCACAAGTTCCTTTCCTACTTACTGACACTTTTATTGATGCCTATGTTAAGCCTTATTATAGCGAAGGCCATAGGTTTTATTTTAAGTATGATTATATTGAGAAACTTTTAGATTATTGCAAAAACAAAGGGCTGCGTTTAACTCCAAGCCAAAATCTAGCATTACAGTTTTTATACACAAGATGGTGCCCTATTTTCCCAGACTATCTAGAGCGTGGTGCCAAACTTCTAAAGTACATAGTTCAAACTGCTTCAATGGAAATTAACCACGATGTATTAACTGCACAGCAAATTATAAATGAGCTTGAAAACAAAGATACCCTTACAGACAAATCAAAACTAATTTACGATTTGGATAGAATTAGATTTGCAGCATCTCAAAATGACTATGAGCGATACGAGCGGTTAATTAGGTTTGAATTTTCACACATTGATGACAAAACCTGGGTCGCTGGCAGAATTAACCTACTTACAAACATGCTAAACAGCGGCCAAATTTTTGTAACACCTCAGTTTCAGAATGAGTTTGAAAATTCCGCTAGGCAAAATATCACACAGCAAATTGACAAATTGAAAGAGTCATTAAGCGATGTATGACGCAGTATTCATAGGCGGGTCTCTAAGATATTTTGGCTTTCAAAAACCCGCTGGCATGTATCGAATAGCTACTGAACTTAGAAATAACAACTACTCTGTTCAATGCGTAGATCTTTTTTCAGTGATGGATGAAAATACTTTATTTGAAATTCTTAGCACAGTAATTTCATCTGATACAAAAATACTTGGAGTAGCAACTACATTTTTACGCGATGGATTAGGGGGGCAATATTTTGGAATACCCGAAGCGAAATTTGCAACTATCGTTGAACAGCTGAAGACATTAAACCCCAATATCAAAATCATTTTTGGTGGATCACAAGTAGCAAGGCATGCTTTTGATGAAATTGAACCATTTAAAGATTTAATTGATATATGTGTAGCCGGGCAAGGTGAAACTGCAATACTTGCGATAATGAATCACATAACAAATGGAACAGACTTAGATGTTGAAACCATTAATGGCATAACATTCACATCAGATAAAAAATACCCTTTTGAGTTATTTAATCAATCTAACATACAGTACCATCCGAATGATATTATTAAGAAAGGGGAAAGCCTGTGCATTGAAGTGGCACGTGGTTGTGTTTTCCGCTGCGCGTACTGCTTTCATGATAGCGCTCGAAAAAGTTTTGGCGACATGACAAAAAATGCAGATGTTTTGCGTCAAGAACTTATAAGAAACTATGAGCTATTCGGGACTACCGACTACTACATCGTTGATGATACCATCAACGATAGCATGGCGAAGGTAGAATATCTTCACAAAATCTTTACAAACCTACCATTCAAAATTCATTTCACTTCATTTGCAAGACTTGACCTAATATGGAAGCATCCGGAAATGGCTGATATGCTCAAAGAAATTGGAATGGTTGGCGTAGTTTTTGGAATTGAAACCATGCATCAGGAAGCTGGTAGACTTGTTGGCAAAGGTTTAGGTGAAAAAAGGATTAAAGAGGCTTTAGAAACCTGTAAAAACTCATGGAAAAACGACGTTCATATAACTGCTAATTTTATCTGCGGCTTACCAAAAGAGCCAGTAGAATCGATCCGTAGGACAGTTGACTGGCTACTTTCAGATGACTGCCCGATAGATTCAGCTGGACTTCAGGCATTGCTTATTTCACGCAAAAGGAAAATTAGCAGAATGGATAGGGATCCAAGTGGAAAGTTTCTTTGCGAATTTTCTGGCGAGCATAATTATGAGTGGAAACATGAGCATTTATCTTATAGCGCAGCTACCGCGATAAAAAAATTCTTTGATTCAAAAGTAATGAGCAAATGGCCTTTTTACTATACATTAAATGCATTTGCTTTACTCAGGATGAGTAATATCGGAATCCCCATTAAAGAATCTCTTCAAGTTAGTAAGTTGCTGAAATCTGGGCATAATGATGCAAAATTCCAAGGACAGCAAGAAAGCAGCATTCATTTAGAGCTTTCAAAAAGAACTCAGCAACGCAGGAATGAATACATTAATAACTTAATTAACTTTTCCCATTAAATTAAAATGCCAGATATGAAAACACGAATTACTTTCCAACATTCTGATCGATTAATTAGTGCGCAAATCAAACCTTGCTTTATTAAGCTTTACTACAAACTTATGATAAACGCTATGCAGACAGCTTCAATCCAAATTATTCAAGATGCCGTAACTGCGCAGCTAAAAAAACTGACAGGATGGTTACACAATGTATGATGCAGTATTCATAGGCGGGTATCCAAGATCTATGGGATATCAAAAATCTGTAGGTATGTATCGAATAGCCTCTGAGCTAAGAAAACAAAACTATACCGTTCAGTGTATTGATCTTTTTTCAATGATGAATGAAAACACTTTATTCACAATTCTCAGCAAAGTAATTTCGCCAGATACAAAAATAGTTGGGGTTACCACTACATTATTAAGAGAATTTTTTGGTGGTAATTATTTTGGAATACCTGATGCGAAATTTATTACTATTGCAGAACAGATAAGGACATTAAACCCCAATATAAAAATAGTTTTTGGTGGGTCTCAGGTAAAAGAGAAAGATGTTGATGAGCTCGAACCTTTTAAAAGTCACATAGACTTTTGTATTAGCGGACAAGGTGAAACTGCAATAGTGGCTTTAATGGACCACATAATTCACGGCACAGATTTAAAAGCAAAAATTGTAAATGGTATACCATTTATATCTGACAAAGATTACCCCTTTAAGCAGTTTAATCAATCAAGTATTCAATACCAACCAAATGACATTATTAAGAAAGGTGAAAGCCTGTGTATTGAGGTAGCGCGCGGATGCATTTTCCGTTGCGCTTACTGCTGTTATGATCTTGGCGGCAAAAGTGTTGGTGACATGACCAAAAATGCTGACATTTTACGCGAAGAACTTATAAGAAACTACGAACTATACGGAACAACAAATTACTTCATTGCTGATGATAACATTAACGACAGCATGTGGAAGGTTGAGCATCTTCACAAAATACTCACAAGCCTACCATTCAAGATTCGCTTTACTTCATTTGGAAGACTTGATCTTATTTGGAAACACCCAGAAATGGCAGACATGCTTAAGGAAATGGGAATGGCTGGTGTGGTTTTTGGAATTGAAACAATGCACAAGGAAGCAGGAGGACTTGTTGGTAAAGGCTTAGGTGGAAAAAGGGTTAAAGAGGCATTAGAAACCTGCAGAAACTCATGGAAAGATAATGTTAATATAACTGCAAATTTCATCTGCGGTTTACCCAAAGAGCCTGTAGAATCAATAAATAACACTTTTGACTGGATATTATCTGATGACTGTCCTATAGATTGCGTTGGCATATTCCCCCTATTTATTTCACGCAAAAGAAATTCAAGCAGAATGGATCAGGATAAAAGTGGAAAGTTTCTTTGCGAATTTTCTGGCGAGCATGATTACGAATGGAAACATGAGCATTTATCTTTCAGTGGCGCAGTTACATTAAAAAAAAATTTCGAATCTAAGCTATATGCAAAGAGGCCTGGATTAAATGCATTTGTATTACCCCGGCTTACAAATATTGGAATACCTTTTGAAGAATCCATCAAAATAAGTAAGTCGCTCAGGTATGGTAATAAAAATATCAAATTACAAGGCCAGCAAGAAAGCAATCTTAATGCAGAGATACGAAAAAGAACTCAGCAGCGCAAAAATGAATATATTAATGACTTGATTAATTTTTCACATTAAATAAAACCAAATTTATTTCACCCTTTAAATAATTAAGGCTACTAAGATTTCATAAAACATCTAGCAGGAAAACCTTGGCAGAATCTAAAGATAGCAAGATTTATCAAAAAGCATTATGGTATATTTTTCTTAATTAATACTATGGGTTAATTTAATTATAACTAAATAAAGATTTTCTTTTTCCAGAATTATCAATTTATTCCACAGGAAATCAGCATGAAAGCACAAGTTCCTTTCTCAATTACTGACACATTTTTAGACGCATACGTAAAACCTTATTATAACGAAGGCCATAGGTTTTATTTTAAATATGAGTATATCGAAAATATCCTGAAATTCTGTAAAGAACAAAAGATTCATTTATCTTCTAGCCAAACTTTGGCACTACATTTTTTATACTCATGCTGGTGTCCAATTTTTCCTGACTATCTAGAACGCGGTTCTAAGCTAATAAAATATGCAATACAAACTGCTGCAATGGAAATCAATCCGGATGTAATTAATGCACAGCAATTAATGATTCAAGTTGGTAATAAAGAAACCCTTACCGACGCGTCTAAAATAATCTATGACTTGGATAGAATTAGATTTGCCGCCGCTGAAGATGAATACAGCCGTTATGAGCGTTTGGTAAGATTTGAGTTTTCTCACCTAAACGATCAAGCATGGATTTCAGGTAGAATTGGTGTTCTGCAAAACATGCTTAAAACCGACAATATTTTTGTAACCCCTGAGTTTCAAAATAAATTTGAACAAATTGCCAGACAAAATTTACAGAATCAAATACAGCAACTAACCGAGTCATTAAAAGATGTATGATGTAGTTTTAATAGGGGGGTTCCCTAAATCATACGGATATCAGAAACCCATTGGCATGTACAGAATTGCAACAGAGCTAAGAACGCATGGGTATTCTGTACAATGCATAGACCTTTTTACCGAAATGGATGAATCTACTTTATTTAAAGTATTCAGCACTGTCATCTCATCTGAAACCAAAGTCCTAGGAATTACGACCACCCTTTTAAAGAGCATTTTTGGGGGGGAGTTTTTTGGAGTACCGGATAAAAAGTTTATTACAATAGTTGAACAAGCAAAAACACTTAATCCCAATATTAAAATTGTACTGGGAGGTTCGCAGATTGAAGCCCACGCCTTAGAAGAGCTTGAACAGTTCAAAGATCATATTGACTTATGTGTCGCTGGGCAAGGGGAAACTGCGATACTAGCAATAATGGATCATCTAATTCACGGTGCTGACTTGGATGTAGAAATTATAAACGGCATTCCTTTTACATCTGATAAAAAGTATGAGTTTGATACATTCAATAGATCATCTATTCAGTTCCAGCCAAATGACATTATTTCACCAGAAGAAAGCTTATGCATTGAAGTAGCACGAGGGTGTGTCTTCCGTTGCGCTTACTGCTTTCGAGACCTTAATGGTAAAAGTTTTGGCGACATGACAAAGCATGAAGAAATTCTGCGTGAAGAGCTAATAAGAAACTACGAGCTTTTTGGAACAACAAACTACTATATTGCTGATGACACCATCAACGACAGCATGAAAAAAGTTGAATACCTGCATAAGATATTCACCAGCCTACCTTTTAAGTTACAGTTCTCTTCATTTGGCAGACTTGATCTAATTTGGAAATACACTGAAATGGCTAACATACTTCAGGAAATGGGGATGGTAGGTATCAGCTTTGGCATTGAAACACTGCACCAAGAAGCAGGTCGGCTTGTTGGCAAGGGACTGGGAGAAAAAAAGATAAAGGAGACATTAGAAATATGCAAAGATGTTTGGAAAGATGATGTTAGTTTATGCGCAAATTTCATATGTGGCCTACCAAAGGAACCAGTTGCATCCATCAATAGAACTTTTGACTGGTTAATTTCGGATGACTGCCCCGTCGATTGTGCAGCCATACATCCTTTATATATTTCACAAAATCGTAAAAACAGCAGAATGGATACCGATAAAGACGGAAAGTTTCTATGCGAGTTTTCCGGAGCGCGACATGACGAGTGGAAACATGAACACCTCACATTTAGCGGAGCGGTTGCTTTAAAGAAACGTTTTGAATCAAGGCTTATTAATAAGTGGCCTTTATATTATGTTTTTAATGCATTTGCCTTACCAAGGCTTAACAATATAGGGGTAAGTGTTGATGAGTCTCTCAGAGTTAATAGATCCCTTAAATCTGGTGCTAACAATGTTAGGCTACAAAGCCAACAAGAAAGGAATGTAGCTGCCGAACTATTTAAACGAACACGGCGACGCAGAGATGAATATACCAACAGTTTAATAAACTTTTCACATTAACTTAAAAATTAAATTTAAGCTGTTATAGGCTTGAGATCTAACTATGACTGATATTGTACTGCTTGGAAACGTATCATATTACAATGGGTATATGAAAAGCGCTGGTGTATACCGGATTGCCACCGAGCTTAGAAAAAATAATTTTACAGTTCAGTGCATTGATCTTTTCAGTTTTATGTCTGACCAAGAACTAGATCAAATATTAGCAAGGTTTATCTCTAAAGAAACACTGTATGTTGGAATTTCGTCCACCCTTTTAAATGTCATTTTTTCTCCAGATAGATATTTTGCAGTGACAAACACAAGATTTAAGAGAATTTGCGATTACATACGCACCTTAAACCCCGAAATTAAAATTGCTGTTGGAGGCAGTCAGGCACTAACCAATTTCAATAATGACCATTCCATTTTTAAGGGGTATATTGATTTTTTCATCTCTGGCCAGGGGGAAGAACAAGCAATAGCTCTTGCAAACCACTGCAAAAATAACGTCCATTTAAAGTATTCAGAAATCAATGGGATTAAGTATATAACTGACAAGCATTATCCTTTCAACAAATTTAACACCTCAATGATCGATTATGTTGAAAGTGATCTAATATTCCAGAATGAAACTTTACCGTTAGAGATCGCCAGGGGTTGTGCATTTAAATGTTCTTTCTGCACATATAATCATACAGGCAAAACCTTTGGTGATATGGTCAAATCAGAAGAAACTTTAAGAAATGAAGTAATAAGTAATTACGAGAAATTTGGCACTATCAATTATATGGTAATGGATGACACTTTAAATGACAGCATGCAAAAAATTGACTTTTTGCACAAAATTTTCACTACACTACCATTCAAAATTCAGTTTTCTTCATTTGCCAGGCTTGATGTTTTAAGAAAATATCCACAAATGATACCTATGCTGAAAGAAATGGGGATGGTAGGTGTAAATTTTGGAATTGAAACACTACATAAAAAAGCCGGACAACTAATCGGCAAGGGTATGGGGGAAGAAAGGGTAAAAGAAACCCTTGCGCTCTGCAAAGAAAGCTGGGGGGACTCAATTGCAATTAATGCAAACTTTATCTTTGGTCTGCCAGGCGAACCAATTGAATCTATGATTAAAACTATGGATTGGATCTGTTCAGCCGACTGTCCTATTGATTCGGTAAATTTATTTCCTTTAAGTATGTCCAAAAATAGAAATGTTAGCATGCTAGAAAAAGGGGATTCAAAAGGGTTTGGGTACGGCTTTGCCGGAAACAGTGATGTTGAGTGGCGGCATGGAGAGATGAGCTATTCTTCCGCCATGGCGTTAAAGCTTAAATACGATAGATTATTCAGCTCAAAATGGCCTAACTTTGGAATTATAAAAGCATTTGTTATGCAAAGATTGGCAAACATAGGTATAAGCATCGAAGATTCATTACATATAAACAAGCAAGCACGCTCAAAATCAAATATTGTAGAATTATCTGACGGAAGCAAAGTAAACATTGGCCAGGAAATTATGAGTAGAACTATGCTACGAAGAAAGCAATATATCGAAAAACTAATGGAATTGTAAATTCCTCTTAAGATTTATACTAATTCCGGCGAATATTACAAACAAAATCCTCAAACTTTCCACGTGGCCCTCTTGGAATTTCATCCACATATGTGAACTCAATATCAAAGTTATGGCGGAAATTCCTGCGCCACAATTTTAAGAGCCTATCCTCATCTTCATCGCTTAAACTGGAAGTAACAGCAATTTTGGCTTCAATCAAATCAAAGCTATGTTGTATTAACTGAACCTGCTTTATGGCAGTTATATCTGCGAAATCGGCAAACCCAAACTCAGGCCATATCTGCCCACCATCTGGCAATTGCACCATATTCCTAACGCGCCCAAGCACCTGCTTAATCACTGGCAAACCTCTTCCACAAGAACACTTTTCACCAACCTGGGCGTAATCACCCAGCTCATAACGAATAAGAGGGGATGCAAAATTATGCAGCGGAGTTACAACTACTCTGCCAATTTCACCAGGAGCGCATGGCTTGTCATCGTCATCCAATATTTCTAGTATGCACCCCTCAGACTGGACGTGATAGTGGTCATTTTCAGGGCACTGTAGTGCCAGGTAACCCAGTTCAACTGTACTGTAAATATCTGTTATCTTCACCCCAAATGCACTTAGAATAACGTCCCGCAGTTTTTCAGTAACAGGCTCTCCATGGGAACGAAATTCAAGTAAATTTGGTATTCGTAAACCTTTTTCAAGGAAGTGTTCCCCCAAAGCTAAAATGTTTGAAGGGTGACTCATTATGTACTCTGGATTCTCGCGAATTAACCAATCCGCCTGCGCACGTATATCGACATTACTATTCAAAAAAGCCGAAGCACCAGTTTCAAATGCCGCATCAGTTGACATACCCCACCCTTTTGAACATGGCCTATCGGTTGACTCTGCTGTACCGTGTGGTGCATACCTGATCGCAGCGAGCTTTTTACTCATATCCCTTTTAAACCAAAGATGTTCCCGAAGGGTAAAAGCCTTCCACATCAGGGTGCTAAGCTCAGTAGTACTTACTTCTACAGGCCTTCCTGTAGAACCAGAAGTGCTGGCTTTTCCAACTCGGCCGTGATCCTGTGGAATAGCTGAACTTACGATATCAGCCTGAAACTCTTGCACCTCTTTTCTGGAGATGATTGGGATGTTTGAGAATGTGTACTGATCAATCTTTTCTATAGATGATATGCCTAAGGATTGATATTTTTGCTGATAAAACGGTACTGTTTCGATAGCATGGCGCAAAAGATTACCAAATTGTTTCAATTGAAATTCGCGCATCTTTTCTTCAGGCCACCACTGGGTATGGTTCAATTGATATTGTAACGCTAAAGATGTTGCGGCTGGCCCCTTAGCAATCCTTGGGAAGGTGCAATAAGGGATACTACCTTTAATCAATGAGATCATTATTTCCCCCTAAATCACCATAACCAATAATCAGATCCAGCAAAGTGGATATATCTGACGAGCTCGTAGCTTCATTCATGACAGTAAGCCTGAAATAATGGTCTCCATTAACCTCGGTTTCAGTAATATAGAAACCGTCTTTTTGTATTAATCTATTTCTTATTGCCTTCTGCTCATCTCGGCATTTGCCAGCAATCCTGAAACAGATAATGTTAGATTCCGGTTTGCACAGACATTCAAACTCATCTCTAGTATTGATAATGTCATAGAAACCCAGGGCTTTTTGATACAGGTTCTCAATAATGCTTGCAACTTCCCCTTCCCCCAAAAGAGCCAGAGTCAAATATAGCTTTAATCCTATAGCCGGCTTGGTGCACTCAATTGTTCTTCTCATTTGATTCGGATAATCACAGTCTTCATCCAATGATAGGTATGGAGCAGAACCGGTAAATGCAGCATCTATATTCTTACTTCTTTTAAACAGCGCCCCGGCGCAAACTGATGTAGTCTGCAACATCTTGTGAGCATCCCAGGTTACGGAGTCCGCAAGTTCAATTCCGCTCAACAGATGGCTATATTTTTCGGACAAGATAGCTGAAGCACCATGAGCCCCATCAACATGCATCCATATTTTATTCTTATTACACACTTCTGCTATAGCAACCAGGTCATCATAAACACCCGATGAGGTTGTGCAGGCATTGGCAACAACAGCAACAATTTTTTTATCACTGTCTTGAAGCTTTGTAATAGCTTTAGACAAGTCATCAACCAATAATTTGCCTGTATCATCTGAAGCAATAGTTATCACATTATCGCAACCAATACCCAATATTCCCGCAGCTCTTGATATTGAAAAGTGTGATTCCGCTGAAGTTAAGATTACCTGTTGTTCATTGCAACCATATTTCCAGGTTGAGGGAGATGCTAAATTTCTTGCCGCTGATAATGCCGTTATATTCGCCATAGTCCCACCGGAACATAACACACCGGAAGCTTGATATCCGATATCAGAGCTCCAGCCAATTTTATTAAGCATCCAATTAATCACCCACCTTTCTACAACTGATGCCGAAGGCCCCATTTCATAGAGACCTGATCCATTATTCATGGCGGATACAATCATGTCAGCCAGCACTGTAGGGAATCTGGAAGGAGCCAGTTGATGACCGATATTTCGAGGGTGATGAATATGCATTGAATTATGCAAGTATAAATCAAGAAACTGTTGAAACTCTTGAACTGAAATAGGTTGTTGCTGAACAAATTTATCCAATCCAAGCTTGTTATCAAGTTCATGAAATGGCTTTAGCTCCAAAACCTTATCTGCACCAGTCATTGATCGACTTCGATAAGCTATCAATTGATCAATAACCAATTGTCCAAGGTTTTTAAGATATTCCGAGTCGCTGCTGATATTCACATTTCCACCTATAACAACTCGCTCTTGAACTCTTCAAACTTATCTGACGGGCCTCTTTCCAAATTATCATGATAGGTAATATCAATCTCGAAATCATAGCGCATCGCATCTCTGATTACCTCTCTGAGACTGTCTTCCTGATCACTAGTCATTTGTTCACATACCAACCTTACATGAAGTTTGGTCAGAGTTTTCTGAATAATCTGAAACTGCTTAATATCAGCTATCTTACTGTATTCACGATAACCAAATGTAGGCCAATATTTATCACCATTAGGCAAAGTCAGAACATTTCTTGTCCTACCATAGATTTTCGATATTACTGGTAACCCTCTTCCGCACTCACATGGATCACCAAAAGAAGCATAATCGCCAATATCATACCTAATTAGTGGTGTAGCAAAGTTGTGAAGACTTGTTATCACAACTCTACCAATCCCTCCTGGTTTACAAGGTTTATCATTCTCATCGAGTATTTCTACATATACATTTTCGGACTGAACATGATAGTGCCCTTGCTCAGGGCATTGAAAAGCAATAAACCCAACCTCAAGTGTTCCATAAATATCATAGAGTTCCACGTCGAAGGCGCGTTTGCAAACATCTCGCAGTCCATCTGGTAAGGATTCACCATTCGTTCTAATATGTTTAAGGTTATCAATCTTAATATTTCTATCAATAGCTCTTTTAGCTAGTTCAAAAAGATTAGTTGGATAGATAAACAAATACGCTGGATTTCTATGTTTAAGCCAATCTAACTGAACATCAATTGGCGCACTACTGTTGAGATAAGAAGATAGTCCATTATCAAATATAAGCTGAGTAGCTGACCCCCATCCTTGCCTGATTAGGCCAAAAGGTGGTTCCCATTCACCTTTTTTTGCGTACTTAATGGTTGCATATTCTTGCGTAACATCTCGCTGATACCAATTATGCTCCCTTAATATCAAACCGTCCCAAACCTGGTTCATCAATACAGTGCGTTTTACGTCAACAGGCCTACCTGTTGATCCAGATGTTGAAACATCGAACACATGGCCGTGTTCTCTAGGAATTTCTTGGCTGATAATCCGTTCAGGGTTTTCCTGTAATTCCGTTCTTTTCAGCAAAGGTATATTTGTAATATCTTCTGGGTTTTGTAAACTTTCAGGCAAGAAATTATGCTCATCAAATAGTTTTTTATAGAACGGTACAGTCCTGTAAGCATAGTTAACCAACAAACGTATTTGGTCAAACTGATGATTGATAATCTTGGCACTATCAAACCACTGGCTTTGCTCGAGCTGAAATTGCAATGCCAAAGATGAAGCACCAGCGTTACTAGGGAACCCGGGGAATTCGACACCATAAAGTTCAGTTTTATAAAATGACGGAATCATCTTGCACCAATGGTATTAGCTATTTTTTTGCCAGTATTGTTGTAAACGACAAATTTGCATTGATAATTTCAACAGATCTGAAACCTATTTCACGCAATTTTACCTGATACCAATCAAGAGGATAAGACACCAATACTTCTTTCAGAGCTTCTTCTTTATACTCGATATACTCCTGAGATAGTCCGCGATCACGTTTAAATCGTCTGTACATCGCATCAACCTCGGGAGACAACTGCATCTTGTCAGTAAGTATTAAATATCCACCAACTTTTAGGCTTTTATACATGTTCTCCAGATATTCATATCTCTGCTTAATAAAATGGATTGTCCAGTTGGCAGTTATAAGCCCAAAAGGGCCCTGCTCACTTGGAAAATCATTTGATTGAATGTATTTGATCTTATTGTCAACATATGCCTTTGCAAGCATCGCTGCTGAACTATCCACACCATAAAGATCTGTGTAACCAGCCTCAATAAATTTTTTGAGTGTCTCACCAAGCGCACAACCAACATCAATAACTTTTTCATTTTTATCGACAAACTGTTCGGCAAAATTTATAGATGTATTTATCACCCTTTCATAGTCAGGTATGTTGTTAACTGCCTCATTTTCGAAAGAGTTTGCGACCTCCTCATTAAACTCCCATTGCTTTTCAGTAACTATTGATTTGGTTGGTTCTACATAAGGCAAATTCTTGTCTAGTTCGCGCCACTCCTGAATGTCTGGATTCTCACTCGGAGCAGTTAGCTCATCAGTCAAAAGTCTACAGATATTCTCAGAGTTTCTGAATATCGATAAATACCTTACAAAGTATTTTTCCTGGGGGTCAGAACAAAAGTTATCAAGTGTCGATTTTATTCTTTTTGGAATAGGCATTTTACCAGCTGGTTCAAATCCAAGTGTGGCCATAATTATCTCTAAAGCAGACGGTGAAATTCTTGCGCCAACACCTCGTATATTTTGTTCTTTGTCAGCAAGAACCATTGGGTGCTGTGATGTTATCTCAATAATTGGAGCTTTAGGATTTCCAACAGGAGGGTATGGATAAATGCCCTCAATAACGACTATGTCATTGCATATTTCTGTAATTTTACTCAATATTTCATGGTGATTAAGAAACGCATAAATAACGCCCAACATCACAATGACGTCATATTTCCTTGTGTTATTGGCTAAAAATTCTTCTATAGAACTTTGCACAATAGTACACTTGTCACCATGATGACATAAAAGCTCTCTGGATCTCTCAACGTATGACTCCTGAGCCTCAACACCTGTATATTCGCTGGCACCATGAAATAGTACCCACTGACCAGTAGCGCCAATACAGGAGCCAAGGTCAAGAACAGACTTATCCTTCAGATTCCACTCAGAAAAAATAGCGGCATGCCTATTTTCAAGTTGCTCTTTGTTTATCGGCGAAAGAGTTCTGGTTTTGCGATTATCGTATTCGTAAAAACCTGGATGATCATCGTATGGAGACTTCAAAATATTAACCCTCATATAAATTTAAGTATTTTTATATGCAAAAATTTTATAATAATCAGATAGTAATGATTGCAACCAAAAATCAATCATATCTAGATCTGAATTTTACCAAAAAATTCAGTCAATTATATTGATCAAATGTGCTCAATATTAGTGGAATGGAAATATTTAAGACACCGCTAAATAGTTGAATAGAGGGGAAGATCGTAGACACCTATCTCCCAACAACTACTCTGCTCTCATATCAATTTGCTTATTTATAAATTCTATTGTTCTATGAAAATCTTCGCTAGTATCAACTTTAGGTTGTAATTCCAATAATTTATTTAAAATATTCATTGATACATCATCTTGGCCAATTGCAGCAAATGATGCCGCACTGGCTAACATAAAATCTATATCATAATAGAGCCTTTTATTAATGGCATAGGCTTTTTCAACAGCATCCACAGCCTTTTTGAACTCTCCAAGATTGGTATAAGAAATTACAAGATTACGATATGAAGCCCAAGAATTCTCCTTTAATTCAATTGCTTTAATTGAATGTTCTATAGCTTCACTATGCATTTCAAGAAGATTTTCCAGAATAGCAATCTGTTCATAAGCATTACCAGACTCAGAATTCTTTTCTAATACTTCTAAATACTTATTATGAAGCGTTAAATATCTTGACCTATCAACCACATCGAAAATCATCAATTTTTTTAATTCGACATGCAGCAAAGCCAATTCAGCAAGTTGTAAGTATCCTTGTTTTATTTCTATAGCGTTTCTTAAATTTTCTTCAGCAGGCTCAATATCATTGAGAGCTAAGTAAATTGTTGCCAAATGATAATAATAAGAATCAAGAGCTTTATATTTACTATCAATATTTTGCCAATCCGCAAGTAACTCCTTATAGGAAATTGAAGGATCGTTAATTAACTTGCCATGCATTTGGCCCCATAAATCATCGCACTGCTTAACTAACAATGACTCATTATTGTTTTCATTGTTCAACAAACTCATTTCTTCTCCATTAGCTGTCGAAAAGATAAACAAACTAATCAACAAAACTTTAGATAATACTGAAAAGCATTCTTTCATATAATTTAAATCCTAGTCAAATAAATCATATATAAAACCACCTACTGCAGAACCCGCATTGGCAAGAGGGTTCACACTAGAATCCGACATGACATCTAAAAAGCTCCTTTCACCAGAAACAACTTCATGCGCAGCTATGCCAACATTACCAGACCACTCGTTAACCCCCTTAGGCAATTCAACTGAAACCGATGCTGTTCCGCCAACGCCAACTAAAGCAGAAAGACCTCCTCCCAATTTATAATCAACTCTTCCTTTATCATTAACTTTCATTCCAGCCTCAAATGATCCGCCAACTGCACCAGCATTTGCCTCTCCAGTAAGGGTAACTCCTATTTTGAAACCGAAAATATCAAGCTTCTCACTCTCAAAAGTAGCTGTTCCCTGTACCAGAACACCTTCTAATCGAACTCCCACCCCGACATCTACTCCTTTAGTAGAAACTAATGCTGCAACTTTTCCCTCAGCTTCAGCAACTGTGTGGACAGTTCCTTCTAATTTGCCAGCTCCCTCAATATTTACAACACCATCTGCATATGCCACCTCAGCAGATACCTTGCCAGTTGCAATAGCACCAACCTTTAAGCCATCTTTATCAACTGTAGCCCCAACAAAAACCTCACCCTCTGCTTTTCCTCTACCTTGAACACCTATTCTTCCAGTTGCGTCCCCCCAATCTCCCTGAACAGTTCCCTGGAGAGACTCTGTTACATTATGTTTAACCTCTTCAGAGCCTTTTATCTCAACTAGAGTCAATTTGCCACCAACTTCACCTGATACTCTTTTCTCCTTAGTTTCCATCAGGTTCTTTTTGCTTAGAGGGTTTTTTGCAAACCCCCCACCGTTTTCATTGACATAATACATTCTGCCATTTTTTCCTCGGACCATGCGCGCGGAATTACTCTTGAATACACCACTACGACCAAACCCCTTAGCCTTGAATTCATGTTCCTTAGCAGGCTCTTCTTTATTCGGTGAAGCAGAACTACTACCTGGTTTCTTAGTTTTGGGTGGGTTTATAGCATTTGGCTGATTTTGCGTTTGGTCATCAATTTCATTCTCAAGATAATAAGCTTCCCCACTATCTTTATAATCAACTCTATTCATCCAAGCAGCAGGCTTTCCAATCGGCAAATTGATATCCGCATGCGACCAGGTTGCACCCTCGTTAGGCTTATCCATAACTGAGGCAAGGTCTTCTG